>NZ_JBEPPB010000003.1:0-353434 GCF_040547105.1 Arthrobacter sp. UYCu511
TTGGCACACTATTGAGTTCTCAAACAACAACCACACCCAACCAACACATCCGAACCATCAAACAATCCGTGACGATCAGCGCCGGGGCAACTTTCCAATCCTAGACCAACCCGGGCCGCAATGCAAATCCACTTTCCAGCGAACCACACCACACAACCCAAGAAAACAACCAAAACACAATCATTTTCCCGCTAGTCACGCCGCCCTTCATCAGGACAACTCGATAAACAATACACAGATACCCGCCCCCAACGCAAATCGGGGACGGGTACGCGAATCTGATGCGGGCGTTCCAGTGTATTAGGCGGCTAATTCAACCATGGCTAGGGTGCGCTTGCCACGGCGTACCAACAGGTACTTGCCGTGCAGTGCCTGCTCCACACCCAGTACGGCGTCCAGATCGGTGACCTTCGCATTGTTCACGTAGGCACCACCCTCCCCTACTGTGCGGCGGGCTTCGGAATTTGTCTTGGACAACCCGGAAGCCACCAACAGCTCCACAATGCCCAAGCCGGCTGCCGGCGCAGCGGAACGCGGCAGCTCACGGGTAGCCGATTCCAGTGTCCCCAAGTCCAGCTCAGCCAGATCACCCTGGCCGAACAGCGCTGCCGAGGCCGCGATGACCTTCAACGCGGCATCCACGCCGTGCACCAGAGATGTCACCTGGAAGGCAAGGGTTCGTTGGCCTTCACGGGCTTGCGGCTTTTCCGCAACCGAAACCGCAATGGCCTCAATTTGTTCGCGGGAGAGGAAAGTGAATACTTTCAAGCGGTCAACAACGTCAGCATCGGCGGTATTGAGCCAGAACTGGTACATGTCGAAGGGGCTGCACATGGCTGGGTCAAGCCAGATGGCATTGCCCTCGCTCTTGCCGAACTTGGTGCCGTCGGAGTTGGTGATCAGCGGCGTGCCCAGTGCATGCACGGAGACGCCCTCCACCTTGCGGATCAGATCGGTACCGCTGGTCAGGTTGCCCCACTGATCGGAGCCGCCTTGCTGGAGCACGCAACCATATTGGCGGTAAAGCTCCAAGTAGTCCATGCCCTGCAAGATCTGGTAGCTGAACTCCGCGTAGCTGATGCCCTCATCCGAGTTCAGACGGGAGGCCACAATGTCCTTCTTGATCATGGTGCCCACGCGGAAGTACTTGCCAACGTCGCGCAGGAAGTCCAGCACGGACATCGGCGCAGTCCAGTCGAGGTTGTTGACCATGCGAGCAGCGCTCTGGCCTTCGAAGGACAGAAAGCGCTGCACCTGGCCCTGCAGGTAGCCCACCCACTCCGTCACGGTTTCCTTGGAGTTCATGGTGCGCTCGGCTGTGGGGCGCGGATCCCCCACCAGTCCGGTGGAGCCTCCCACCAGACCCAGCGGTTTGTGGCCGGCCAACTGCATTCGCCGCATGGTCAGCAACTGCACCAAGTTGCCCAAGTGCAGGCTGGGGGCGGTGGGATCGAAGCCGCAATAGTACGTGATGGGATCCCCGGCGAGCAGCTCTTCAAGGGCTGCCTCGTCGGTGGAGACCTGGATCAGGCCTCGCCACTTGAGCTCCTGCCAAACATTGGCGAAGCTGGAGTCATTCTCGGGGACGCGGAGTTCAGTTTGCAAAGACACACCACAAAATTACCAGCACGACGGCGTTTCTTCGCCATTGCTGCCCACGCCGAGTCCCCGAGCCACTCCACAGAGCTTTGGGGCTACTCCACAATGCCTTGGGGCAAGGGGGCCGAGCCAATCAACCGCAGGCGCCGAGTGGGCCTGGTCATGGCAACATAGAGGTCCCCCACACGTCCCTGTGCACCGGCAAGAAGTGCTGCTGGCTCCACAATGATCACGCCGTCAAATTCCAGCCCCTTGGCCTCATGCGGGTCAATCACCACAATGTCCTGCTCCAACGAGCCTGCACCGTGGCCTATGCGGGAACCGTACACGGCCCGCAGCGCCGCAGCGATTTCGGCCACCATGGATGGCGGGGCAATCACTGCCACAAGTCCGCCGCCCACGGCCGCGGTTTCCTCAGGCATAACAGCCACAACTTGGGCCACAACCCCGGAAGCCTGGACCTGGTCAACAACAGGTTCCCATTCGCCGTCGCGCACTGCCTTGGGGGCAGACACCAACTGTCCGGCAGCATTGGCCATCCGCACGGCAGCTTCAGCAATCTGCCGAGGCGTGCGGTAGTTGACGCTCAACTCCTCCACGTTCCACCGCTCCCCCAGGAACGGTGTCAGCGCCTGCCGCCAGGATGTGGCACCGGATGCGGAACTGGTCTGGGCAATATCGCCCACAATGGTGAAGGATTTAACGGGGCATCGGCGCACAAGAACACGCCACTGCATGGGAGAAAGCTCCTGGGCCTCATCCACCACCACATGGCCGTAGGCCCAGGTCCTGTCGGTGAGGGCACGCTCGGCACTGGTCTGGGACTGCGCTTGCACAATGTTGTAGTCCGCGAGCTGCTCAGCGGTTAACATGCCGTCAACACCGGAGTCCTCCAGCTGCTGATTCACGTTGGAGATGGCCTTTTCAGCATTGACCAGGTCCCGCTTGCGTTGGGATTCGGCATGGGCCTGGGCACGGCCGCCTGTAGCGTCCATGTCCCCCAGAAGTTCGGCTGCTTCATCCAGCAACGGCACATCAGACTCACTCCACGGCGAACCCGGAGCCCGCACAAGCAGGTTGCGCTGCTCTTGGCTGAGGTTGGGTGTCACGGCTGTGAGGATGTCCGGCTTGCTGAACATCTCATCAATGAGTTGTTGCGCCGTCATGGGCATCCAGCACAAGTTGAGCATGACCCGCACGTCACGTGATGAGCGCACATCCTCGGCCAGGTAGGATCTGTCGGCGTTATTGCCGGCGCCTGCTGATTCAATGTGTTCGCGTAGTTGCTCGGTGAGTTCGCGCAGCAGAGTCTTGACGAAGGTGACCCGCGCTTCATTGTGCGGTAAGCCCGTGGCCTGGGCCTTCTCCCTGGCGCGGCGCACCTGGCGGACGGAAAGGATCAGACGGGTACCTTCGACGTCGAGCCGAACATCGCCTTGAGGCAGGCGTTGGCGGTTGGCCACGGCGTTGGCCACAATTTTGGCCATTCCTATGCGGCCCTTGAGCTCCGCGGTTTGTGCAGATTCCGGAGCCTTGGCTTGCACCCCAGGGAACAAGTTGCCAACGCTGGCCATGACCACGCCGGTCTCGCCCAGAGAGGGCAGCACGCGTTCAATGTATTTCATGAACGCGTTGGAGGGCCCCACCAGCAGCACGCCGGAGGATTGCAGCCGTTCGCGGTGCGTGTACAGCAGGTAGGCGGCCCGGTGCAGCGCCACGGCGGTTTTTCCGGTTCCTGGCCCGCCCTGAACCACCAAGGCACCGCTCAGAGGTGAGCGGATAATCCGGTCCTGCTCGGCCTGGATGGTGCCCACAATGTCATTCATGCGTCCGGTGCGCTTGGAATTCAGCGCCGCCAACAAGGCACCCTCGCCTTGGACGTGCTCGCCATCCACCAACATGGTGTGGTCCAGCACGTCGTCCTCAATGGCCTTGACGTTGCGGCCCTTGAGCAACAAATGACGACGGCGGCGCACACCCATGCGGTCAAAGGCCGTGGCTTGATAGAACGTGCCAGCCTCCGGTGCCCGCCAATCGATCAAAAGTTGACGCAGGTCCTCGGACAGCAGCCCGATGCGGCCAATGTAGCGGGCCTGACCATCGTCTAAGTCAAGGCGGCCAAACACCAGCCTGTCATCCACGGCATTGAGCTGGGCCAGGCGGTTCTCGTACAGCGTGGCGAACGCGTCGCGTTCGGAACGGTTCTGGTGCGTGCCCATGGACTTGGCGCGCCGCACCTCACCCAACTGCTCAACCTTTTCGGCGCGGAGTTCATCAAGTCGCCCGTAAAGGACGTCAACATAGTTGCGTTCGTGGGCCAACTCGTCGTCATACATGCAAGGCTCCTGATACGTAAGGCTTCCCGCCAAAAGACGGACCGTCTATTCTATCCCGCTTCTTGGCCGGGCCACTCCGGGCCCAAAAAATCCGCGCAACAAATGGCAATGCAGCCTAAACGGGGAGCAGCTTAGACGTGCAGCAGCCTAGACGTGCAGCAGAGAGAGAACTTCGTGGCCGGCTAGATTAGCCCGGCCGGGAAGGCCGTCTATTTCCAAGACAACCCCGACGCCGGCCACCACAGCTCCCGTGCGTTCCAAGAGTGCCGCTGCGGCACCCAGCGTCCCGCCCGTGGCAAGCACATCATCAAGAATTAACACGCGCGTGCCAGCTGGAACGTCTCCTTGATGCAGTTCCAAGGTGGCCTCACCGTATTCCAGGGAGTAGCTTTCGGAAAGTACCTCACGGGGCAGTTTTCCTGCCTTGCGGATGGTGATCACACCCGTACCCGTAGCGTAGGCAGCAGCCGCCGCCAAGAGGAAGCCGCGCGCTTCAACTCCTGCAACGGCGTCGAACTTTCCGGCGAAGGCACAAACTATGGCATCCACCACCTGCTTCAGGGCCGGTCCGTTGGCAAATACGGGGGTTAAATCTTGGAAAACAATCCCAGGCTTCGGGTAGTCGGTAACCGTGGCGCACAAACCTTCAATAACCGCGGAAACATGCGGACTAACCGGGGCATTGCAGGTGCTGGAGGCGGGCGTTTCTGGGGTACTAAAAGTCTCATTCACCCCTCCACGGTACAGCCTCTTGGAGAAGGGCTTTTCGGATGCCCAAAAAGGTGCTTATATATTCTCCGTGCAACACAACATTTCACTTCCCGGACACGGTGTCCGGCTTGTGCCGCTACGGCGTTCTCACGCGGCAGATCTGTTCCCCTACATCGATGTGGAAATGTGGGCGGGCATGGCCTCTGAACGGCCAACATCAAGGCGTGCCCTGGAACGACTTTTCGCTGCCCGGATCGCTGATCCGTCCGTTATTGCTTTTGCCGTCATCGATGAAGAGACGGACACAGTGGCGGGGACCACCAGCCTGTACGACTACGTGCCGGAGCAATCACGGATTGAACTGGGCATGACTTTTTTTGGCCGCAATTACTGGGGCCGCAACGTCAATGCCTCCTCCAAGTTGGCCTTGCTGAGCTTTGCTTTCGAGGATCTGTCCGTCCAGCGGGTCACGTTGCGCTGCGACGTCCGCAACACGCGCAGTGCTGCCGCGATCGTGAAGTTGGGCGCAACACTGGAGGGAGTGTTGCGCAGTTACCGGCACGGACACGACGGCGCACGTGTTGACTCCTGCGTGTACTCGCTGCTGGCACACGAATGGCCGGCGTCAAGGTCCGGTCTGGTTCAGCGGCTCACCCCAGCCGATCTACATCCGGAAGTTACCGAGCTTATTGAGCTGTCGGAGCAGTTGACGCGGGACGACGCGAAGAACGCACCACTCCCGGTCTGAACTTTGACACGGTGGGCTCACCGTCCAGCCAGAACCGCCAAAGATATTCGCTGGTGCCCCCCGGTCCGCTAATGCCCACCCGTGGTCCGGTCATCAGTGACGCCGCCGGTGTCTTTGGCAAGGTGACACTGACCTGCCCACCGAGGGCGAACATGCCGTTGTGTTCACGGGAGAACCCCATGGCTTTGGCCAACCGCGCAGGACCCTGCGCCAGCTCGACGTCGTTCTTGGCGGTGGGGCGCCGGCGTCTGGCCAGCTCCAGCCCCTCTACAATCTCACCGGCGCGCAGGAGACAACCTGAGGAGAACCCCTCCGGGCGGCACACAAGATTGGCGCTAAAGTGCATGCCGTAGCTGAAATACACGTAGAGGTACCCTGGCGGGCCGAACATGGTGGAGTTGCGCTCGGTCATGCCGCCGTAGCTGTGCGAACCCGGATCGGGATCGGCGGAATCACGGGGGCCCAAGTAGGCCTCCACCTCGGTCAGGCGCACGGCAACGGCACCCTCCGGACTCTCATGGCGCACCACTGCGCCCAACAAGTATGGCGCCACATCAGGGGCCCGGTTTTGAAGTAGCTCATGGAGGTTAAGTGGCGTAGCCATCTTCCCAATTTAGCAGGGCCGGTCAGGTCGGTGCTGTGGCGTTCAGGAAGCCGGGCACCGAGGTGAAGCTGGCCTTTAGGACAGGTTTAGACTCCTGCCATGGACACCACACCGCCCGAGAATGCAGCCGCATCCTCTGGCAGAACCCAGCCCACATCCATGAAGGTCGCCTTTTTCACCTCGCGCGGAGGTCCCGAAACCATCAGCTACGGGCAGCTTGCCGTGCCGCAGCTGGCCACAGGCACCGTATTGGTACGTGTTGAAGCATCCGCTGTAGACCACGTGGACACGTTTGTGCGCAGCGGCGCCTACACCACTGAACTGGTGTTTCCACAGGTGGTGGGCCGGGACTTGGTAGGAACCGTTGAACGGTTTGGTCCGGGTAGTGCGGAGCTGTACGCCAGCCTTGCCCCGGGCGATGGCGTGTGGTCCAACTCCATGGGTTTTGCCGGCCGCCCCGGAACCGCAGCCGAGTTCGCCGCTGTACCAGTGGAGCGCCTCTATGCCCTGCCTGCCGGAGTTGACCCCATTGCAGCAGCCGCCGTGCTGCATTCGGGGGCCACCGCGTATTTGGCCCTGCACACACACGCCGAGCTGCAAGAGGGTGAGGTGGTGTTCATCGGTGGGGCTGGTGGCGGTGTTGGCCAAGGCGCCCTCATCCAAGCCATCCGAGCCGGAGCTGTGGTCATCGCCTCATGCCGCGCATCCGACGTCGACCATTGCCTTGGCCAAGGAGCCAGCGTTGCGCTCGACTACCATTCGCCAACGTTTGGGCAGCAACTGCGGGCCGCCATGGAACGGGTATCCGGCGGACGTGGCATAGATGTACATGTGGAGACCTCGGGGCGGCATCAGCTGGAGCTTGCCGTGGACGTGTTGGCGCCACGGGGGCGCATTGTGGTGCTCTCCGGAGTTGCCGCCACGAACCCGTTGCCTGTGGGCAAGTTGTACATGCGCGACGGCAGCATCCGCGGTTTTGCCATCAGCAATGCCACAGTTGCCGAACTGGCCGAAGCCGCAGCCACCGTGAACGAGCTGCTCTCAGTTGGGGCGCTACACGCCCGCAGGCTCACAACCTTGCCGTTGCGCGAGGCCGCCCAGGCACACGCGTTGATGGAAGCAGGGACAGTGCGGGGGAAGATTGTGCTGCTGCCCTAGATGGCAGCCTGCGCGGCGAGGCTTCGGAGCAGCGTCGGAGAATTGGGTGAAAGAATGATTCCATGGCCTTGGAATTAGCGTTCATTCCCCCTTTTGACCCGGGAATCTTCAGTTTTTTGGCTGCCCGCGCCGTCACTGGCGTGGAAGAGGCTGACGCTACAAGCTATGCACGCACCATAGCGCTTACCGGCGGCCGCGGCCCCATGTTCGGCACCCACGGCTGGTTCCGTGTCAGCTGGGACGGGACCGCGCTATGGCTGGACTTTGAGCTGGAAGATCCCAGCTCCACAACGGACTTGCTGCTGGCGGTGCGGCACTTGTTCAATCTGGACCACGACCCCGTCGCGGCCGATGCTGCGCTCTCTGCCGATCCGTTACTGGCTCCACGGGTGGCTGCTGTGCCAGGTATCAGGCTGCCAGGCTGTGTGGATTCCGCCGAGATTCTCATCCGGGCCATGGTTGGGCAGCAAATCACTGTTGCGGCTGCACGTACCGCGCTGAATCAGCTCATGCCACTGGCCACACCAAGCCGGCTCCCCCACGGCACCATG
Source organism: Arthrobacter sp. UYCu511 (assembly GCF_040547105.1). NCBI lineage: Bacteria > Bacillati > Actinomycetota > Actinomycetes > Micrococcales > Micrococcaceae > Arthrobacter > Arthrobacter sp. UYCu511. The sequence continues at coordinate 7,708 of NZ_JBEPPB010000003.1, forward strand.
ACGCACGTGTTTGCGGCACCTGGTGAAATTGCTGCTGGCGGAAGGGCAATCCTGCGTGGGCCGCAACGCCGCATTGACTCAATCCTTACCGTCTCAGCCCTTCTGGCCAATGGCACTCTGGCATTTGGAGAGCAGGACACACTAGATTCCTTGCACGAGAAGCTCCTGCCTCTGCCGGGTATCGGCCCCTGGACAGTGGGCTATGTGGCCATGCGTGTATTGGGCAATTCCAATATCTTCTTACCAACGGATGCGGCCGTCCGCAATGGTTACGGGCTGTTGCGAGGCGACTCACCGGCAGAAGCCCGCACCATCAAGGCTGCCGAACTAGCCCGAATGGCGGCCCCTCTGCAGCCTTGGCAGTCCTACCTGACATTGCATTTGTGGCGCGTGGCCGGGGAAAAGTAGCCTCCGCCTTTCGCTGGCACCGCTTACTGGCACCGCTCGCGCGTCACCCCCCTCCTGTTTCACTTCTACTGTGTCACCCATCTGGGGGACAAAGGCTGCTAATACAGGCCTGAGGCGTGCCGAATAGGGCTAAAGACATCTACAGTGAAAATATCCGGCATGCCGTATTGGGGGCATGATGATATTGAATTTCCCATCATGAGGAGGACCATGCGGAGGTTGCCAGAACAGCGTATGCCGCACGAACCTATGGCGGCGGAACCAAGCATTTCGGAATTGGCGGCACGCTGTATTTCCGCCGCCGGTACTGCACATGACGCCGATCCGGCCAGTGTCAGGACGGGGATTTTGAACATGGCAGCCACGCAATTGCCGCACTGGTTCAGGGCGGAACGGCGCACCGCCGAGGCCACCGCCGTTGAACAAATGCTGGCGAGGGATGACTTCCAGGAACAGCAACTGTGGGCATTCCTCGCGGACGATCCTGGAAGGCTCGCTGCACGCAACAAGCTGGCCGAGCTGTTGAGCTCATCCCTAGTGCACGACATTGTGGTTGGTTCAATCCGGCAAGGTAACCACGCTCCGAAATCCGGTACGGCAGCAGACTTCGGCGCACTCTGCTGATAAGAGCAGCCAGAGAAAATCACTAAGAGCGGTTAGGCGGCGGCTTACAGCCACCGGCCCCAAGTGCGGCTGCAACTTTCTGCACAACGGCAGGTTCATCGCCTCATCCATCTTCACGTGAGATCCGCCCTTCCTGCCAAGCAAGGGATTTTGTGGTTTCCAGAGACCGAATATCGCGCTGGTACTGGTCCGTGTCGTGGTGGCCGCCGGCGCATTGCAAACTAATCCGGTATTTCTTCTAGGGGCCATCGGGCCACAGCATTGCCCGGCCATGTTCGTCACTAAGAACGACGTTCACCTCTGGCACGCAGCACATCGCCTTCCGAAGCACTGGAAATTCCTCCCCGTGCTCACACACGGTAGGCCCCCGCAACTGCGAGATCGCGCAGTGACAGGCCTGCGGCCAGATCAAACCACGTCCGTGCGGCATCTGTGAAGTGCACCCGATCCATAATCCTCACATCACCGCGCCCAAATACAAATCGATGGCCGATCACGTTGACTCGACGCGGTCCACTCGTTTGGGGTCGACTCAGAAATCGTAATAGATCGTACGTCAAGACGTTCGGAATGACGTGAGGTAATTGAGCCACGCCTGATAGATACCTCTACATCAGTCGAAATCGGTCTCGAATACTGTGTCACTTATGGCCCGGCACCGGACAGTTCACCGTACACCCTATACGGACACTTCATTGGCCACCATCTGCAAAGCAGCAGGTCAGCGGCGGGTGTGCCCGGTGAAGGACCGGCTTGCGGGGCAGTTCTGAAAACCTATTCGGGCATACCCCTTGCGGGATGAGGTGGCTGTTCCAGCTGTGACGCGCAACGAATGCGGGTTCGCTTAGGGCGGCAACCACGCAACTCATGAAGCTGATGAAGCTGATGATGCAAGCTGACTTTAGTCGTCGTCCCATTCATCGCGCAGCGACTTGCGCAGCACGTCCACCTGCACGATTAGGGCCCCTAGCAATTCCTCGCGACTGAGCCGATTAGTCGTTCGGTATGACCAAGTTACATCCCCGTCCCGGTCCAGAACTTTGAGGAGGACAAAGGCTTCCAGGGCCGTCTCGCCCTGTTCTAGCGGATGTACTTCCAGCCCGTTGAGCACCTGCTCGACTGGTACTCTTTGTTCTCCCTCAGCAGGAGCTCCTGAATGACTGTCCATGAGGAGGAACTGTACATCTGGTGAAGGAAGATCTGCCAATTAGCGTCCAGCGGGCAGCCCGTATTCAAAGAGACCCTTGTTCCCGCCATGCCCAGCCGCGTCCCGTTGCGTCGAACACGGTCCCAGTACACGTTCCCCTGGGGCACATTGTCAATACCACCGACGGCTGCGGACATGAATTCTGTTAATCGCATGATTCATGCGTGAACGATAGAATTTGCGGCCCCTACTTGGTAGCGTGACCGTAGCCATCGCTACTAGGGGGATAATTGGGCAACTTCGAAACATCGGTTTTTGCGTCAGGATCGTGGAAGACCGAAGAAGGAACGGACTGGCGACTGCGAATTTCTGTTCACGATAGTGACTTTGCCACCGTGGACTACCGGCCCGTTCCCGGCTCATCCGGTCGATTCTATTTAGGATTCCAACCCCGCGACTACTTTGAGGACCCGGCAGCGAGTGCCCCTGTCGATCTGCAGGCAGAATCGTCCGGCTTTTCCCAATGGGCGTCAGCCGTCCTCGGTACCGATATCGCTGCAACAGAGTTGCTTGCCCTCATGGCACCAGAGGGCGTTGAAGACCCCATGGACGTTGTTGTAGAGGACACTTTGGTTCGACTGCTCAATCTACTCGGCATGCCTATGCCCACGTGGTTGGCACCCGAGGGTCCGTTCGTAGAGACAGCACTGGCTGGACAAGAACCTGGACGGGACTGGGCGGAAATAGCTCGGGAATTAGCTGGCAGCCTCGAGGAAATGACTAGTCTCGAGTACTTACTGGTTATCTACGACATCGGACTTAGTGAATACTCTGTCTACGGTCAGTTCGCCATCAACGAGGGCAACTTTCAATGCGAGGTCGTCTCCGAGCAGTTCTTGCCAGCCGACGTTTGGCCAATTAATGACGGCTACCTTCGCCACAGCGGTTGGTCTGCGCCAGAAAATGGAAATCCCAACTGGTCTATGCGGCAAGACAAACCCGAGCGAGCTGCCGATTCTGTGCTGACCGCCATGCGATCCGGCCTCGGATGCACCGACCCACAATTGATCAGTCTTACCGTAGGCCGTTTCTAGTCCGTAGAAGGTTCCCGTTATGGGTACGTGTTGGCTGTGTAAGTGGCCACTGAAAATGACGCACCCGGATCTGTCACCAGCTATGCCCAACCACTCACGCCCTAGAATCGAGTGATGCATCACCTTCTGCGCCTAGATGATTGGACCCCTTCAAACCTGCATGAACTGTTCTACGTGGCTAGAGAATTCGAACAAGGGCGCGGGCCAAGCGTAAAAGGCTGCGCGGTGCTTTTCTTTCCGCCATCCAGTCTTCGCACGCGGGTATCGTTCGAGCGCGGTGCCTTGCTGATGGGGCTGCAACCGATAACTCTCCCGCCCGCAACGCTCGACAAGCCGGAGGCACTGGTCGATGTAGCGGGCTATCTTGGGCAGTGGGCGGATATAGTGGTCGCCCGTCATCCCAGCATCGCGCTTCTTGAGGAGATCGCTGCCGCGAACGTCCTTCCGGTGGTGAACGCCATGACCGATGTGAACCACCCGTGCGAGGTCTTGTCCGACTTGTATGCTCTCTCCGTGACCAGCGATCCATTGGAGCTGCGCTACCTTTTTGTGGGGGCCGATGGGAACATCTCCCGGGCGTGGCAGGAAGCTGCACGTGCCTTTGGGCTCGACCTGGTCCAGTGTTGTCCGCCCGAGTTGTCCAGCCCGGGTACTGTGTGGAATGGCGACCTCAAGGACGCTTCAAGCCGCGCTGACGTGATCATTACCGACGGCCCTGGCAAACACGCAGAAGCCCTTGCCCCCTATCAGGTGACAGCCGAGGTGTTGCATTGGGCACCCGATGGGGTCCGGCTGGCTCCTTGCCCGCCGTTCGTGCGTGGGCGAGAAGTCTCCGCCGATGCAATCGCTAGCGCGTCCTTCGTCGGTCACGGATTCAAGTCGGCCTTGCTGCCGGTACAACAGGCCATAATGTCAATGCTTCTAGACTCGGCTCGTGAATAACCGTTCAAGGTTCGGCATACGAGATGGGCACTGCGGACGATCGTTTCGATCCTCCGCATACCCTGACGCTCGCTATATAGGATGGTGCGATGTCCGAAACTTTTACTCTCACAAGCAATCGAGTATCGCTCCAGCCATTCACTGAACATCACCTTGATGCCCGAATTCACTATCAAGCGCTGCCGGAGGTTGCTCGCTATCTCTACCGCTCACCGCTGACTCCTGAGGCAACTCGCGAGTCGGCTTTGGTCAATAGAGAACGACGTTTTGAGAGTCCTGGGGATCGCCTGCTATTCGCCGTGGTCAGGAACGTAGACAACATTCTCTTAGGCGAAGTCGTTGCCACGTTGGAGAATCCTCACGCCTGTCAAATTGAGATCGGGTGGATCTTTGACCCAGGCAGCGCGGGTCGGGGTTACGCGACAGAAGCAGCGAAGACGCTACTTACCTACCTGTTTACAGCTGAGAACGCTCATCGGGTATTTGCTCGTCTGGACGCAGAGAACGACGCCTCTCGACGATTGTGTGAGCGTTTGGGAATGCGAGAGGAAGCCCACCTCATCGAGAATGACCGCGACGGCGATCGATGGGGTTCGGAGTATGTTTATGCGATACTTGCCCGCGAGTTTGAACCGGCACAAGCCCAGAAAGAGTGCATCGCCGATAGCTCATCCGGATCGTCAATGCCCTATCCACCCCTGAAGATGAGCGTCCAAGTACATCCTCTACCGAGAATCCTGTCCCACAGACCGCTCCCCTCTGGAATGCGGCCAACAGCGATCCATCAAAAGTGACGCCGCGGTCCAGCGAACCGCGCACCGACCGGCTTATGGGCATCAGTGAGGGCGGACTGAGGCAACCGCACATGGCGTTGCTACGAACATCGCCGGGGCGACAGAGGGCAGGTCCGGTGAAAGAAGCCCATCGGTAGGATCGACCTATGACCCGTAAGCCCTGGATGACTCTTGGTCCGCCTGCCCATATAGTCGAGCGTTTTTTCGAAAAGCACGGACGGGCTGGCTTGGTGCTACCAGACGGTTGGTACGGGAGGCCTTTAGATTCCCTCTTCGCACTCACCTCCGCCGTGGATCTTCCGGATGGACTCAAAATCGAGATTGAAGGTGGAAGGGAACTGATTTTTGAAGGCAACGTGACCATCGTCAAGACGGAGTTCGAGAAATATCCGGCTTTGAGGATTGAGGGATTCAAGTCGGCTTCATGGAACCCCCACGATGGCGTCGTACATCGGCAGACGTATGGCGAGCCAGGTGCGGTCGTCTTCGTTTCCTAGGTGGGGCAGTCACTTCTGGCGCTTGGCGTTCGGTGGCCCACCGGCTTGCGGGACGCACTGGCAGGTCTACACGGGACGCACCTTGCGGATGTTACGACGGGGAAAACCGGCTATATGTTGCGTTGACCGTTAGTGCGCTGATCGAACTACAGACTGGACTTCCTCGCTTGGGGAGTGGATTTCATCTTGGACAGCCTTAACGGCCCGTCGCTTGCTACTCATGAACTATTCCCACGGACCGACCCAGTCCATAATCGGCCCCTACCCTCTGGTTTGCCCTCAGAGTTAGTATGCTGGACAGGCGCCACAGAGAATGGATTAAAGGTCTCCTCACGATGAATGCCCACATTCGGACAACAGCTCGACCGAAGCCGAAGAGAACCCTACCCAAAGAACAGCGAGGGAAGCGCGCGGCCTTCCTAGTCCAGTCCTTTGCCGCAGCCGTGTGCATAGCTGTAGTGCTGTTACCTGGCATCTGGTTAGCCACGACCGTCGTCGGGAAACGCCAGCTTGCGCAAACAGGAATACAAACAACGGCCACGATCACCAAGCACCACAGCAAGATCAGGTACGGGGCCACGGGTAACAGTGGTGTGGACTTTTTGATTGACTATACCTTCACACCTGACCACCAGAGCGAGGAATGCAGCACCGATGTAGATTTGCCCTTGGACCTGTGGGAAACGGTTCAGGTTGGCTCGAAAATTTCGGTAACGTACAACGCCCCTAACCCCTCCAACAACCAGCCAACGATGACACTTGGACGCTATTTACCGGCATTGACTAACATTGTTGGGATATTTGTGGGCGTGCTCTCCGCGGGGATCTTCGTCTGGGTGTGCCGGGTAGTCACTTCACGACGGCGAAAATCCCAAGACTCCGAGCCAAGAACCGACATAGATGAAGGCGGCACCGCTAAGCACGACAGATCGAAAGAACACAGAGTGCAGCGTGACGCGCCCAAAGCTCATTTGGTTGAAGGACTGATCTGGGTTCTGGCGATCTTCTCAGTGTCCGTTGGCATATTCGTAGTAAGCATAGTGTTCCTCGGACCACTTGTCGTGGAATTGTTGGAGAATGTTCTGCTATGGGGTGTGCTGATTTTGAGGCAAGCACCATTACTCGGCGGGAAGAAACTGGCCCCGCGTCAGCACGGGGAATGCTCCGATTGGTCAGTTGGAAGGATGCAGGAATGAACTCACAGTACGACCCGCAGTGGAGGGTATCTGCTGTTGGCGTCCGGCATTATCTGGATGCCGCCGACTTTGAAGAGGCACATTCAAATAGTCTGGGCGATTGAAGGCAGCGGTACTCTCTCTCGGCTGCTTCTGTTGGGACCAACTGGCCTCTCAGAATGACTATGAACACCAGCGCACGAGGGTAGCTTGGGTATGTAGAATCCGCCATGTTCCGTATGCCGTTCGACATTCGTTCAGTCGCCCTCGGCGCCATCGCCCTGATAGCCGGCGAGTATCCGGATGACCTGCTGGCGAACTGCATTCGGGTCGGCCCCAAGCTTCACCAACACTTGCACAGCTACACCTTCACCGCCGCGGATCAGGCCCAAAAGGATGTGCTCGGTGTCAATGTAGTCGTGCCCGAGCATCATCGACTCGCTCAGCGAGAACTCCAACACCGCTTTGGCATGCGCGGTGAACGGGATGCTCCCATTGGAGGGCAGCCGTCCCTGCCCAACGATCTCCCGCACCTGTTCCCGGACGTCATCGAGGAAGTCATTCGAGGATTCAAGGGCCTTCGCGGCAACACCACCGCCTTCACGGATGAGGCCAACCAGGATGTGCTCCGTCCCGAAATGATCCTGGTTGAGCATGCGGGCCTCTTCCTGGGCCAGCACCAGAACACGCCTGGCCCGATCCGTAAAGCGCTCAAACATTTCCCCACACCCCTAACCATGCCTTCCCCTGATGCTACCCAGTAGCCGGCCTGCGTTGGGTCTTTCGTTCCATTTATGGTTCCGCTTACGGGCCCGGTTTTGAGCAGCCAGCTGTAGGTCGCTGTGGATGGGAGAATGGGCAACATGACAGCAGTGATGCGTAGTATTTCCGTGGTGTTGTTTGACGGGTTCGAGCTTTTGGACGTATTTGGCCCGGTCGAACTGCTGAGCCGTCTACCCGAGGTGTTCTCTGTGACGCTGATCGGCCCAACGGCGGGGCTGGTTCGCAGCAGCCAAGGCACCGAGATCGTCGCGACCGTCGGATACGCCGACGCGGTAACACCGCAGATCGTGATGGTCCCTGGTGGCATGGGAACACGCCGGTTGGCGGAGGATGCCGAGTTCCTGGCCTGGTTGGCCTCGTGGTCAGCGGGCGCGGAATTGGTCACGTCTGTATGCACAGGTTCGGCACTGTTGGCGGCTGCCGGTCTGCTCGACGGTTACCGGGCCACCTCGAACAAACTCGCTTTTGCATGGGCATCCGGTCACGGTCGAGATGTCACCTGGGTTCCGCAAGCCCGCTGGGTGGAGGACCGTACTCGATGGACGTCCTCCGGGGTGGCGGCTGGCATGGACATGACCGCTGCGTTGATCACGGCTCTTGTTGGATCTCAGGCCGCGACAGATGTCGCCAGACAGATTGAACTGGAGGTTCATCCCGACCCGGATTGGGACCCATTCGCTCAGCAATACGGCCTCATCTGAGGTTCCCTTGCGCCACAAGCTGGCAGTGATTGGTCGCCGAGCATATCAAGGCTAGATCCGCGTTCGCAGAGGGTTCCACCTGCGGGTGGATGAAGAGAAGGACTCAGTCGTGTTTGGATGAAGCATGAACTTCCAACAGATCCGGCTCCTGCGTATCGCCGTCGTCATGCTTGCGCTTGGGTCGATCCTGACCCAAGTTTTCATCACGCCGCACGTCGCGAGGTCCTTCGCGGAAGCGTATCCTGAGGTCGCCTACCTGGAGCGCCCGTACACTATCGCCGTCATCGTTGCGATCGCCGGCTTTGAGCTGGCACTGCTGGCGATCTGGCAAATTCTCTCGATTGTGAAGCGGGGAGCAGCGTTCACCAGGTCACCAATGCGTTGGGTCAATTTCATGACAACCAGCTTCCTCTTCACCGCAGCAACATTGATCGGCATCATCATGCACGCCACTTTCATCGCAAAGATTGGCACCCCCGCTATGCTCTTCGGGCTTCTCGTCACTATCGCTTTCGGAGCAAGTGCAATCTTCTTCAGGACAGCAGTGAAGCGAGGACTCCTAACTCGGATATTCCACGACGACCCTGAGCACGACATCCCTGCCCCGTAGACCGAAGAGCTTCACACTTTGGATGCCCGTAAGTTCTCTGGTGCCGTCGGATATGTTTCGTCTGTACCGGTCAGGGTTCCCCAGTGGAACTTCACGGTAGCGCCATGCTCGCGCGCGAGGAGTTCCAGATTCAGAACATTCCAAGGCCCTTGATAGGTTGGCCATAACACCACTGATCGCGAAAGGTCCCCTCATGCTGTACGCTCCCTCGATCGACCTGCGCCCATTTCACGTATCTGATACGGCATTCTTCGCGCGCTTGGCCTCCGACGAACGGGTAACCCGCTTCATTGGGAATGGACAGCCATGGGAGCAACAAACCATCCAGGACCGCGTTACCGCAGCGCTGCGGCAAGACCCGCTCGACATGGTGGGAGCCTCCCGCTGGTATTTGGTCACAGAGGCAAATGAACCTGTCGGTATCGTGGTCTCCTCGCTCAAGGACGAGGGCGTCGAGATCGGCTACTGGGTATCGCCGGATCATTGGGGCCGCGGCATCGCCGGGGCCATGGTCGATGGAGCCCTGGCCACCATTTCCGAGGTCTACGGAACCAGGCAGCTTGTAGCCCGCGTGGACCCGGCCAACGCTGCATCTGCGAAGGTACTCACCCGCCGCGGATTCCAGCTCAGGTCCAGCCACGATGAGCTTGACCTCTGCACTCTGGCTTAGCGACCAGGCCAAGGCGCGAGACCAGAGCGCACCCGCACTATCACCGTCAACGTTCAAAGATTAGCCCCGTACAGCATCCCCACGGAAGGGTTTCCGTAATGCCATGTCACTTGACGACAGGCAGCGGAAGCTACGTGGTCTAGGCAAAATAGACATTCGGACACTAAGGAAGAAAACATGCACAGCACCTCAACATCAAACCCCTCCGGAGGTAAGTTAGATCCTCGCGATCGCTACCTGAAGGTTCCCCTTGTGCAGATCGACGCCTTTGCTGATGCCCTCTTCAAGGGCAACCCGGCTGCCGTCATGCCCCTGCCCCACTGGCTACCGGACGGGGTACTCCAACAAGCAGCAGAGGAAAATAACCTCTCCGAGACGGCATTCCTAGTGAAGACCCTGCCCAACGGAGTCCAGGCACCAAAGCCCGCCCATCCGGCATACCATTTGCGCTGGTTCACCCCTGCCGTCGAAGTCGATTTGTGCGGGCACGCGACCATGGCAGCGGCTTCCTACCTGTTTGACGACGAGCACCCCGAGGCCAAGGAGCTCCAGTTCTACACTCGCAGCGGCTGGCTCTCGGTGACCCGCTCCACCGACGGGCAATACACCATGGACTTCCCCTCCGAAATTCCCGTGCCGGTGGCAATTGAACCCACCTTATCCAAGGCGCTAGGAGTCCCCGTGATTGAGGCGCTACGAGCCACCGACCTGATCTACATGGTCGAGGATGCCCAAACCGTCATCGATCTTTCCCCGGACCTCGCGGTTCTGGCCGCACTGCCGGTTCGCGGGATGATTGTCACCGCTCCGGGCACCGGAACCGAATATGATGTGGTCTCCCGCTGGTTCGGTGGTGAAGCGGGCGTCTCAGAGGACCCTGTCACCGGCTCCGCCCACTGCCAGCTCGCTCCCCTATGGGCCGAACGACTCGGCAAGAATGAAATGCTCGCACGACAGGCATCAGCCCGGGGCGGAACCGTGCGGATCAACTTCGAAGGTGAGCGCACCTTACTGACGGGTCGCTGCGTCCGCTTCATGGAAGGCACCGCCTTCCTTCCTCGCTGAACCCCACGCCTCAGGCCAGCCCTCGACGGCTGGCCTGAGGTAAGCCGCACGATTCGGGTGCCCCACCAGCAACACCCGTTCTCATACCGCTTCCTACCGCATGGTGTTTCTTGGTAGCTAGCTGAGGAGGAGCGCTTTAGCCTCCCGCTGAGAGACTGCGAGTCTCTTCGGCAATCTTGATGACGCGGTCGATCACGGTACGCGTGCTAACCCGGGTTCGCGCTTCAGGCCTCGTCAGGATATCGATGTGCCGACCCAGGACAAGGCCCTTAATCGGGCGCAGCACCACATGCTCCCGAAAATATGGAATCAGGCCCGTATATCGAGGCAGCAAGCCCACCATGCGTGTCTTGGCAATAATCGCCGCCACCAAATTGAACTCATTCACACGATGCGTAATCTGGATCGGGGTGCCCGCAGTGGCGAACATCGCCTGGACAATGAGTGGTTCCAAGGCGAAGCCCTCGTGCGCGGCCACCCAGATTTCCCCCACCAGATCAGTCAGGGACACCGTCTCCTGTTTCGCCAATGGATGCTCCCGATGGATCGCCAAGTCGATCGGTTCTTGCAGCACGGGTGTGACATGTACCCTGCGGGTCGGCCAAGGATCTGAGGCTATCGGACGGTGTGCAATCACCACATCGTGGTCGCTGACTAAATCGACGAACCCGTTGATCGATACATCCTCGTCCCGGCAACGCACCATCGGCCCGTCGGAATCGCTGAGGCTGCTTGCGATGAGCGCCGGAAACCAGGCCAGTCCGGCACTGTGAAAAGCGGTGACTGAAACAGGTTCCTGGGGTGATGCCAAGTACTCGTTGACAGAATTTTCCGCACGAGCTAGGGACTCCAGCACATCCCCACCGGCCTCGGCCAAACGTTCACCGGCAGGCGTCAACACTAATACTCGGCCTCGCTGCTCGGTTAGTGGAATCTGAACGCCCCGTTGCAATGACGCAATTTGCTGGGAGACCGCGGACGGTGAGAGGTGCAGCGCCTGTGCCACTGCAGTGACCGAGCCCCGGTCCCTGAGCTCACGTAAAGTTCGAAGATGATGTACTTCCATGAAGCTCACCTTACGGGATACTAAAGATAGTGCCCGTTGTTCTGTACGAATCCGCTCCCTACAGTAAAAGCATGTCCTTCAATCCCCCTTCAATCCGCCGTCTGCTTCCCGACTTCATTCTCCTGATCGTCGCAATAATGTGGGGCGGTAGCTATCTAGCAACCCAAGACCTGGCGGTGGCCTCGTCTGCCGCCGCGGTGATGTGTGCCCGCTTCGTACCCGCAGCAGTGATCTTGCTGCTTGTTAACCTCGCGCGACCAAAAGTTCGGCTCCGTGACTCGACACTCCCCGGCATCCTGCTTGGAACCCTCCGTGCAGCGACCATCGCTCTGGAAACGATCGGTGTCACGCTCACAAGTGCCACCAATGCAGGACTCATCATCGCTCTGTCCATTCTTCTCACCCCGATCCTCGAATCCACGCTCACCAAAAGACGGCTTTCACCATCCCTCATCGCAAGCATCCTGCTCGCCGTCATCGGCATCACGCTCCTCGTGGGCGGGCAAGGCTTCTCCGGGTTCAACCTCGGCGACGGGCTCATGCTCATCGCGGCAGCGACCCGGGCCCTGCTCGGTGTTGCCGAGGCACGGTTTACCGTCGGCAGGAACACCGACGTACTGGGATTGACCACGGTCGAGATCATGTTCGGCGCGGTCATATTTGCTGTGTGGGGCGGAAACTCCCTGCTGGAGCATCTCCCTAGCTTTAGCGGCGAGAATTGGCTCACCATTGCCTATCTGTGTCTCGGCTGCACCATCTTCGCGTTTCTGGGGCAACTGTGGGCAACGAAGCACACCTCAGCCTCGCGTGCAGGCATGCTTCTGGGCACGGAACCAGGATGGGCGCTCCTGGTCGGAGTGCTCCTCGCCGGAGACAAGATTGGCACACTCGGATACATCGGTGCCGCAGTACTCCTCGTTGCCACTTGGTGGGGTGCACGCGCCGAACAGCGTTGGCGCGGAAGCCATCCGTCTCCCCAAAGTAACCTAAGGTCGATGGTGCGAGAAACAGCCGATGAATAGCCTCCTCCATGGGCGGACGTGACACCCCGGACATTTCCTGCGTGATACCAGACCTCCGTACTGCCTGTCACGTTCGCTTAGCATGCGGAGGCACGAGGCACCCTCGGCATTTCAGGAAGCATGGCCGGAACCTGGCCGCGCACCGACGTTTCAGACGCACCTTTTGTCTTCCTCACAAGCGACGGCCTACATCAAGCGGCTCCTAAATGAAACGGCTTCAGCCACCGGAAGAACCGGGACCTGTCCAGATGAAGTGAAACTGCTTTTCGACCATATGAGGTGTGTCAAGGATCTGGGACGTTGGTTAGTTTTTTTCTGGGTTAGGCAGCGAGGTGTTGTTGCTGGTTTTGGGTGGTGAAGTTGGCCATGGCCGTTGCCGGCGGTAGGCCGTCATTGTGGGTGTGTGGTCTCCACCGGTTGTAGAAAACCTCGATGTAGCGCATGGTGGTCCGCCTGGCTTCTTGGCGGGTGTCAAAGCTGTAGTGGTGGTAGAACTCGTTCTTCAGGGACGAGAAGACTGACTCAGCCACGGCATTATCCCAACATACGCCCTTGGCTCCCATGGACTGGCGGATGCTGTTGCCAGTGCACCAGGATCCAAGTTCACGGGAGGTGTATTGCACGCCATGATCGCTGTGAAAAATTCCACCACGTTGTAGATGGCCGCGGTCTCTGGCCATCGTCAGCGCGCTGACACACAGGGAGGCACGCATGTGATCTGCCATGGCCCAGCCAACGATCATGCGGGTGCATAGGTCGATGACGGTGGCCAGGTACAGCCACCCCTCACCGGTGCGCAAGTAGGTGATGTCGCCGACTAGGCGGGTGCCTGGGGTTGCAGCGGTGAAGTCTCGGCCGATCAAGTCTTTGAAGACTTTCTCCGGGTCTGAGGGGATGGTGGTGCGTTTGAAAGCCCGCATTCGTCTGGCTGCCCAGCCATTCTCTGCCATGATCGAGGCCACCGTTCCCACGGAGATATCAACACCGGCTGTGTTGAGTTTTGCGTGGACCATGCGGTGGCCAAAGATCCCGTCGGAGGATTTAAAGACAGTCTCCACCTGATCGGTCAGCTCCCGGTGGCGAATGGTTGTGGGCGTATCTGTTGCTTCTTTCCAGCGATAATACGACGACCGTGGGACGCGTAGTTCTCGGCACATCCAGGCTACTTTTTCTCCAGCGTTCTCCTGCTGCTGAACAAGACGATAGAGGTCATCTACCGTTGTTCTTTGGCGAAGAACGCTGAAACTTTTTTTAGGAATTCATTCTCCCGTTCAAGCTCACGTAGCCGCACTTCCATGGCCTTGTATTTAGCGGTATCCACGGGTAAATCAGGTTTCCGGCCGCCGCCTTCGTGGCCCTCGTGGGAGAGCTTGATCCAGCGTTTGAGTGCGGTCAGGGAGATGCCGAGTTCAGCAGCTACAAGAGCTAAAGGGCGGCCAGAGGATTCAGCCAAGGCAACAGCATCAGCTTTGAACTCATCGGAATAGGTTGGTCGAGAAGACATGGGAACAATCCTTTCAAAGACTGTCTCACATCAGTAATACACCTCAATATCTCCAGTGTCTGTCCAAGGTTCCTTCGCGGACACGCGAGCCGCTGTCCTGCTCTGATGGGCAATGAAGTCGTATATACGCGATGTTTAGCGATCAGAGACGAGGAGGTTGTCTGAGATCTTGATCCAGCCCGATTCGATTTTTCCAGTGTCGGAGTCATCCCCCAGAAGAATCGTTGAATACGGTCCTTTCGCCGACGACACATTAATAATCTCACCGCTGTTTCTAGTCTCGCCGCAACCTACATGCCAATCGTTCTCGTCAGGCGGAACAACTGCCACACAGGTCGTTCGGGCATCGTCACTTTGCACAGCGAAGTACCGCACACCATCTTTGGTGGCTAGAAGACGTGAGCTGTCCCTGTTCACTTCTTCCGACAGGGTGATAGAGGACGGCAAAGAATCCTCGGGCGTGGCATCCCGCTGCAGCGCCTTTAACCCCGCCTGACCGGAACAACCAGTCAGCAGTAGACCTGCAATACCGACAACGGCAATAAAAGGAAATGATCTGCGCTTCATTGTTTTCCCCCAATATCGATTTTCATTCGAGGCTACAGTATGTGCTCCACAGAGCAACAAGTAGCCAAAACATTCGAAGTGCGTCAGACGTCCCGTATGCCGTTCGACTTTCGGGCACGGGGGTGACGTTCAGAGCTACGAAAAAGCCGCAATTTATCGCTGCGATCCACAAGTGTGGTCATCACGATCCACACTGCTATCTCGTCCCGCGACCGTTGATCGACGTCCGTGATTTCCTCACTACTGTCTGGTTCTTCCGTATTAGGTTGGTTCAGAGAGGGCCCCGTTCCGGCCTAGGGAGACCTCACTCAACTTAAAATAGACGTATCCTCTGACCTTTGGGTTGAAACCTGGGGGTCATACTTTCCGGAGATTTCCTTCAACACCGTCTGAAGACGGGCATCGACATCGTTGGCGACCTTGCGAGTCGCGTCGCCCGGGCTGAGCTGGACCATGGTTTGCGGGTCGATTGCTTCAATGGTGGTTTCCGCTGCATCGGGGGTGCGACGCACCACGACGTTGCACGGGAGCAGCTGCGGTTCGGCGGCGATGCCGCGCTGGGCCAAATGCGGGTTGCCCCCGGATGATGTAGTCCCCCACGGCGTCCCCAGCTTCCAAGCTTCCCGGCCCAGTTTCCGGGTGAAGGTCTCTTTCACATCGATTTACGTCAGGACGCCGAATCCCTGTTCGGCAAGGGCGCTGCGGGTTCGGTCAACGGCGTCTTGCCATGACATCGGGACGATGATGGCGTGGGAGTAGTCCATGAGTTTCTTTTGGGGGTGTAGTGCGACCCCGTGCCGTGGGAATTACTCGGTCGGCGGTGGCAGGGACACTCAGTTCTTTGCTCATGCTAGGTGCTGGCGTGATGGGGTGGAAGCGTTGCGCGTGCATCCCCCTCATGGGCCGGTGCTCTGGGTGGTAGGTGCGTTTCATACATTCTGCCCGCGACGGCAAGGGCTGCGGCGGCGCTGAGTGCGGCGGCCATCCATACGGCCGCTTGCAACCCCAGCCGGTCGGCGATGATCCCGCCCATGATGGCGCCGACGGCGTATCCGAGATCACGCCAAACCCGATAGACGCCCACTGCCCGTCCCCGCCAGCTGGGGTGTGCGACGTCGCCGACGGCGGCCAGCAGCGTGGGGTAGACCATGGCGGTGCCGGCGCCGAGCAAGACGGTTCCAACCGACCACGCGGCAACCCCGTGCCCGAGCGCAATCACGGACAGTGCCGCGGCCTGGGTGAGCATGCCGGCGGTGATCAGGTGTTTGCGTCCGATGCGGTCCGAGAGTGCGCCGGTGAACATTTGGCCGATTCCCCAAACCCCCGGGTACAGTGCGAAGAGCATGCCGATCTGGCCCGCGCTGAGGTCCGCGGTGGCGAACAGGAGCGGGAACAAGCCCCAGGAGAGTCCGAAGTTCAGGTTGTTCACCAGTCCGGCCATACTTGCCGAGGACAGTGCCGGTTCCTTGAAGCTGGTCAGTGCAAAGATCTGCCGGTTGGTCGGTGCACCGGCGGTGCCGCTCGGTGCCGCAGGTGTGCGCCCAGGATTCAACTTGGCATCCAGCAGCGCGTGTGGGCGGGTGTCCTTGACGAATGCACCGGAGAGCAGGATGGCTAGGGCCGTGTAGGCGATCCCCAGGAGGAACGGCGCGGGGCGCAGGCCGAATTCCGCGGCAAGGCCCCCGGCCACCAGCGAGGATATAGCCACGGCACCGTAACCGGCTGCCTCGTTCAGGCCCATGGCCAGGCCGCGCCGGGCAGGGCCCACCAGGTCGATCTTCATGATGACGGTGGTGGACCAGGTCAGTCCCTGGTTGATGCCCAGCAGCACGTTCGCGGCAATGACCCAGCCCCAATCCGGTGCTGCAATGAGCATCAGCGGCACCGGGATGGCAAAGAGCCAGCCTGCCAGCAACACCGGCTTGCGCCCGTAACGGTCGGAGAGGGTTCCGGCGAACCAGTTGGAGGTCGCCTTGGCGATCCCGAAGGCAGCCACGTAGGTAAAGACAAAGGTGTATCCGCTGAGGCCGAACTCGCTCTGGGCGAGCAGTGGCAAAACCGTTTGCTGTTGCCCGACCATGGCGCCAACCAGTGCGTTGACCGCGACGAGCAGGGCAAACTGGGCTGCATTGGCGCGCAGCCCCAGGGTGGGCAGGCGCCTTGCTGTTGACTGCTTCATGCTAAGACTCCTGGGTGGCCGGGTGAAAACGGGGGATGTTGCGTTTTGCGCTAGCGGGCCTCGGTGGCCGTGTGCTCGGCGGTCGCATGCTTGGCGGTGGAGGTGCCGGATGCACGTCGGAGCGGGCACCCCGGGATCAGGAAACGGCACAACACGGCCAGAACCCCGATGCCGGCGGCTGAAAAGCCGAGGATGAGGTTGGCCGGTGCCGGGAGTTCCTGGACGAGCACGAAGACGCCCATGGCGAGCACGAAGTAACCAAAGCCCTTTCGCAGTGCCGCTTCGGGGATGCGTCCGGCCAGGCGGGCGCCGATAAAGGAGCCCAGGATGGCTGCGACGGTGACGCCGCCGACCAGTGCCCAGTCCAGGGAGATCGTGGTGAGGTAGCCGCCGAGGCCAGCGAAAGACTTCATGGCGATGACCAGCAGCGAGGTGCCTACCGCGACCGGCATCGGCAGTCCGCCGAGCAACGCGAGTGCCGGGACCACCAGGAAGCCGCCGCCGGCGCCCACAAGTCCCGTTACCAGGCCCACAACAAGTCCCTCAATGGTGACCTTGAAGACCGGGAGGTCATTCTCCTGGGCCTCGGGAGTGTGGTCCTTGCGTCCGCGGATCATGGCCAACGAGGTTGCCACCATCATCAGCGCGAAGGCGATCATGAGAACCGTGGCGGGGATCCGGCCCCCGAGCAGTCCACCGCCGAAGGCCCCGACCATGCCCGCGGCTCCGAAGATCAGCCCGGTGCGCCATTTGACACGCTTCTTGCGGGCGTGGGTGACCACGCTGACGGCCGAGGTTGCGCCGACCACGAAGAGCGAGGCGGCGATGGCTTCCTTGGGGTTCATGCCGGCGACATAGGTGAGGATTGGGACGGTGAGGATTGACCCGCCGCCGCCGAGCAGGCCGAGGGAAATTCCGATCAGCACCGAAAGCAGAAGGGTTAGTACGAGGGTGAGCGACATGGGGTGGTGGTCCTAGCGGATTCGGTGGATGGAAAAACCGTTGAGGAAGGTGCTAGCCGGTTGGCAGGCCCGCGCGCTGCCAGGCGCTCATGCCGCCGCCCATGGTGTCTGCGTTGTAACCGGCGGCCGTCAGCGCGTCGGCAACACGGGCGCTGCGGTTGCCGCTGCGGCAGACCACGATGACCGGGCGGGACTTATCGAGTTCGGCCAGGCGGCCGTCCAGCTCACCCATTGGGATGTGCAGGGCACCGGGGATAATGCCCTCGGTGACTTCGAAATCCTCGCGGACATCGAGGATATGGTCCTCGGCGCGGCGCTGGTTTGCATCGTTGATGGTGATTTCAGGCATGGTGGCTCCTTGGCTGGGTGACTACAGTGGGGGTGGTTTCTCGGCCCCGGCACGGGGGGATGCCGGGGCCGGGAAACCGGGGGGGGTATTGCTGGTGCGTGTGTGGGGGGGTCAGGACTTCTTGGGCGGAAGCTGGGCCATGACCGATTCGCGGGTCGGCTCGTTGCCGGTCTTATTCCACGGCATCTTCGACAATGCCTTGCCCATGGCGCAGGTGTTGGTGGCCGCGGAGAAGGCTAGGCCCGCACCGATCACCCCGGCAACGGTGCGGATCTGCGGAGAGAGGAACTTGCCTCCGGCCAACCCGGCCACGACCAGCGAACCGGCCGCCATGCGGACTTGGCGTTCCAGGGCCCAGCGTTTGGAGCCCTCCACGGTTTTGCCGCCAGCCTGCTGGTAGCCCGGGACGCCGCCGGTGAGTACCAGCGCATCGGAGAAGCCGACGCTGTTCAGGTTCCTGTGGGCCTCGGTGGCGCGCACGCCAGACTGGCAGACCAGCACGGTCTTGGTGCCCAGTTTCGCGGCTAGTTCCTCGGTGTGTTCGGCCAGCAGTGCCAGGGGCACGTTGTAGGAGCCCAAGATATGCAGGGATTCGAATTCCGCGGCCGAACGCACGTCGAGGATCACGACGCCCTCACCGGAGGAGATCAGTGAATTCAGTTCCGCGGGGGAAATGGAACCGTTTGTTGCAGTCATGGTGCGTGGGCCTTTCAGGGTCCAATTGCATCGCGGGTCCCGGCACCGAACAAGCCGGCGCCGGAACCCGCGATACGGGGTGAAACAGGGAGGGTAAATGGCGGTGAATCAGGAGGTGTTAGGCGTTCTGGGTTTCCCAGGCGCTCCAGCCCGCATAGCTGCCCTCGAGTTCCACCACGCGGTGTCCGGCACGGCGCAGGGTCGAGGCGGCCACCGAGTTGCGCACCCCGGACTGGCAGTAGCTGACGATGATGCCGTCGGTGGGCAGTTCCGCGGTGTTCCAGAGCACACGTCCGGCGTTGAGCTGGACGGAGCCCGGGATGTGCCCGGCAAGGTGCTCGGTCTTGTTGCGCACATCGAGCACCATGGCTGAATCGAATTCGGCCAGGTCGGCAGGAGCCACGGTCTGCGGTGTGAACGCCGGAAGCCCGTCAAACGTCCTCACGTAGCCGGCGACGTTGTCGATGCCCACGCGGATGAGGTGGTCCCACATTTCGGTGGCGGTTTCACTGTTCGGTGCCAGCAGCACCAGCGGGCGCTGGTCGGTAGCCGGGTCCACGGCCCAGCCGCCGAAGCTTGCTGCCTTGTTCCCGGCAGGGATGTTCAGCGCCCCGGCCACGGTCCCGCCGTGGACCTCACTGTGGTGGCGGGTGTCGACGATGCCGATTTCGTCGGCGGCCAGGGCCGCGGCGACCACTTCGGTTGGCAGTTCGGCCAGCGGTGCTCGTTCGCCCATGATCGCCGGGCCGACCCGGTTTTCGCGCTTCATGCGCCCGAAGTAGGCGTGGGCATCGGGCTGCCCGTCAAGTAGCGCCTCCACGAAGCCGGCCTCGTCGTCGGTCTCCAGGTAGGGACCCCACCAGGCAAAGTTGCGTTCGTAGCCGACGGTGGAGAAGGGGATCGCGCCCAGCGCCTTGCCGCAGGCGCTGCCGGCACCGTGGCCCGGGTAGACCTGAACGTAGTCGGGCAGGGTCAGGAACTTTTCCTTCAGCGAGACGAACAGGTCGTGCGCCCCGGCAAAGCGGGTGTCGATTCCGCCGGCCGCTTCATCCAGCAGGTCCGGACGGCCCAGGTCCCCGGAGAAGACGAAGTCCCCGGAGAGCAGGAAACCGGCGTGTTCGGCGAAGGCGCCGTCGGTGATCAGGAAGGAAAGGTGCTCGGGGGTGTGGCCAGGGGTGTGCAGGGCGGTGATCGTGATGTTGCCCAGCTTGACGGTGGACTGGTCGAAGAGGCGTTCGCCTTCGAATCCGTATTGCCAGTCCTCTCCGCCTTCGCCCGATACGTAGATGGCTGCCTCCGTGGCCGCAGAAAGCTCGCGGGTGCCGGAGAGGTAGTCGGCGTGGATGTGGGTCTCAGTGACGGCCACGATTTTCATGCCGTTCTTCGCGGCAAGGTCCTGGTAAATCTGGATGTCGCGGCGGGCGTCCACCACGATGGCCTCGCCCTTGGCTTGGCAGCCGATGAAGTAGCTGGCCTGGGCAAGGTCTTCGTCATAAATGCGTTCGAGAAGCATGGTCTCTCCTTGAGTGAGATAAAGAAGTTTTATACCCCAGCGGGTATTTGGTTCCCCATAACCATAATACCCCCAGGGGTATAGTTGCAACATGTCTTCCGAAGGACTTTGGAAGGGCGATGGAAATGGCGGTCAGCATCCCCCGAGGATTGCTGACCGCCATGAGGCAATCGCTACCCGCTGTTTAGCGACCAAGGAGGCGTGCCAGCCAGCCCTTGGATTCCGCAGGCTTCTTTGGCGCATTTGGGTCGCAGGCGCAGCGTTCATTGCGTGGCACGTGGGCCATGACCTGCTTGACATGTTGGCCACATCCGGCCCAGGTGGTTTTCTGGCATTTACGAAATTTGGCTGCTCGGCACATGGGGGGGCATTCCTTTATTCTGGAGTTGTCCACGGAGACTCACTTACCCCCGCAATAGACTGAAAAGCATACCCGTGGGGGTATGTTAGATCCGCTGTCGATGTTATCTCAAGAAACCCCCGGGGGTATACACTTGAAGAAACAAACACACTGGAGGAACCCGTTATGGAACTTGAAGTGGACACCATGAAGCCCGTCATCAACCGGCTCAAGCGCGCCCAGGGCCAGCTGAACGGGGTGATTCGCATGCTTGAGGAAGGCAGTGACTGCCGCACGGTCGTCACCCAGCTGTCCGCAGCATCCAAGGCCATCGATCGCGCCGGCTTTGCAATTATCGCCACCGGGTTGGAGCAGTGCCTGAAAAGCGAGGACCCCACGGCAGACCGTGCCGACCTGGAAAAGCTGTTCCTCTCCCTGGCTTAGCCTCGACCATCCGGCGGCCACTTTCACTGGATACTGACCAGGGAAAGTGGCCTTTGGGAGGAATCAATGCGCGAACCAAGCGGTGCCGCGATGGCGCAACAGTCAACTCGTTGTTCCCCTGCCGTAAAGCAGGCCGGGGTAGCCAAAACCGCTATTCGCCGCCCAGGTACCGCGCAATGGGCAGGACCATTCACTGAGGTTGGTTCATCTAGTGGCCCAAAGAGTGAAGCAGAGGCCGGGCCGCGCGGCCATTGACCGTTGTGAAAAACAGGTCACTTAACGTTGTGCTTCACACCAATCGGGCGCTACCAAGTGGCAGTGTCACAGTGAAGGTTGAGTGATGACTACGCGATCGCAATGGGTAAACGAGGGTTTGAACGTGCTCAAGTTGCAGGGGAGGTCTGGCGTGCGGATCGATCGCATCGCGGAGCGCCTCGGTCTTACCAAAGGCTCGTTCCATCACCACTTCATCGGCATCGGCGACTACCGCAGTGCGCTACTGACGCGGTACGAAGAGGACTCGATGACATCGATCCGCGTCGCGATTTTCGCCGCATCCGAACTCCCGTCGCATCAGGCACTCGCGCGGGTTGCCACGGACGTGTCGCTCGACCCACGGCTAGATGCTGTGATGCGCGCCTGGGCGTTTGAAGACGAATCTGCGCGCGCCGTACAGGGCCGGGTAGACACGGCGCGCCTCGAAGCGCTTGTCGCTCTCTGGCGTGGCATCTTGCCCGACCCGTCCCACGCGCACATCGCAGTGCTGGTTCCCTACCTCGTGATGGTAAGCAGCTCGGCAGCTTTCCCCACTCCAAGCGCGGCAGAGATGCGTTCGGTCTTCGCACTGCTGGCCACGCTCGTCCCCTCCGTGAAGTAGACCGCCGCCCTGCACGCCGCAAAGGAGTGGTCAGGGGGCAGCGCCCGCATTGGACCCGTCCAGGTTAGTCCCCGTACGGGGTTCGGCTTCTGAACGCTTACCTTTCCCGGGTCTTTCGCATTACGGGCCCGAACCAAGACAAACGGTGGACTCTCGAAAAATGTCAGTCACAACCTGAGATTTCCTTTGAACTCGACCTAGCATTGGTGATCATGCATTTACGCACCGCTACCGCAGCAGACTTTTCATTTCTCACCGACGTCCTCCTCCAGGCATTCAACTGGTCAGAAGATCAGACATTAACCCGAGAACAGATCCTTCAAACACCTGAGATCAGCCACTACGTAGTGGATTGGCAATCCGAAGTAGACTTCGGATTCGTCGCCGAAACCGACCACGGCGAACCAATAGGAGCCGCCTGGGCCCGACTCCTAAGCGAAGACGATCCTGGTTATCGATTTGTATCATCCACCACTCCTGAGCTGACTATGGGGGTGCTTCCGGGGAACCGCGGAAGCGGGGTCGGAACCGCATTGATGACAGCCATCATCGAGCAAGCTAAAAAACTCGACTTCACGGCACTGAGCTTAAGCGTAGAGGACCAAAATCCAGCAGTTCACCTCTACGAGCGAGCCGGATTCAGCAGAGTCGACCGGGCTGGAAATTCCGACACAATGCTCCTACATCTGGCCTAAGCTTCAGGCGGTTTGCACGGCATCCAACACTAATCAATGAGAGAGGACCCCTCATGTGCACAACGACCGCCCCGGTGTTCTGATCAACAAGAGTAGGTCGGTGCGCATCGATAGGCACCGAAATCGCTCGGCAGCTCGCCGCTGATGGATGGAACATTGCCATCACCAGCTATAAGCCAGATCAAGGATTCGTAGCTGCATTCACAGCTGAGCTTGAGTCCCTCGGTCTCACAATCCATTCCATCGAGGCCGACATGGCAGAGGCGGTCGCCCCCGAAGCGATATTGCGGGAAGCTACCCATGCAATCGGGCCAATCAGTGCTCTTGTATCAAGCCACGCACTGTGTATCAACAGCAGCATCCTAAACACCACTCAGGAGAGCTCTGACAACCACCTCGCTGTCAACACCCGGGCAAACTGGTTACTTATCAGGGCCTTCGCCGAGCGCTACACCGAGCCGCACGGAGTCGGCCGAATCGTGGCGCTGACAAGTGATCACACAGCTCATAAGTTAGATGTCAACTAAACCTTGATCAAAGCCATTAGCCGTGCACTCACTTCTGAGACAAAGCTGTGGTGCTTACTTTGCCGCGAACGCGGACGGCCAGGGCAGCAGAGTGGGCAATTCCACTGAATCGGCGGCAGCTTCGGCGCGCAGGGAGCCCATACTGGGTGTACGCCCGGAGAGCCATGCAGCAATATCGGTCAGCATGCCGGAAACAGACACGGTACTCTCTCCAGAACCCACCGTCATGGGCGGCAGCGCCAGCGGCAACAACTTCAGCTGCAGCGGCTCCGGCACCCGGGGGCTCAGGAACCCGATCAGGTAGAGGCAAAACTCCTTGGACCAGGTTTCGGGGCCGCGGCCCAGCTGCAAATCAGCCAGATGGATCACGAGCTCGCGCCAGTATGCCAGGGCCACGCCCCGAATATCGCTATTGCGGTAGCTAACAGGAAGTTCCCACTGGCTCTCCTCGAGCCCGCCCAGAACAGTGAGTGCCCTCGTGAAGGCGGTGGCAATATAGTCCCGGTGTTCGGCCGCGGTGTGGCCGGCGTTCATCTCGATTGCCTGTGTGCGTCCGCCCGGGCCGCCGTCATAAAAATCTACAAGCTCACCACGCAGCGCATACTCAGCCTGCCTCGCTACAGCAGTGGAAACATGGGCAATATGGGCCAGTACGTGCCCGCGGGTCCAGCCGGGCAAATCAGTGGGGTCCAGGACGTCGCTGTCCGTCAGAGCCCCCAATTTCGCGCTCACGTTCTCGGCGGCAGCCGTGAGTCGCTCCAGTAGCTGCGCATTTGAAATATCAGTCATGCACCCAAGCCTAGCGGGCGAGGGGCCCGAACAAAGAAATGCCCGCATCCTTCACAGATGCGGGCATTTCTAGCTGTCAGCCATTTCTACGTTCGTGCCAAGGAAGTGCGAGGCCGCTCAGGCCAGGAAGGTGCGAACCTCGCCCAGCTGACGCTCAAGGGCCGCCAGCTGCGTCAGTACTGCTGACGGTGCCGTACCGCCCTGGGCGTTGCGGCTGTTCAGCGAGCCTTCCGTGCTCAGAACCGTGCGAACCTCCGGTGTCAGGTACGTCGAAATGCCGGCGTATTCCTCATCCGTAAGGTCCCACAGCTCCACGCCGCGGCCCTCGGCAACCTTGACGGCGGCACCGGATAGCTCGTGAGCGTCACGGAACGGAACACCCTGACGGACAAGCCATTCGGCAATGTCGGTGGCCAAGGCGAAGCCCTGCGGAGCCAGAGACTCCATGCGTTCGGTGTTGAACACCAAAGTAGCGATCATGCCGGAGACGGCGGGCAGCAGCAGTTCAAGGGTATCGGCCGCGTCAAAGACGGGCTCCTTGTCCTCCTGCAAGTCCCTGTTGTACGCCAGAGGCAAGCCCTTGAGTGTTGCCAGCAGCCCGGTCAGGTCGCCAATGAGGCGTCCGGCCTTGCCGCGGGCCAGCTCCGCCACGTCGGGGTTTTTCTTCTGCGGCATGATCGAGGATCCCGTGGAGTAGGAATCATGCAGTGTGATGAAGGAGAATTCCTTGGTGGCCCACAGGATGACTTCCTCGGAAATCCGGGAAAGGTCTACACCGATCATGGCGCACACCCAGGCGAACTCGGCAAAGACATCCCGTGAGGCGGTACCATCGATCGAGTTCCACGTGGCGGAATCAAAGCCAAGGTCAGCCGCGACGGCGTTTGGGTCCAGACCCAGCGAGGAACCGGCCAATGCGCCGGAACCGTAAGGTGAAACCGCGGCACGCTTATCCCAGTCAACCAGGCGCTGCACATCACGCAACAAGGCCCAGGCGTGAGCCAGCAGGTGATGGCTGAGCAGTACAGGCTGAGCATGTTGGAGGTGCGTGCGTCCAGGCATGGCCACACCATGGTGTGCCTTGGCCTGTTCCACGAGCGCATCCACCACGGAGAGAACTCCGGCGGCAATGATCCGTGCATGTTCGCGGAGGTACATGCGCCCCAGCGTGGCAACTTGGTCATTGCGAGACCGGCCAGCACGGAGTTTGCCGCCCAGTGCCGTACCGGCGCGCTCAATCAGGCCGCGCTCCAGGGAGCCGTGCACATCCTCATCCGATTCGGAAGGAGTGTAAGCACCGGACTTTACATCCACCTCAAGCTGGTTGAGCGCAGCAAGCATGCCCTCCAGCTCAGCAGCATCTAAAAGCCCAGCCGTGTTCAGAACGCGGGCGTGTGCCTTTGAACCGGCAATGTCATACAGTGCCAGCCGCCAGTCAAAGTGAGTTGACTTGCTCAGTGCCGCAAGAGCATCTGCGGGGCCGCCCTGAAAGCGGCCACCCCACAGGGCACCTTCGTTGGTCCCATGAGCCATGGTTACAGGCCTGAAACGCGCTGATCGCGCTGGCTGGCAACCTTGGAGGACATGCCCCACAGCTCAATGAAGCCCTTGGCCTGTGACTGGTCGAACGTATCGCCGGTGTCGTAGGTGGCCAGGTCAAAGTCGTACAGCGAGGTATCGGAGCGGCGGCCGTTGACAATAGCTTGCCCGCCGTGCATGGTCATGCGGATGTCGCCGTTGACGTGCTGCTGGGTGTCCTCGATGAAGGCATCCAGTGAACGCTTCAGCGGGGAGAACCACTGACCGTCGTAGACCAGCTCGGCCCAGCGCTGACCAACGGTGGCCTTGAAGCGTGCCTGCTCGCGCTCGATCGTGATGTCCTCGAGGTGCTTGTGGGCCGTCATGAGTGCCATGGCGCCGGGTGCTTCGTAGATTTCGCGGCTCTTGATGCCGACCAGACGGTCTTCGACGACGTCGATGCGGCCAACACCCTGAGCACCTGCACGGCGGTTCAGTTCCTGGATGGCCTGCAGCGGGGTGACCTTCACGCCATCAATGGCGACGGGCACACCCTGCGCGAAGGAGATGATGACCTCATCCGGTGCCGGCGAGAATTCCGGGGTGGCCGTGTAATCGTAGATGTCCTTCGTGGGGGCGTTCCAGATGTCTTCCAGGTATCCGGTTTCCACGGCGCGTCCCCACACGTTCTGGTCGATCGAGTACGGGTTCTTCTTCGTGGTCTCAATCGGCAGGTTGTGGGACTCTGCGTACACAATGGCCTTATCGCGGGTCAGCGCCAGATCGCGGACCGGTGCAATGCACTTCAGGTCCGGGCCCAGGGTCTGAATGCCGACCTCGAAGCGAACCTGGTCGTTGCCCTTGCCGGTGCAGCCGTGGGCAACCGTGGTGGCGCCGAATTCGCGGGCGGCCTTGACCAGGTGCTTGACGATCACGGGGCGGGAGATGGCTGAAACCAGCGGGTAGTGGCCCTGGTAGAGGGCGTTGGCTTTCAGCGTTGGCATGGCGTATTCGTTGGCGAATTCATCACGCGCGTCAGCAACATAGGCTTCGACGGCGCCGCAGCCCAATGCGCGCTGGCGGATGTCTTCCAGGGATTCTCCGCCCTGTCCTACATCCACTGCCACCGCGATGACTTCTGCGCCGGTCGCCTCGCCGATCCAGCCGATCGCTACGGAGGTGTCCAGGCCACCGGAGTAAGCCAATACAATGCGTTCAGTCACGTTTTTATCTCCCTATTTCAACACTCTTCACAAGAGTGTGCTTCTCATTAATACACAGCATAGTGCATGATTATGCATTCTTACTAAAAGATATTCATAGTCCCTACAAGTGCGACGTCGGCCCCCTCGCCTCCCGGTGTGGGTTACGCCCCAGCGCCGGATTCTTCGGCGAATTGCAGGAACCTTTCGGCTACTTCTGCCCCTCCCAAGGGCTCGCGCGTGATGATCATGACGGTGTCGTCGCCGGCAATCGTGCCCAGAATGGAGGGCATCACGGAGTGGTCGATGGCTAAGGCCAGGAAGTTTGCGGCACCTGGCGGTGTGCGCAGTACCGCAATATTGCCTGAGGCTTCGGCTGTGACCAGCAGTTCCCCGCAGAGCCGGATGAGCCTGGTATCCAACAGTTCTTGTGACGAGGCGCTGTGCACGCTGCGGTCACCGCCTTCCTTGGGGAGGGCATAGATCAGGGCACCATCCTTGCCCCTGACCCGAACGGCCCGCAATTCCACCAGATCACGTGAGAGCGTGGCCTGGCCCACCACCAAACCATCATCCGCCAGTAGTGCGGCAAGCTCAGCCTGGGAGCGGACGGCACGGCTGGTGAGTAGCGCCTGCACCCGCGCCTGCCGGGCCGTTTTGGTGGCCGGCATCCCGGCCGGAATGGGGGGTTTACTCACGATTATGCGCCGGTCCCGGCGGCTGTAGCCCTCACCGCTGAGTGCTCAACGGCTGAGTTCTCAACGGCAGAGTTCTCCACGAGCCACACCATGAGCGCCTTCTGGGCATGCAGGCGGTTCTCGGCCTCGTCCCAAACAACGGATTGCGGGCCGTCAATGACGGAAGCGGAAATTTCGTAGCCGCGGTAGGCGGGCAGGCAGTGCAACACAATCGCATCCGGGGCCGCCTGGGCGAGAGCGGCGTCATCGAGCGCGTAATCGGTGAAAAGCTCCATGCGGGCAGCCTTCTGCTCCTCTTGGCCCATGGAAACCCAGGTGTCGGTGACCAGCACATCAGCGCCCGCAACAGCCTGCGCCACGTCCGTGGTGATCAGGACGGAGCCGCCGGTTAGTGCGGCACGCTCCCGGGCAGCCAGCACCACGGCGTCGGCCGGCAAATACCCGGCGGGCCCGGTGATGCGCACATGCATGCCAGCCGTGACCCCGGCCAGCAGGTAGGAGTTGGCCATATTGTTGGCCGAATCCCCCATGTATGTCATGGTCAGACCGGCCAGCTCGCCCTTATGTTCCTTGATGGTGAGCAGGTCCGCGAGCAACTGGCACGGGTGGTAATCATCGGAGAGGGCGTTGATAACGGGCACGCGCGAGTTGGCCGCCATTTCCTCCAGCCCGGACTGGGTGTAGGTGCGCCAGATAATGGTGGAGACCATGCGTTCAAGCACCTTGGCGGTGTCGGCCACGGATTCTTTGTGACCAATTTGGGCCTCCCCGGGATTGATGATCAGCGGGTTGCCACCTAGGGCGGCTACGCCTGCGGCAAAGGAGACACGGGTCCGCGTGGAGGTTTTGTCAAAAATGACGGCCACGGTTTGAGAACCCGAACCGTCACCGGCAAAGGTGTTTTTGGAGTACGGTGCCTTCTTCAACTGTGCGGCCAGCTCCAGCACCTCGGCTTGTTCAGCGGGGCTCAGATCGGTGTCTACCAGAAAGTGGCGTGTCATCTAAAAGCTCTTTTCCATAAGTTTTGCGGCGGTGGCCGTGGTGATCAATGCCGGCAAGGCCGTCAGGAATGACTGTGCCTGCTCAACGGTCAGGTTCAAGGGCGGGGCCAGGCGGATGGTGTTGGGGCGGGGTGCGTTGATGATGAAGCCAGCATCCAGCGCGGCGGAGACTACCTCGGGGGCAATGTCATCGCTAAGGTCGAAGCCAATCAGGAGACCGAAGGCGCGCACCTCGGTGACGCCGCTGGTCTTGGCCAGGCCGGTGGCAAAAAGCTCGCTCACGGCGTTGACATTGGCCAGCACGTTCTGGGTTTCCAGGACGTGCAAGGTGGCCAGCGCCGCGGCCGTGGCCACGGGGTTGCCTCCGAAGGTGGTGCCGTGCTGGCCGGCACTGAGCAGCTGTGAGGGGCCTTCGCCGAAGGTGATGATGGCGCCGATCGGGAAGCCGCCGCCCAAGCCCTTGGCTAGGGTCATGGCGTCCGGGGTGGTGCCGGCTGCGATGCTGGCGAACCAGTTGCCGGTGCGGCCAATGCCTGTTTGGACCTCGTCCATGATCAGCAGGGCCCCGTGCTCGCGGGTCAGTTCGCGGGCGGCCTGCAAATATTCGGCGGAGAGGGGGCGTACGCCGGCCTCACCCTGGATGGGTTCTATGACAAGCGCAGCAACGGTGTCATCCAGTGCTGCGCGGAGTGCGTCAATGTCATTGAAGGGCAGGTGGCGCACACCGGCCGGCATGGGCTCGAACGGTTCCCGGTACGCGGTTTTGGCCGTCATGGCCAAGGCGCCCATGGTGCGGCCGTGGAAGCCGCCTTCCAGGGCCAAGATAGTGGGGCGCGCCTTACCACCGTGGGAGCGGGCCAGCTTGAAAGCGGCCTCGTTGGCCTCGGTCCCGGAGTTGGCAAAAAACACCTTCGAACCGGCCGGGGCTGCGCTCAATTCCAGCAGCTTCTCAGCCAAGGCAATCTGGGTGGGGCTGGTGAAGAAATTTGAGACATGGCCCAAAGTGGCGAGTTGGCTGGCAATCACGGAGGTCACAAACGGGTGGGCGTGGCCTAGCGCGTTCACGGCAATGCCGCCGAGCAGGTCCAGGTACTCCTTACCATCGGCATCCCAGACCAGCGCGCCGGCGCCACGCACCAGGACACGCTGCGGGCTGCCAAAGACACCCATCAAAGAATCCTTGTAACGGGCCAGCCACTGCTCACCCGTGCCGGTTCCGGTGACGGCTGCGGCATTGGCGTTGGACAGGTCGGTTGCGTTGCCGGGCTCGGTGCCTGCGTTTTCTTCAGTCATCACTTCTCATCCTCATCGGGAAAAATTTGGGTCCCGTTGCCCTCAAAAGTCATCAATTCCAGCAGCACCGAGTGGGCGCTGCGTCCGTCAACAACAGCTGCACGGGCCACACCGCCATCCACCGCGGCAAGGCAGGCACCCATCTTCGGGATCATGCCTGCTTCCAGACTGGGCAGCATCTGACGCAGGGCACCAGCACTGAGTTCACTGAGCAGCGAGGACTTATCCGGCCAGTTGGCGTAGAGACCTTCCACATCGGTCAGAATCACCAAGCGGGAGGCTTCCAACGCCACAGCCAGGGCTGCAGCAGCGGTATCGGCGTTGACGTTCAGTACTGTGGAGGCATCCCCCACCTCGGGAGCCACGGTGGAGATCACCGGAATCCGCCCGGCCTCCAGCAAGTCAAGAATGGCACCAGGATTCACCCCCACCACCTCGCCCACCAAACCAAGGTCCACGGGTAGCCCGTCAACAATGGTGCCGGTACGTTCGGCCTGGAGCAGTGCGCCATCCTCGCCGGAGAGCCCCACGGCGTACGGCCCATGTTCGTTGATCAGGCCCACCAGTTCACGGCCCACCTGGCCGGTCAAGACCATGCGGACCACGTCCATGGCCTCCGGCGTGGTGACGCGCAACCCGCCTTTGAATTCGCTCTTGATGTCCAGACGCTTGAGCATGGCGTTGATTTGCGGCCCGCCGCCATGGACCACCACGGGCTTGATGCCCACATGGTGCATGAAGACAATGTCCTCGGCGAAGGCCCGGCGCAGCTCATCGTTGATCATGGCGTTTCCGCCGTATTTGACCACCACTACCGTGCCCGCAAATTGCTGAATCCACGGCAACGCCTCAATCAGCGTGCCAGCCTTATCCTGTGCGGTTTCCACCGACGTCATCATGAAAGTCCTTCTTCTGCGTTTGTGTACATCACTGCGGGCCACCTCCTGGTGCCGGCAGCCCCTCGCGGGCAGTAAGATTTTGCTGCTCGTGACCTCGCCTGCAAAATCCATCCCCGCTCAGGGGCCACCGCCACCATCCGGCTCGTCATCTGGCACTTCCAACTCTCGCAACGCCGCCGAAGCCAACCACAGCCAGCCGGCCGCAACAAGGGCTCGGCGGCGAACCAGTTACGAGGAGTACGCGCTGTTTTCTTCGACGTAGGCGTGCGTGAGATCGTTGGTCCAGATCGTGGCGGTGGCATGGCCGGCGTTGAGGTCAATCTCTACGGTGACTTCACGCGGTGCCAGGTCTACCAAGTCACGGGAGTCACCAATTCCTCCGTTGCGGCAGATCTGCACGCCGTTGATGCTCACGTTGAGTTGATCCGGGTCAAAGACGGCATCGGTGGTGCCCACGGAAGCCAGCACGCGCCCCCAGTTGGGGTCGTTGCCGAAGATGGCCGCCTTGAACAGGTTGGAACGGGCCACAGAGCGTGAGACTACTTCGGCGTCGCGTTCGCTCTCCGCGTTCACTGTGGTGATGGCAATGTCGTGACTGGCGCCTTCAGCGTCGGCAATGAGCGCACGGGCCAAGGTGGCGCACACTTCGGTAAGGCCTGCCGTGAATTCTGCCATGTCAGGGAATGCTTCGGACGCGCCGGAGGACATGAGCAGGACGGTGTCGTTGGTGGACATGCATCCGTCGGAGTCGGCCCGGTTGAAGGTGACGCGGACGGCGTCGTGCAGTGCCGCGTCCAGGCCTTCAGCTTCCACCACGGCGTCTGTGGTGATGACCACGAGCATGGTGGCCAGACCGGGAGCCAGCATGCCGGCACCCTTGGCCATGCCACCAATGCTGTAGCTCACACCTTCAGCATTGGCCGCGGAGGTCCAGGACGCCTGCTTGTTTACGGTGTCGGTGGTCATGATCGCGGTTGCTGCATCAGCTCCGCCGTGCTCCGTCAGGGCAGCGGCGGCAGCCTCAACACCGGGGAGTATTTTTTCCATGGGCAGCTGCTCGCCAATCAGGCCCGTGGAGGCCACGGCAATATCCGTGGCAGAGAGTCCCAGCACGGCCGCAACCTTCTCGGCTGTGGCGTGCGTGTTTTGGAAGCCCTCGGGACCGGTGCAGGCATTGGCTCCACCGGAGTTCAGCACAACCGCGTCAACGCGGCCATCGCTGAGGACCTGGCGGGACCAGTGGATGGGCGCAGCAGCCACACGGTTGCTGGTGAACACGGCGGCGGCCGCGTGTTCGGGGCCATCGTTAATAACGAGGGCCAGATCCGGTTTGCCGGATACCTTCAGCCCGGCAGTGACGCCTGAAGCACGGAAGCCTAGCGGGGTTGTCACACTCATGGTGCTACTCCTTGGAAGGTCAAGCCTGTTGTCTCGGGCAGGCCGAGGGCAATATTCATGGATTGGACAGCTCCGCCAGCGGTGCCCTTGGTGAGGTTATCGATGGCGGCGCACACAACCACACGGTTCACGTGGGAATCGTAGGCGATTTGAATGGCTGCGTAGTTGGAGCCCTGCACGGACTTGGTGGCGGGCCACTGGCCTGCCGGCAAAACATGGACAAAAGGCTCGTCCGCGTAGGCCTTTTCCCAGATTTCCCGCAACACCGCTTCGGGGTTTTCCAGCGCAGCAAATTCGGCGGACACCTTCGCCGTGGCCGTGGTGAGGATGCCGCGGCTCATGGGCGCCAGGGTGGGTGTGAAGGAAACCTGCACATCCAGTCCTGAAGCGTTGGAGAGGCCCTGCTCAATTTCCGGGGTGTGGCGGTGCAGTCCACCCACGCCGTAGGGACTCATGGACCCCATGACCTCGGAGCCAATCAGATTGACCTTGGCGGCTTTGCCCGCCCCGGAGGTGCCTGAGGCTGCAACAATCACCACATCATCAGGCATCAGAGCGCCAGCGGCGAAGCCGGGCATGAGGGCCAGCAGCGAACTGGTGGGGTAGCACCCAGGGACGGCGATGCGCTTGGCGCCCTTGAGTCGTTCCCGGTGTCCGGGCAGTTCAGGTAAGCCGTAGGGCCACGTGCCGGCGTGTTCGGAACCGTAGAACTTTTCCCACGCGGTGGAATCCTCCAGACGGTGATCGGCGCCGGCGTCAATCACCAAAGTGTCCGGTGAGAGCTGGGCTGCAATAGCCGCGGATGCGCCGTGCGGCAGTGCCAGGAAAACGACGTCGTGCCCGGAAAGGTTCTCCACGGTGGTATCCACCAGGACTCGGTCCGCCAAGGCATGCAGATTCGGCGCCAGAGCACCGAGGCGCTCTCCAGCGTTGCTGTGGGCCGTGATGGCGCCGATGGTTACGTTCGGGTGGCTGGCCAGAAGGCGCAAGACCTCTCCCCCGGCATATCCGCTGGCACCGGAGACTGCTACTGAGATTGTCATACGTCGACTATACAGCAGAAATATTCAGTGTTACCGATATTTATGCATGGCTTTCATTTTTTGCACCTCGGTCCGTCCTATGATGATCTGAAGGGCATGCCCGAAAATTTTGTACCGGAACCAATGATGTGGAGTTCACCATGACAGATCAGTGCCAGGCAATTCTCGCCAAAGCCCCGGGTGGTCCCGAGGTTTTGCAACTCGCGGCAGTGCCCATGCCCGTTCCCGGCCCGGGTGAGCTTTTGGTCAAGATTGCCGCCGTGGGCGTGAACTTCATTGAGAGTTACCAGCGCGAAGGCATCTATCCCGTCCCGTTCCCTTTCACCCCGGGAGCCGAGGCCGCTGGCACGGTAGTTGCCGTTGGGCCCGGCGTCAGATCCTATGAAGTTGGCGACCGCGTTGCCACGGCTGAAGGGAGCGGCTGTTACGCCGAGTATGCGATCTTCCCGGCCGAGGTGAGCTTGCCAGTACCCTCCAGCGTGCCCCTGGACGTTGCCGCGGCACTCCCCCTGCAAGGCATGACGGCACATTACCTGATGAATTCCACCTACCATGTGGAACCTGGCGAGACCGTCCTGCTGCATGCCGGCGCCGGCGGAGTGGGCTTGTTGCTGACCCAGCTTTTGAAGGACCGTGGCGCTCGCGTCATCACCACGGTGTCCACGGAGGAGAAGGAAGAGCTTTCCCGCGTGGCCGGCGCCGACGAGGTGCTGGGCTACGACGATTTCGCCGCTAAGGTGCGTGAGCTTACCGATGGTGTGGGCGTGGACGTGGTGTACGACGGCGTTGGGAAAGACACCTTCGACGGTTCCCTTGCGTCGCTGCGCACCCGGGGGACGCTGGTGTTGTTTGGCGGCGCGTCCGGGCAGGTGCCGGCCTTTGATTTGCAGCGACTAAATGCCGGCGGCTCCCTGACGGTGGTCCGGCCCAAGCTGGGCGATTACCTGCTCAACGCACAGGAGCGGCTGTGGCGTTCCACAGAGGTTTTCAATGCAGCCGCTTCAGGGAAACTTGTGGCCCGGATCGGCGCCCGCTTCCCGCTGGCCGAGGCTGGCGCCTCGCACACGGCGTTGCAGGGCCGGCTCACCACCGGCAAGGTCATCTTGGAGCCTTAATCACTGCCCCACCGGGCGTATTGGGCCACTCCCTAGGACCTCGCGAGGAACGTCAGACCATGCCGGCCTGACGTTCCTCCCGGCGGGATTCCCACCGTCGCAGCAACAGGGCAATCAGCACGGCAACCACAAAACCGACCACCGTGTACATCACCCGCTCAAGGGTGAGTTCCACGCCCCGCTGCGCATCACCGAGGGAAGCGAAAATGAGCAGCATGGGCGTCAGTGCCAGGGTCTGCATCAAGTAGGCCCCGCCCATGGTGTACCAAACCATGACGAACAGGCAGAGCACAGCCACAATGACCCCGGCCCAGAGCGGCAGGAAGATGACCACCAGCAGCGCAAAAACAGCTCCCAGCAGGGTTCCCAGAATTCGCCCGTTCAGGGTGTCACGGCGCTGGTTTGGTAGCGGACGCAGAGCCATCAGTACGGTGACAGCGATCCAGTAGCCGTGGGGAATGTTATTGGACAATGTCCAGTACATGGCCGCTGCACAGAGCAGGCCAACCACAATCCCGTGCTCCCAAGCGACAGCCCTGGCCACCGGTTGAACGGGAGCCTGGAACTTGAGTAACTTGGTGATGAGTGCACCAACGGCGCCTCCGATCACGATCCAAACGGCCGCCTGCCACCACACAAGATTGATGGGGCCAGGACCAAAGAGGATCACCAGGATGGGCGCCAGCGAGAGCAACCCGGCTGATCGTTGATTGGTGAGCGCCGAGAGAATGGCCGCAACAAAAAGCAGCACAGCAATGGCCCAGGGGGTGTCCACCGCGTAGGAGGCAAGCGCACCAAGGACGGCTCCGATCAGGACCAGAACTACTGTCTGCCGGGGTTTACTAATGGGTGAAACCGCCATGCCGAGTCCCATGGCAATGCCAAATCCCATGCCCGCTGACGGGCCTGCAAGGATGCTGACAAGGGCCGAGGGGACCAAGAGTGCCACGAGAAGTTTCAAGGTGGTTGGCAAAGTACCCGGTTGCGGGCGGCTAAAGAGTGCCATGGCGTGGTTCCTGCCCTTTCAAAGCGTTGGGAGCGAGGCTCGCCCCGAATATTCCGTCACCGGAACTACCCAACGGAGCTACGCAACGGAGCCTAGAAGTAAGACTATCCATCGCGGTCCACAAATCCATGCTCCGGCGGAACGTTTCTTGTCAGTCACGTCACAGTGGCGCCACCTTGAAACGGCTGCTACACGGCTGCAGGGCCACCCCATTGTCCCGTCAGCTTGGCCCAGCTTCAGGCTCGCTGTTCGGTGGCACTCGGGTGGGCTCCGCCGTCGTGCTTCCGATCCCGCAGGGCAAGCAACAAGCTGGCGGCGCTGTCAGGGTCCGGTACAGTGACGGCGAACTGCTTATCCGCCGTGGTGGTGACAATGAGACCAGGGCCGGCGCCCATGACGACCGCCGAGCGGCCGGGCATGACACGGTAGCCCCAGCCACCCCATTCGGCGGGGCGTATCTCGGTGACCTCGACGGAGGCAATGTTCTCGAGGGGGATGCGCTTGAGCGGGATCCGGCCCAGGGTGGAGACGATGCGCAGCCCGCGCCAGTCCACGGTCACCTGCAAGTGGGCGATCATGGCGACGATGACTGTGCTCAACAGCATGGTGGCGCCACCAATCCACACGGCGGAGAACTCATCGTTCAGCAAGGCGGGTATGTAGATCAGGCCGGTGAGACCAAGCAGTGCAACGGGCATCCAGAGCAGCATTTTCGAGGTGATGGTGCGCGACCACGCCCCGGTTTCCTGCTCCGCCAGCGGCATCCGGTGCTCGAATTTTCCGGTGGTGAACTTCGGCTTGGGCGCTATGAAATAGGGGACTGCCCCGAACAAGAAAGAGCCCATGACTGCGGCCAACCACCAGCCCAGGACCGCATCTTCGGCGCTGCCGGCGCGCAGGGTCAAGCCGGCGGAGACGAGCCAAGTGGCCGCACCCATGCCCGAGATCATCCCCGCAAATCCCAATATTCCGCGCAAAACTGCCGGGCGTAGGGTGCTGATGAAGGCCGCGACAAGTCCAATGATGGCGGGAAGGCCCGTCAGCGACCGTCCTACGGTCAAGGCTGTCCCGGTGCTCATGAAATCATCAGGCCTGCCGGTTCCGGACCAGTGTGAGGCAAGGTCACCCGGTAGTTTATCCTGCCATGCGAACCACGTCATGCCGACGACGGCCAGCGGCAGCACCCCCGTAACGGCTGCACCGATCCGCCGCGTGGCGCTGGTCCTTTGCTGTACCTTTGTCATGCTTTTGCAACTCCCCCAATCAATTGCACAATGTCCTGCTGGGACATTCCCAGCTTGCGAGCTTCTCCTACTAGTTGTTGTGCCAATTCCGTGAGGCGGACAAGTCCGGGGCCGGCGTCGTGGCGCACGTAGGCTCCCCTGCCTTGGCGCATTTCAATGACGCCTTCATCCCTGAGCGCTTTATAGGCCCGCAGCACCGTATGCATATTGATCTGCAATGCGGCACCAAGATCCCGCGCAGGCGGCAGCCGCTCCCCTGGCGCTAAAGATCCATCAACCACACCAGAGCGCACCTGAATGGCAATCTGATCTGCGAGGGACAATGCTGAAGAAGCATCGACACGGAATAACATGTTAGTAATTATACTAGAACAATGTGAACAGCAGAAATGCGGAAGTAGCCAGTGCCAAAATGGCCAACATATGAAATTGTTCTCCTATGAGAGAGCTTAAATGTGGTGCCCTGCAATTGCAGGGATCATTCGGCGCGAATGGTTACGTGATTCCGCTGGAAAACAGCTACGCCGTGGTGGATCCGGGTATGTGGTTCGGGGCCAAGGCCGTCATCACGGAGTTGGCAACCGCTGGCATCCTAGGGTCCGTGGAACACATTCTCTTGACCCACTACGATCTTGACCATGCCGGCGCAGCTCAGGCACTAGCAACAGAGACGGGAGCGACGCTGTGGATCGGTCAGGCCGACGCCGACATCCTCACCGGGCGCCGGCCTGCGGGGACGTTCGTGCGGCGCATCACGTCTTCACTTTTCCGGCCCAAAATCCCTGAGGACACCGCGTACATCGATAAGGATCCCGGATTCCCCGCCACAATTGCGGCAGTTCCTACACCAGGGCACACACCGGGGCATTTCGCTTTTGTCTGGGAACGGACGCTTTTGTGCGGGGACAGTGCCAGAGTCAACGCTGACGGCACGCTGCGGGACTTCATACACGCGCTCAATACTGACAGTCAACAGGCGCGGGTATCACGCCAACAGTTGACGACAGTAGATGTTGACTGGGTTTGTCCCGGACACGGCAAGGTCACCCAAAGACGTCGCTAGAAGAGCACCCAAACATCAAGAGGCCCCGGCGGGTTCAACCAAGCCTTGCTGGTTAGACCCGCCAAGGCCCTTCAGGTGTGCGCCCCCGCTAGGCCCACGCTGGGCCCACGATGGGCCCACGCTGAGCCCACGCTGGGCCCACGAGGCCGAGGGGCCCGTAGTCGGCTCGCTTGCGAGCCGACTACGGGAGGCCGTGGGGACTAGCGCTGCGTGGCGCCGAACCGTTCTGCGGCCAGTTCTACGGCCGAGGCGCGGGCAGCCGAGGCCTCATCGGCGGTCAGGGTGCGGTCCGTGGCACGGAAACGCAGACCGAAGGCCAGCGATTTGTGGCCCTCCGGAATGCCCTTGCCTTGGTATTCATCGAACAGGGCCACATCCTCCAGTAGCTCGCCGGCGCCTTCACGCAGAGTTTCGAGCACAGTCTGTGCCGGAATCTGCGCAGGAACCACAAGAGCAACGTCCTGGGTGGCGAGCGGGAACGTGGAGATCGGCTTGGCCACAATGACATCCGCAGCTTCGGCAAATACCTTGTCGGCATTGATTTCCATGGCCACCGAGCGGGCGGGCATGTTCAGTTCAGCCAGCAGCTTCGGGTGCAGTTCGCCAGCGTGGCCAACAACTTCGCCGCTGCGCAGCTTCAGCACGGCAGCACGTCCCGGATGGAATGCCTGGTGCGAGCCCTGCTCGACCACCAAATCAACACCGACAACGTCAGCCACGAGGTGGGCCGCGTCAATCGCATCAGCCCAGTCCCAGGCACGCGGGGTGTGGGCCGGGGCTGCCGGGGTGTCCTTGCCCGTGAATACGGCCGCAATGGTGAGCGGCTGGTACGGGATGCCGTCGTACAGCGCGTCAAGGACCTCGTCGGAGGGCTTGGCACCCAGCGGCGGGATCGAGGCGGTACCCATCTCGGCACCCGGCAGGAACACCAAACCGGACTCGAACAGAGCCAGGTCATGGAAGCCGCGTGAGTGGTTACGCTTGGCAATCTCAATCAGACCCGGCAGCACGGAGGTGCGCAGGAAGCCGAACTCCTCGCTCAGCGGGTTCGCCAGCTTGATGGCCGCAAGGGGCGCCCCGGCCTCGGCAACACCGAAGGTGTCATTGGAAACCCTGGACACGAACGGGTAGGCCAAAATCTCTGTCAGGCCGGAGTCGGCCAGGGCCTGGACCACGCGGCGGCGCTGCTGCTGGGCGCGTGAGTAGCCGCGGCCCGGAGGTGCCGTGGGAAGGGTGGACGGGATGAGGTCATAGCCCACTAGGCGGGCCACCTCTTCCGTCAGGTCCTCCTTGGTGACCAAGTCATAACGCCAGCTCGGGGCTGTCACGGAGTACCCGCCGTCGACCTTCTCAACGCGCGCACCCAGATCCGTCAGTGATCCCATGACTTGGGCCTGGGTGAACTCCATGCCGATGCGGCCCGATGTGAAGCCGGACGGCAGGAACACGGGAGGCGCCGGCACAACGGAACCGGCGTCGGTGGCCGTGGTTTCCTCCGTGCCGCCGGCCAGTTCGACCAGCAGGTTCACGGCGCGCTGGGCTGCGACGTCGGCAATCTGGGTGTCCACGCCGCGCTCGAAGCGCTTGGACGCTTCGGAGGGCAGCTTGTGGCGGCGGCGCGAGCGGGCAATCGTGATTTCTTCGAAGTGTGCAGCCTCAACAAGCACGTTCACGGTGGCGGAGGTGACCTCGGTGGAGGCCCCGCCCATGACCCCGGCAATGCCGATGGGGCCAGAGGAATCAGTGATCAGGAGGTCCTCGGTATCGAGCTTGCGGACCTTCCCGTCGAGGGTTTTCAGGGTTTCTCCAGCGGCGGCACGGCGCACCACAATGTCACCGGCGAGTTTGTCGGCGTCGTAGAAGTGCAACGGCTGGCCCAGCTCGAGCATGACGAAGTTGGAGATGTCCACGGCCAAGGAGATGGAGCGGATCCCGGCCAGGCGCAGGCGTGAGGACATCCAGGTCGGAACCGGCGCTGAAGCATTGATGCCGCTCACGGTGCGGGCCACAAAGCGGTCGCAGCCGTCCTTGCCGTAGATGGGGGCCTGATCGGCAAGGACAACCCCGTGTCCGTCACCGGTGGCGGGGCTCACGGAAACCAGCGATGCCGGGTCCGTGAACACACTGTCCGTGGCGTGCGCGTATTCACGGGCCACGCCGCGGATGCTGAACGCGTAGCCACGGTCCGGGGTGACGTTGATTTCGGCGGCTTCGTCATCCAGACCCAGCAGAGCCAATGCGTCAGTGCCCAGTTCCGGGTCAAGACCCAAGGTGGAGAGCACCAGGATCCCGTCATGGTCATCACCAATGCCGAGCTCACGCACGGAGGCGATCATCCCGGCCGAGACGTGGCCGTAGGTCTTGCGCGGGGAGATGCGGAAGTCTCCGGGCAGCACGGCGCCGGGCAGGGTCACCACAACCTTGTCCCCCACCTCGAAGTTGTGTGCACCGCACACAATGCCTTGCACACCGGAGGGGTCGATGCCCTCAATGTCCAGGGTCTGGGCGGTACCTTCGGGTACCACACGGACGGAGCACCAGTTGATGGTTTTGCCGTTGGACTGCGCCTCGGGCTCCTTGGATAGAACCTGGCCCACCACAATGGGGCCGCTGATTTCATCCAGGGGACGGTGCACGTCCTCTTCTTCAAAGCCAACCTTGACAAGGTCGGTCATGACGTCTTCGGCAGTTGCTGTTGCCGGCACCTGCGCATACTCGCGCAGCCAAGTCAGTGGAATTCGCACTTGTCTTAGATCTCCATCCCAAAGTGTTCGCTGAATCGTACGTCGCCCTCGATCATGTCGTGCATATCGGACACTTCGTTGCGGAACATCAACGCCCGTTCGATGCCCATGCCGAAGGCAAATCCTGAATATTCGTCCGGGTCAATGCCGGCCGCGCGGAGCACGTTCGGGTTGACCATGCCGCAGCCGCCCCATTCGATCCAGCGCGGGCCACCCTTGGCGCCCGGGTGCCAGATGTCCAGCTCCGCGGAGGGCTCGGTGAAGGGGAAGAAGTTGGGACGGATGCGCACCTTTGCCTCGTCGCCGAACATCTGCCGGGTGAAGTGCTCCAGCGTGCCCACCAGATCTGCCATGGACAGGTCCTTATCGATGGCCAAGCCCTCGAACTGGTGGAACACGGGGGTGTGCGTGGCGTCGAGTTCATCGGTGCGGAACACCTTGCCGGGGCACAGCACGTATACGGGCAGTTCACGCTCAAGCATGGAACGGACCTGCACCGGTGAGGTGTGGGTGCGCAGCAGCAGGTGGGCTTCGGGAGGTTCCACGAAGAAGGTGTCCTGCATTTCGCGGGCCGGGTGGTCCGGGGCGAAGTTCAGGGCGTCAAAGTTGAACCATTCCGACTCCAGCTCCGGGCCTTCGGCAATTTCCCAGCCCATGCCCACGAAGATGTCGCAGACGCGGTCCTGGAGGGTGGAGAGCGGGTGGCGGGCACCAGCGCGGCGGCGGCGCGGGGCAGCCGTCACATCAACGGTTTCCTCGAGGAGGATCCGGGCGGCGTCCTCGGCCTCGAGCACCTCGGTGCGGGCTGCGAGCGCCTTGGCAACACGTCCACGCGATCCGCCCATGAGCTTGCCGGCGGCGGCCTTGAATTCCTTGGCGAGCCCGCCAATTTCACGGTTGGCCAGGCTCAGCGGTGATTTCTCACCGGTGTGCGCCAGCCGTGCGGTCTTCAACTCATCTAGCGTCGCGGCGGCAGCAATGGCGCCGAGCGCGTTCTCGACGGCTGTGCCAATGGCGGCTTCGTCCAGCGGGTCCGGGACCGCAATGGTCTCTGTGGTTGGTTCGGGCATCTCAGCCGTCTCGTGGGGCATCTTCGACATCTACAGTTTTTACCTAAGCTTGTGTGCGAGTAACCGGCGGGGTGGCTCATCCCGCCCGTACCAGTCTAGTTGACGGGGCAGCCCTGTTTTGAATCCAACTCGTTAGAACTTTCTCGCCCTTTCTCCCTCCCCGCTTGCTACGCTGGCGCCATGGGCATCCCTCTGTGCAGAAGTACGACGCCGGCCTCCCGCCGTGCGCCGTTGACCTGCCTTGCGCCGGGCTGCCTCGCGCTGGGGTTCTTTGCTCTGGTGTTGGGCGGGTGCTCCGCCGTAGGGGCCTCCCCCCTCGAGTACACCCCGGAACCTGCTGCGATTCAGCCAGCCGTGGACTGCTCCACGGCGGGGTGGTGGGAGCCGGAAGCAGCGTCGCCGTCATCGCTGCACAAGGGCAGCATCCCGGAGGGCTTCACCACGGTTGGCGTGGTCCGCTGTACGTCCGACCCCATTAGCGGCGTGGTGGAGGAGGATCACCTCAGCGGCGACTTTGCGCCTCTGCTTGCGGCACTGGCGCAGCCTAGCGAGCGCGGCGGGCCGGTCAGCTGCCTGGACTACGCAGAGCTTCCGCCTGCGATCTGGTTGGTCAACGCCGAGGGCCAGGCCGTCAACATCCAGTGGCCCCTTGACTCGTGCGAACACACCAAGCCAGACACGGCCAAGGCGTTGCAGGCGCTCACAGTTTCCGAATCACGCAGCGTACCCTCCCCGGAAGCCGCCCCGTGAACACGGTGGGCCCGCTGACTCCTGTCACCACGGTAACCCGCGCTGAACGACTGCGGGCGCTTGCCAATGCCGTGAACCTGTCCACGGCAGCCGGTTTGCTGCTGGCGACGCTGAGCCGGACCCCGGTAGAGCCCGGCCCGCACGGGCTGATCCTTGGCACCAACTACACCCCGAGGCTGCCGCTGGCCGGGGCGTTCACAGTGGGCAACGTCATCTTCTACCGCGCAGACCGTGCCTTCATTGATTCCCGCCCCGATCTGCTCGACCACGAAGCCGGCCATGCCACCCAGTACGCCTGGTGTTTAGGCCTGCCGTTTTTACCGCTCTATTTTTCCTGCGCAGCCTGGTCGTGGTGGCGCACGGGAGACCCCGGCAGCAGGAACTTCTTTGAGCGCAATGCCGGGTTGGCACTGGGCGGCTACCGCGAACTGCCCACGATTGCCCGGATGCCAATAATTTTCAACCGCCTCAAGAGACCCTCCCGCCCCCACCGCCGCAGTACACCACCGAAAGAGAACCGACCATGACAGATTCCTTCCACTGCATTACCGTCACGGGCCATGGTTCGGCCCATGCTGCACCGGACCAGTTCAACATCAACATCGGTATTGAAGCTTCCGCCCCCACCGTGCGTGCAGCATACTCCCATGCTGGCGAGGCCATGACGGCTGTCAACACCAAACTGCAAGCCCTCACAGTGGCCCGCGAGGCCATCAGCTCCTCCTCCCTCAACGTTGCGGCCAATACCCGTTGGGAGGATGGCACCGGAACCATCGTGACCGGCTACACGGTCTCAAGCACGCTCACAGTGGCACTGCGTTATGACCAGAGTCCCGGCGAGGTTATTGCTGCGGTGGTTGATACCGGTAACAACAATGTCCGCCTCAACGGGCTCACCCCAGTCCTGTCGAATCCGGCAGCCGCTCAGGACACCGCTCGAGCAGCCGCATGGGCGGATGCAGTCCGGGCGGCTGAGAACTATGCGGGCCTGGCTGGACGCTCGCTAGGTGCCGTCACGGAAGTCATTGAGGGTTCGGTGCGCGATAGCGCCCCCCGGCCCATGATGGCCCGGGCGCTTATGTCCGCCGATGCCTCGATGCCCATTGAGCCGGGGCAAAGCAGCCTCTCTCTCTCAGTGCAGGTCACCTGGGAACTGAACTAAGTCTGTTCCCCGCTGATTGAGCCTGCCGAAACCAAGATCTCGGCAAGCTCAATCAGCGGCACACAACCGTCAATCAGCGGCTTCGCATGTTAGGAAACACTGATTTCGCGTTTGAGGATCTTGCCCGTGGGCCCTTTAGGCAGGGTATCCATGATGATGACCCTGCGCGGGAACTTGTAGGCGGCCACCCTGGCCTTGACGAACTCCACAATCTCGGCTGCGAGGGCCTCTGGATCCTCGGCGCCAACAGCTCCGGGCTTCAGCGACACCGCGGCACAGACTTCCTCGCCGTGGACGTCGTCGGGCATTCCCACTACGGCAGCCTCGGCCACTGCGGGGTGTTCGTAGAGGACCTCTTCAATTTCACGCGGGTAGATGTTGTAGCCACCACGGAGGATCATGTCCTTCTTGCGATCAACAATGAAGTACACGCCATCCTCATCCATCCGGCCTAAGTCACCCGTGCGGAACCAGCCGTCAGGGATAGCCTGGGCCGTCGCCTCGGGGTTATTCCAATACCCCTTCATGACATAGGGCCCGGCCACAGCAATTTCACCCACGGCACCGGGCTCGACATCGTTGCCAGCATCGTCAAGTACCCGCAATTGCGCACCGGCAACCGGCTGACCAATAGAGCCTGGCTTGCGGATCCCGTCGAGCTGGTTGAAGGTGACCACGGGAGAAGTCTCCGAGAGTCCGTAGCCTTCTAGCATGGTGGCCCCAAAGACCGTCTCGAATTCATGAAGCACCTCCAGCGGCAAGGGTGAGCCCCCTGATGCGGCAAGGCGCAGGGTGGAGAGGTCATAATTTTCCCGGCCAGGGGCACGCAGTAGCGCGATGTACATGGTGGGGACGCCTTCAAAAATGGTCACCTTGTCGCGCTGAATGATCTCCAACGCCTTGAGAGGATCGAACCTGGGCAAGATGGTCACGGTGGCACCTGCCATCACAGCCGAGTTCAGGGCGCACGTCTGCCCGAAGATGTGGAAGAAGGGCAGGCCGCCGAAGATGACATCACCGGGCTGGCTGTTGAAGAGGCTGACGGAGACCTCAGCGTTACTGCGCAGATTCTCGTGTGTCAGCTCCGCACCCTTGGGCCGGCCCGTGGTGCCGGAGGTGTAGAGGATTACAGCGGTGTCGTCCTTCTGTGCAAGGGCCACCTCAGGGATCGGCTCAGCCCCGGCCAGTAACGCCATAAAA
This sequence comes from Arthrobacter sp. UYCu511, assembly GCF_040547105.1. Classification (NCBI taxonomy): domain Bacteria; kingdom Bacillati; phylum Actinomycetota; class Actinomycetes; order Micrococcales; family Micrococcaceae; genus Arthrobacter; species Arthrobacter sp. UYCu511. Next base: position 52,154 of record NZ_JBEPPB010000003.1, read on the forward strand.
TCGGCGTCGACGGCAATGACCTCCGTACCGGATTCCTGCGCCCCCGGCACCACTTCCGCCATCACACCATCCCACGCGAAGGCCAAGGTGGCCCCGGAGTCCTTCAGGTGGTAGGCCACCTCGCGGGACTTCAGCAGCGGATTTAGTGGCACCACAATGGCCCCGTACCGCAGGATTCCGAAGTAGATGGGAGGCATCTGGGGAATGTTGGGCGCTATTAAGGCCACCCTGTCACCCGGTTTGACCCCACGTGCAGCCAACAGCCCGGCAACCTTGGAGCTGAGAACTTCCAAAGCAGCGAAGGTGAGCTCAATATCGTCCATCTTGATGGCAACTCCGGCTGGGTTTCGCTGAGCAGATGCCCCAACAATGGTGGCTAGGTTCGTCATGAAGGCTCCTTGGTTCCGGACTACCGAGCAGCGAAAGAACCGGCCATGACCGCTGCTCCGCGCCTAGTGGGCGGGGCTTCCTTGCCCCATGGCTCCACCCTATCCCCACAATAAGTGATTTACGCCACATACCTACCTGCGGGTAACTAAATTCAAGCTTTTCGCCCATTGAATCAAATTAGAATATATGTTCTAATTTCTATATGCGGTGGACGGCTCAACAACTCAATGAACCCTTATTTGCGTCCTTTCAGTCCATTCCGGGAACAGCTGAGCAGGTGAAGCCGCCCGGATTTCAAGCACCTCTGCTGCCGATGGCCGGGCTAATCCAAAGCGTTGCCACCCCGGAATTTGCTGGCATCACCTTCCATGAGGTGCTTTCTAAAACGGCCCTGAACAAGGTTCCTCCCAGTTCCACCATGCCCTTTGAATGGACTGTCAATCCATACCGGGGATGCTCCCACGCCTGTGTTTATTGTTTTGCCCGCAAGAGCCACACGTATCTGGACTTCGATGCCGGCACGGACTTTGACTCCCAAGTGGTGGTGAAGGTCAATGTTGCGGATGTGCTTCGCAAGGAACTGTTCAAGCCTTCCTGGCAGCACCACCATGTGGCCCTTGGCACCAACACCGATCCCTACCAGCGGGCGGAAGGACGGTACAAGCTCATGCCTGGCATCATTGGTGCCCTCGCCGACTCCGGCACCCCGTTTTCCATTCTTACCAAAGGCACGCTGTTAGCGCGCGATCTGCCCTTGTTGCGCGCAGCAGGACGCGACGTCAGCGTGGGTATGGGCATCTCGCTGGCTTTGCTGGATGAGGAACTGGCTCAGACACTTGAACCAGGCACGCCCTCCCCCAAGGCTCGGCTGTCCCTGATTAGCAAGCTGCGAGATGCCGGCCTGCCCTGCGGGGTCATGGCCATGCCGATCTTGCCCTGGCTGACCGACTCCGAGGACGCCTTGGATGCACTTATTGCCAGCCTGGCCCACGCAGGGGCAACGGGAGTCAGCGCCGGAGCCCTCTATTTGCGCCCGGGAACGCGGGAATGGTTCATGGGGTGGCTGGCCCGCGAGCACCCTTCCTTGGTGGGCCGGTACCGGCGGCTCTACGGTTCCGGCGCCTATGCGCCCAAGGAGTACCGGCAGTGGCTGGCATCGAGGGTCAATGAGGCCAAGGCACGCCACGGCTTTGGCACCCAAGGCTTTGTTCACGATCCCCGCCAGGAAGAAGCCAGCTATCCGCACGGTAGCCTGCCTGCTCTAACCGGCAAGGATCACAAGACCACCGTGCCACTCACCAGGGGCGGTTTCCGTGGCAACTCCAACGCCAGGGAGGGCGGCGGCAGCAAAAAAGCGGGAATCCCCGAAGGGACCCCCGCCTCTGCCGATCCTGCACCCACATTGTTCTAGGGTCGCAATTCCCGTGCCACTTTGAACATCCTCAGTTCACGGGCAGTTTGTTACCGCCCTACTTGATGATCTGGACGTTGAACGGGAACTTGTAAACTTCCCCGTTGCGGAACTTCTTGGGCGCCTCCACCGCAGCGATGATGTGGATGATGAACAGTCCCAGACCAATAATCCCAAAGACAAACCCGAGGTAGGGAATGAAGGTCAGGACTCCGGCGATGCCACGCAGGATCGAAAAGTTCAGGTTCGCCTTGTGGTATTCATCGGAAAGGCCGTTCTTGCCCTTTTCCGTCAGGAAGAAGATCAGAGCAGGAATCCAGCTAAAGAACACGGAGAGCCAGTAGTTAAGCACCACGGTTCCGGCAGGATCGACAGCACCCTGCTGGTACGGCTGCTGAGCCGGCTGACTGTAGTTCTGCTGCGGGGCCTGCTGGTACGGCTGCTGCGCAGCTGGCTGGTTGTAGCCGGGCTGGTTGTAGCCGGGCTGGGGTGCTTGCTGGTACGGCTGTTCCTGGGCGGGTTGGCCGTAGCCGGGCTGGGGGTAGGACGTAGGTGTTTCCGGTGCGTTGTAGCCCGGAGGTGTCGGCTCGACGGGCGGTGTGGGGGAATTATTCTCAGTCACGTTTTCACTCCTGAATGGTTGATATTTGCTTAACAACCTAACCCATGGCCCACGTGAAAGCCCGCATATGACGGGCAGATCCCCAGAAACACGAGCGGACGGAGTCGATTGAACGAATGTTCTTACCTCACCTTGTCCGCCCGTGTTTCTGGGCGCGGGTTTATCCGCTCTTGCGGCGGAATTCGCGCTTGTGAGCCGCTGCTCCGTGGGAAGCATTGATCTTCGGTCCACCAGTAGCAGACACGCTGCCGTGTTGCTGGTTCTTCTTATTCTCTAGGGCCTGACGAAACTTCTCTTTTGTTTCATCGCTGGCACCTGCGGCGGCTTGTTCGTCGTGTTGATCACTCGTCATGGCACAACCTCCTTGGGGTCTTCAGCACCCAGTCTGGCACAGCCAAATAATATTTCAACACCCACGAGAACAATTGTTCTCAGGACGTGTACTCGATCAAGGCATGCACAATGGGCAGATCGGCAGGAATCCATGGCAACTCCAAGATCTCCTGCCCTCCCAGATCCACCCACACCAGTGCGTCATGGTCTTCCAGCGGTTCGGGGGTGCCCTCCATTGACTCAGCGAGCCAGACACGCATGGCTGCGCCCGAGTTCAAGGGCCAGCCATCCGGCGTCGAGCCTTCTATTTCAGCGCCTAGTGTCACAGTAACGCCCAGTTCCTCACGTAGCTCCCGATGAAGAGCTTCTTCTGGGCCCTCACCTTTCTCAATTTTTCCTCCGGGGAACTCCCACATACCTGCAAACTCTGGAGGCGCGGTCCTGCGTGCGGCTAGGAGTAGTTGGGGATTTGATAGCGAGTCCACGAGGGCGGCGCCTACGATTTGTTTCATTGAAGTCACCAGCTCAGTCTAGGGCGAACTAGACTGACCAAAGCATCATCTTGGCCCTGCCGCTGCGCACTATGGCGCCGGCACCTGCTTCCCGCTTCCCGCGGCGGAACCGGGATCCCACCTTGTGAAAGTTTGTCTCTATGTCTTTGTCCTTGCTTAAAACCTGGCGTGACACCACACCCACTTCCCCCAACGTTATTGCCTGGGCAATTCTGGCCTTGGCCATAGGCGGATTCGGCATCGGCACCACCGAATTTGCCATGATGGGCCTGCTGCCCAACGTGGCAGAAGGTGTGGGCGTCAGTGTGCCAGCAGCCGGACACGTCATCTCTGCCTACGCCCTTGGAGTAGTTGTGGGCGCACCCATGCTGGTCGCCATCGGCGCGAAGATGCCGCGAAAAACACTGGCTCTGGGCCTGATGGCACTTTTCACCGTGGGCAATCTGCTCTCCGTCATGGCGCAGGATTACACCACTTTGCTCATCACCCGATTCATTGCGGGTCTTCCCCATGGGGCCTTCTTCGGTGTAGCCGCTGTCTTGGCAGCATCACTGGTTGCTCCCGGCAAGCGCGGGCGTGCCATCTCCATGGTCATGATGGGCTTGTCCGTAGCGAACGTTCTCGGTGTGCCCTTGGCTACCTTTGTGGGCCAACAATTTGGTTGGCGCTGGCTGTTCATCCTGGTTGGAATCATTGGCGTCATCACCATGGTGTGCATTGCTTTGTTGGTTCCGGCGCAAAAGGCTCATCCCGATGCAAGCCTGCGCAAGGAACTCAGCGCACTGCGCCGCGGACAGGTATGGCTAACCCTGCTGGTGGGAGTTGTGGGCTTTGGCGGATTCTTCGCCGTTTATACGTACGTGGCCAACACCATGACGGACGTGGCCGGCTTTGACTCCGGTTTCCTTCCCGTCATTGTTGGCCTGTACGGGCTGGGAATGGTTGCTGGCAGCTACATAGGCGGACGCATGGCCGACTGGTCCGTCATGGGCAGCATCTACGTCATGATGGGTTTCATCGCCGTTATTCTGGTGATCTACGCGGCCACGGTCCATATCCAGTGGATGGCACTTTTGATGATCTTCGTCATTGGCGCCTCAGGGTCCATGCTTGTCCCATCTCTGCAGACCCGGCTTCTGGACGTCTCCCCCGGCGCCCCCACCTTGGCTTCCTCGCTGAACCATTCAGCATTGAATATGGCCAATGCATTGGGAGCCTTCGCTGGTGGGCTCGTCATCACCTGGGGCTGGGGATTCACCGCACCTGCCCTCGTTGGTGCCGTGCTGGCGGTGCTGGGCCTGGTCATAGCGCTCTTCAGCGGACTGCTCGATAAGAGATCCCCCAAAAACGTGGCTCACTAGCCACACCCGCAATTGGCCCCAGCTATAAAAAGCCAGGGCTCACCCCAGGCGCCGTTGGGCCCTCGCGCTAGCGTAGAGACATACCGTTGCTGCGGTGCCCAGATTCAGCGATTCTGCGGCGCCGTAGACGGGTACTGCCACCCGATGATCGGCCAGAGCCTTCTCTTCCCCCGCCAGGCCTTGGGCTTCGTTGCCGAAGAGCCACATAGTGGGCTCCGCCAGGTCATACAGGGAATCGGGAATCTCTTGGTCAAAGGACCGGGCGGCACTCTCATCCTGCAAGAGGTCCAAATTGAGCTGCCCGTAGCCATCCGCTGCCAGAATGCCTACACCGGCCGCCTTGGCCGCTGCCACAACCTGGGCCACGTCGGCACCAAGCACCACAGGCAGGTGGAACAGCGAACCGGCAGTGGAGCGCACAGCCTTGGGGTTGTAAATATCCACACTGGACGAGGAGAAAATGACGGCGTCCGCACCAGCGGCATCCGCGGCACGCAGGACAGTGCCAGCATTACCAGGGTCCTGCACGCGGCACAGCATGGCGATGAGTTTGGGCTTGGCGGCGAGGACTTCTTCAAGTGGTACGTCAACGAAATTGCAGACGGCCACAACACCCTGAGGTGTTACGGTGTCCGTCATGGCCGCCAGGACCATGTCGCTGGCAATCCGCACCTGAAGGCGAGACCCTGGCGCGGAGGCGGACTCCATGATCTCTGGGAATTTTTTCAAGCATTCCACAGTTGCGTAGAGGGCCTCCACCACGGGTGTACCGCCAGCGGCCAGGCACTCGCGGTGTGCCCGTAGGGCTTCACGTACGGCTTGTGGACCCTCAGCGAAGAACTGGCGCCGCTTTAAACGGCCCGAGCGCCCAACCAGTTTGGCAACGTCCCTCACTCGATCTGCTCGAGGGTTGGTCATTGCATCTGCTGGTGGGCGCCCGGGTTCATTCATGGTTAGGACTTTAGCAGTCACTTGCCATGAACAAGGAACTCAAGGGTTCCTGTTGAAAGCTAGAACTACTTTGCTACCGGTGCTGAGGTGTCGGCAGGCAGTGCAGCCTTGGCCAAGCCAACCAGCGCGGCGAAAGCACCGGCGTCGTTGACGGCCAGGTCGGCCAGCATGCGGCGGTCAACCTCGATCTGCGCAGCCTTCAGGCCCTGGATCAAACGGTTGTAGGTCAGGCCGTTGGCGCGTGATGCAGCGTTGATACGCTGGATCCAGAGGCGACGGAAGTCACCCTTGCGCTTGCGGCGGTCACCGTAGCTGTACACAAACGAGTGCAGCAGCTGCTCTTTGGCCTTACGGTAAAGGCGTGAACGCTGTCCGCGGTAACCCTTTGCGCGCTCAAGAATAACCCGACGCTTTTTGTGGGCGTTTACAGCCCTCTTCACACGTGCCACGTGCGTACTCCTTCAAATTTTAAAGATCCCAAGCCAATCATGCCAGGGAAGGCTTTGATGAATAGTGAGTCATCCCGGAAGGGAATCACACCGATTGACTTGCGAAATTAGATGCCGAGCATCTTCTTGATGTTGCGAACATCTGCCTTGGCAACCGTGAGGTCACCCTTCAGACGACGCTTCAAGCTGGAAGGCTTGTGCTCCAGGTAGTGGCGGCGGTTAGCCTGCTGGCGCTGAAGCTTACCGGAACCGGTGAGCTTGAAACGCTTCTTAGCACCACTATGTGTCTTCATTTTAGGCATGAGGACCTGTCTCCTTACGTATCCACCGGCGCTGCCTGTGGTTCTCTTGCAGCGACCGGTTGGGTCACTGTGTGGGTGTATTCACCGCTGAAAAGGTGCGAACCTTATTCAGCTGAGCTGGGGGTTTCGGCTGCCGGGGTGCTCTTTGCAGAGGCAGGCTTGGCAGCCGATTTTGCACCAGCCTTGGCGGCAGGCTTGGCTGCGGGCTTCGCAACAACAGGCTTGGCCATGGGCTTGGGCATGGGGATGGGCTTTGCGGCCACGGGCTTGGGAGCTGCAACCGGCTTGGCGGCTGCGGCAGGCTTTGTTGCTACGGGAGCCTTGGGTGCAACAGACTTAGTCGCGGCAGCCTTGGGAGCTGCAGCCTTAGGAGCAGCAGCCTTGGGAGCTGCCTTCGCTTCCGGGGACTTGGCAGGTACGACGGCGGCGGGGGCCGACTTTTCTGCCGGAACCTCCTTAGCCGGGGCTGCTTCGGGAGCCGGAGCCTGCGCCGCTACGGGAGCCTCAACGACTACCTCTTCAACGGTCTCGACGGCGACTGGAGCCGGTGCGTCTTCGCCCAGGTGCAGGCCGTCGGGAAGCAAGTCAGCCAATGATTGGGTCATGGGCGCCTTGTTATCGCGGTCCACATCAACGCGGGCCGTGCCATTGGCAACTGCCTCGTTGTGGGCCTTGGCATCTGCACGCTGCTGATTGCGACGAGCCTCAGCCTTAGCTTCAGCCTTATTCTTCAGCGGGCCAATAACCATGACCATGTTGCGTCCGTCAATGCGGGGGCTTGATTCAACCACGCCAACCTCGGCAACGTCTTCGGCAAACTTCTGCAGGAGGCGGATGCCCATGTCGGGACGCTGCTGCTCACGGCCACGGAACTGAATCATGGCCTTGACCTTGTCGCCAGCACCGAGGAAGCGGAGGGCGTGTCCACGCTTGGTCTCGTAGTCGTGCTTGTCGATTTTGAGACGGAAACGGATTTCCTTCAAAACGGTGTTGGTCTGGTTCTTGCGGGCTTCACGAGCCTTGACTGCGGCTTCGTACTTGTACTTGCCGAAGTCCATCAGTTTGCACACCGGCGGCTTGGCCGTCGGTGCTACCTCAACCAGATCCAAGTCAGACTCAGCTGCTAAACGAAGGGCATCCTCAATGCGGACAACTCCAACTTGTTCGCCTGCTGGCCCAACCAACCGCACCTCAGGGACGCGGATTCGATCATTGATTCGTGGCTCGCTAATGTGACGCTCCTGTTGCATAAAAAGGTGAGTACCATCAGCAACGAAGAAGGCCTCCAATTTGCTGATGCAATGGAGGCCTCGAAAAATTGGCACACACTTTCCGCGAACGGACTGTGCTGGCTCCCCAGTAAGGGAAAGCGCCAACCTGAACCAGACAACGCCTTGGAAGGGTCGAAAGGTGGGAGAGGACTCCACTTGCAAACTCTGTGCCATTACCTTGGCGTATCCTGTGACTTTCGTCTTTTGGACACACTCTAAATAACAGCATCGAGTCGGTCTATGACAAGCTTAGCAGTATGAGTACCCAAGATAATAATTCAGAGTCACGCAACACTTTTCAGGCGGCCGCGGAGGAGTCCCTGACGGACAGCCAGGCAGCTTCGGTGGTGCGTGACATCGCCGAAGTTCCGGCCATTGAGGTCATAACAACCGCGGCCGTTCACCTCATGAGCGCGGCAGCAGTCAAGTGCGGCCTGGCAGCGGGACCGGACGCGGAAGAGCTGAAGGATCTGGATGAAGCCCGCAAGCTCATTACGGCCCTCGCCGGCTTCGTCACGGCCGCGGCCCCCGAGATTGGCAGCCAGCATGCTGGCCCGTTGCGCGATGGCCTGCGCTCCTTGCAGCTCGCCTTCCGTGAAGCTTCCGAGTTCCCTGATGCACCAGGCAAGGGGCCCGGCGAGAAATTCACCGGAGCAGTCAACTAGTTCCTAGCTCAGGGTTCTAGATAAACCCGGCCGGGCACTTGAAAAAGAGAGTGCAGTTGGTGGACCGAAACCATTCTGGTCCACCAACTGCACTCTCTTTTGTCTCTAAACTCCCTTTAGACCGGATCTGGTTGGCCCAGGAACTCATCCGGGTCCAACTCGGCCCCGAGCTTTGATGTTGCACTCTTTGCAAGTGCAGCATTGCGGCGGCGGTTCCACACCGACATGGCGATCAGGCCAATGATTGCCAACGTGCCACAGATGGCTCCAATGATGGCGAAGCCAGCCCAAGGGCCAATGCGATCAATCATGGCTCCTGCAAAGGGTGAGCCCATGGCGCTGCCAATAGTCATCGAGGATCCATACCAGCCCATGGCTTCACCGCGCCGGCGTTCCGATACCAGGTCAGCAATATGTTCAGCGCTTGAGGTCAGGACTGGCGCGCAGAGCAGGCCCGGAAGAATAGAGAGCAGGCCCAGTGTCCACGCATCGGTGGCAAATCCCATCGGGATGATCAGCAGTGCCATGGCCATCAGCAGCCACAAGGGGTTAATGGAGCGTTTGAGGGCTCCGTAGAGAATGCCACCAACGATCGAGGCACCGCACCAGAAGAGGAAAACAATACCCAAATCTCCTACAACATCGTTTTCCCGCATGATGGCCACCATGCCCACATTGGTGCCGGCCAGGACCAGCCCGGCTCCCAATGATGTCCCCAAAATGGCAAGCACAGCAATGTTGACCCAGCGCAGGTTGTGCCGTGTACCGCCCCACATCCTGAGTAGGATGTTCTTATCTGCAAGGTCGGGGGCTGGGCGGTCCTCAACGGCATCGATGGGCGCCACCTCGGCGCTGCCAACGGCTACGAAGGATCCCTTTTGCCCGGTTCTGGTGGGTGGGTTGAAGATCATCAAGAACACCCCGGCCATGGACGCCGTGAGCCCAATGATGACCAGACCAACCACAGTGTGAATGGTGGTGGCCAACAAAACGCCCGCAGCCGGACCAATCATGAACGTGATTTCGGCCCCCATGGAGTCCAAGGCATACGCGGTACGCCGTTGCGCCTGAGGCACCATCACGCTCAGCGCTTGACGGACCACGGAGAAGATGGGTACGGCGAAGATTCCACCGATGAATGCTGCCACCACAAGGAATTGAAAACTCAAGAGCGGCGCCACGCTCCAGACGGCAACCTCGGCTATCACTGAGGGAACTAGAGCTCTGCGCAGTCCATGAATGTCAACGAGCCGCCCACGCCACGGGGCGCCGAAGGCCATGCCGATCGTGATGGCGGCGGCAACCAGCCCAGCAGAGGCATAGCTGAGCTTCATGGTTTCAACAACGTGCAGTGTCAGGAGAACGCCGGCAGCCGCATGCGGGATGCGCGCAAACATGGCTATGATCAGCAGTCTGCGCACGGGTCCAACCGCCAGGATTTCACGGTACGCGGCAAAGTTCACGGGGCACTCTCTTTCATGATGATCACAAAAGAGCGTCTGTGCTACATTGCGATGGGGTCCTGCGGGGTGGGGGGATGCTGAAGCCGAATCTGTATCGAATCAACAGCGTAGGCAAAGTACTCGTTCGCCGCCCAAGACTCTTGAAGAGCTGCGAGCACCCCATTGACAGCGGACTGATCCAGCCCGGGCAAGAGGGTCAGTGTGACACACAATTCCGGGCCCGTTCCGCCACCGGCCGCCAACCGTCCAGACGGTTCGATTTTTGTGTCCCAATGGGATTGTATGCCCTGCCCTGGCGTTGCGGAAATGCTTACCACGGATGGATGCCCTAGGGCGTGCGCCGAGTCCGCCAGAATACGGCTGACGGCATCATCACAATAGCTTGGCACCCATTCCTGCTGCTGCGCCAAGGCCCACATGGCCGGCCTGCGCACCACAAAGGGTCGCTGCGAACCGGGATCCAAAACCAACAGTTGTGCTTCTTCAGCCACGGCCGAAAGAGCCGCCCTGGCCGCATACACAGCAACAGGGCGGGCCTGTGGATACCACTGGGACAGTGCAAGTGCATGAGTAAAGGCGGGCAGCGCCCGGCGCCCATCCGGCCCTTGCAAGGTCACCAAAGCCATATCGGATTCCTTATCGGAGACCAGCCCGTTCTCTCCCACGGTTTGCTCCGCAAGTTGAGCCACGATCGGGATGAAGACGCGGGCGGTGGCAAGTGCAGCCACAACATCCGCCTCCGTGCACTCACCCGTGAGAAGTTTCTCCAAGGCCGCGGTGTAGCCGGAGTCTGCAGCGCCGTCGTCCGTCTCAAAGTTATGGTACTGCTCGTGGGACGGAAGGTTCCGCCCCGCCCAAGGCTGCCCGGCCGAATCGGTAGACCCACCGGCACCGGCCAAGGCCGCGGCAATGTGGCCGGGCAGTTCCTTCTTGGGCATCTGTGTCATCGTTTAGCGGCGGCCTGCAACGTCAAGGGCCTGCGGCAGCGTGAACTGGCCAGAGTACAGGGCCTTGCCAATGATGGCGCCCTCCACTCCTACCCCCACCAGCTCGCGCAGTACGCGCAGATCTTCCAAGCTGGAGATGCCACCGGAGGCGACAACGGGCTTGGACGTGCGGGAACACATTTCACGCAGCAATTCCACGTTAGGGCCGCGCAGCGTACCATCCTTGGTGACGTCGGTGACCACGTAACGGGCACAGCCAGCGTCCTCCAAACGTGCAAGAACCTCCCAGATATCCCCGCCTTCCTTGGTCCAGCCACGGCCAGCCAAGGTGGTGCCCCGGACATCAAGTCCGACGGCGATCTTCTCACCAAAGCGCTCAATCACCTTGGCGGTCCATTCGGGGTTTTCCAGCGCAGCAGTGCCCAAATTGACCCGGCCAACACCCAATTCGAGGGCACCTTCCAAGGACGCATCGTCGCGGATTCCGCCCGAGAGCTCAACCTTGACAGACAGGCTTGCCACCATCTCACGCAGCAATTCCACGTTGGAGCCACGGCCGAAGGCGGCGTCCAAGTCAACCAAGTGGACCCACTCCGCGCCGTCGTTTTGCCACTTCAGGGCAGCTTCCAGGGGCGAACCGTATCCGGTTTCCGAACCAGCTTCGCCTTGTACCAGGCGGACGGCCTGTCCGTCAGCAACATCCACGGCGGGCAACAATTCCAAAATGGGGGTGGTCATGGGTTCCTCAACGTTGTTAGTTCAAGAGATTTTCAGGGAATCAATGGAGCAGGTGCCAGCAGTGGCGCTGGTGCCAAATGGGTAGAACTAGGCCCTAGTGGGTAGAGCTGTGTCCTATTGGGTAAAGAGGTATGCCGCTATCAGGGACATGACGGCAAGTGCGGCAAAACAGATGGGAATCCAGCGGGCGGTTTTCTGCTGGTAGAACGTATAGGCTCCACCAATCAGCACGCCTGCCAGGGCCATCAGTAACAGCGAATACATCAGCGTGCCGCCTTGGTCAATGACTGGACCCAGTTGCGCAGCAAGCGCGCTCCGGCGTCACCGGATTTTTCCGGGTGGAATTGTGTGGCGCACAGCGGGCCATTTTCAATGGCGGCAATGAATGGTGCGCCGTGCTCTGACCAGGTCACCATGGGCGGACGCATTTTGGGCTGGAGAACCTCAAAATCCCACTTTTGCACACCGTAGGAGTGGACAAAGTAGAAGCGTTCCGAATCCACACCTTCAAAGAGCATGGAGCCCGGAGCTGCGGTGACGGTGTTCCAGCCCATGTGTGGAACCACAGGGGCAGGGAGCAGTTCCACAGTTCCAGGCCACTCCCCCATTCCTTCCCGGTGCACACCATGTTCTACACCGGCATCAAAAAGCACTTGCATGCCCACGCAGATACCCAGCACCGCCCGGCCCCCAGCAACCCGGCGCCCGATCATGCGCAGCGCGTCCACGGCTTTGAGCTCATCCATCACGGAGGCGAAGGCACCAACGCCGGGGACCACCAGGCCATCGGCATGCAGCACGTCGTCGGCCTTTGCACTGAGTGTGACAACGGCGCCGGCGCGTTCCAACGCCCGGACTGCGGAGCGGACGTTGCCGGAACCGTAGTCCAGAACTGTGACCGTGGGCTTACTATTTACTGCTGTCTCGTTAGCTCCAGAGCTCACAAAAGACCCTTCGTGGATGGGATTCCAGTGACGCGGGGATCGGCTTCGACGGCTGAGCGCAGAGCCCGGGCGAAGGCCTTGAACTGGGCCTCAACAATGTGGTGCGGATCGCGGCCGGCGATGACCGTCATATGCAGGCAGATTTGCGCGTGTAAGGTGATGGCTTCAAACACGTGACGTGTCAGCGACCCGGTGAAGTGACCACCAATCAGGTGGTATTCCTGACCGGCAGGTTCGCCACTGTGCACCAGGTACGGGCGGCCTGAAACATCTACCACGGCGTTGGCCAATGCCTCATCCAACGGAATGGTTGCCTCACCGAAACGGCGGATGCCGGCCTTGTTGCCCAGGGCTACCTTGAGAACCTCGCCCAAGGAGATGGCAACATCTTCCACGGTGTGGTGGGCATCGATGTGGGTGTCACCCGTGGCCTTGATGTTCATGTCAATCAAGGAGTGCTTAGACAGCGCCGTGAGCATGTGGTCATAGAAGGGCACAGAGGTGTCAATGTTTGACACGCCTGTCCCGTCGAGGTTAATTTCCACCATGACGCTGGACTCGCTCGTGGCACGCTCCAGTCGGGCGGTACGTCCCTGGCCGGGTTTCGGGCTGTTCTCAGTCATTGCGGCAGTCCTTTGTGTACTATGCGCCCCGACCAGCAGATACCGGGCAGGGTGGGGCGCTCAAACGAAACGGGGTGTATTGATACCAGCTTAGAAGGGAAGGCACTGTTATGCCCAACCAGTTCCCCACTGGCGAACTTATTGGCTAGGTCAGTTTGACCCAATTACCCGGGTCCGGTGGAACTCATGAACCGCGGCGCAAATGATGAACTTAGTCCAAGGCCGGACCCTACAGGGGGCACTAGCGAGCTAGGAAGGTACGCAACCCGGTGAGGAATGCAGTAGTTTCCGCTTCCGTGCCGGCGGTGACGCGCAGGTGCCCGGGGATTCCAACATCGCGGATGAGCACACCGTCATTCAACAACGCCTGCCACGCTTCATGGGGATTCTCTAGACCACCGAAGAAAACAAAGTTCGAATCTGAGGGGGCCGGGGTGAGTCCCAATTCCTTTAATTCCTGCACAATCCGGTCACGTTGGACCTTGATCTGCTCCACGTTAGCCAGCAAAGAGGTGGAGTTCCGCAGAGCAGCCACAGCAGTTGCCTGGGTGATGGCCGAGAGGTGGTAGGGCAAGCGGACCAGGCGAAGCGCGTCGCTTACTTCAGGGGCGCCGGCCAAGTACCCAAGTCTGGCACCGGCCAAGGCGAAGGCCTTGCTCATAGTGCGTGAGACGACTAGTCGAGGACGGCCCTTGAGAAGATTCAGTGCGCTAGGGGTTCCCGTCTGGGCGAATTCGGCGTACGCCTCGTCAACAATGATGATGGCCTGAGCTTCCTCCCCTGCCTGGTAGACCGCCTCGACCACATCTTGCCCAAGAGCCGTTCCCGTAGGGTTGTTGGGCGAACACAGGAAGACGATGTTGGGGCCGTTGCGGCGCACCTGCTCCGCCGCAGATTCCGCGGTGAGGGTGAAGTCATCCTCACGGACACCTGCCACGTAGCCAGTCCCTGTGCCACTGGCGAGCAGCGGGTACATGGAATAGGTGGGAGGGAAACCCATGGCCGTTCGGCCGGGGCCACCGAAGGCTTGCAACAGTTGTTGAAGAACTTCATTGGAACCGTTGGCCGCCCAGAGATTCTCCTCCGTCAGACCATGACCCAGATATGCCGCCAATTCCTGACGAAGCACCGTGAATTCCCTATCCGGGTAGCGGTTGAGGCCGTCAAGCTCCTGCGCAACGGCTGCCAAGATGGCCTCTTTTGCATCCGTGGGAACGCCATGGGTGTTTTCATTGACGTTCAGCAGAACGGGAACATTTAGCTGAGGAGCCCCGTAAGGGCGCAGGCCTCGCAGATCGTCACGAAGCGGCAATTGACGGAGGCGTTCAAACTGGTCCATTCCCCCAGCATATTTGGTGGCCGTGAGAAAGTTCGAAACGGCGACACAATGCGGACACCTGCCAAGACCTTACCCGGCTGTGGAGGAGCGCTCTTGGCCTGCGGACCTATTGGTACGGAGGGCTATTTGGGAATGGGGACGTAGAGTCGCTGCCCGGCGTGAAGTATCCCGCTTCCTAAGTCGTTGAGAGCAACGATCTCCCTGACCACATGGCGTGCATCACGGCCCGGATCTGCGGCGGCCGCAATACTCCAGAGGCTGTCACCTTGTAAGACGGTTACCGCAACGGCATAATCTGCAAGGTTCACCGGCTGCGACTCCGTTGCAGCATTCGCCGGTCCCGCCAGGAAGCCCGCCATGATGGCCAGCGCCAAAAACAGTAGTAGGGCGGCGGTGACAATGGCTGGAATCCCTAAGAACACCAGACGCCCGCGCCTGGTCAGCGCTAGCCTTCCTGCAGCATCGGAGGCACCCCTGGAATGGGAAGCGGTGATGGCACCGGTGCGCCCCGCTCCAACTGTCTGGTCAATGCGGGCCGCACGGGCGCTAACCCCTGCTGTGGAAACGCCAAAGGATGCGTGGGAGATAAGCGCTGCATTCATGACTTGTGGTCCTTTCACCGTGAATCCGGATCCCGTGGCCAAGCACACCCATCGGATCGAAATTCCACACTCAACATCTTCGATAGAACGTATGTTCTAATTTGCTTCTAGTACAGTTTTAGCATCTATAGACGACACTTGCCAAGAGTAAATAGAACAAATGTTTGAAATTCGCCTCTTGGTGGCTTAAACTCGGAAGAACAAGGATTGGCCGCATGATGCAGTCCACCAGCAGGCACTGACATTGTTCAGGGCAGCCACGAAAGGACCGACGGAACCATGACGCTTCCAGACCCGCCGCACCGCATTCCTCAAGCCCCCAGCCGGGCCGGCATGAAGGGCCTCACCGTGCGGCAGAAGAAGATCCTTGAGTGCATACAGCGGTGTATTGCAGACAAAGGGTACCCGCCGTCGATGCGTGAGATTGGTGATTCCGTTGGCCTGGCTAGCTTGTCCAGCGTTACGCACCAACTGACTCAGCTCGAACGCCACGGCTATTTGCGCCGCGATCCCAAGCGTCCCCGCGCCATGGAAGTTCTGATTCCGCTGGTGCTGGACAGCGGCACGGTTGAGATTGAAGGGGTAAGCTCCCCGTCGGCGTTGCGCAGTTCGAATGGATTGAACTTTGCTGAGCTGAGCTCCTCCTCCGACACCGCGTTCGTACCCCTTGTGGGACGTATTGCGGCAGGCGGGCCCATCCTGGCCGATCAGGCGGTGGATGACATCATGCCTCTGCCGCGGCAGATTGTGGGCAGCGGCGAACTCTTCATGCTCAAGGTCCAGGGTGATTCCATGATCGACGCCGCAATTTGCGACGGCGATTGGGTCGTGGTTCGGCAGCAGCCCACGGCCAACAATGGAGACATCGTGGCAGCCTTGCTGGAGGACGAAGCCACTGTGAAAACGTTTAGGCAACGCGACGGCCATACTTGGCTTCTTCCGCAAAACACCCGCTATGAACCCATTCTTGGCGATCATGCCACCATCATGGGCAAGGTTGTCTCGGTACTTCGCAGCCTGTAACAGCAGCTGCCTACACAAAAGCGCCCCGTCTAGCGGGGCGCTTTTGTGTTGGCAGCACTACTTTCCGGAAAGCCGTTTCAGCGCACCAAGCGCCACGGTACGGTCTTTCGTAGACCAGAATGGCGGCAGGGCGGCTCGCAGGAAGCCTCCGTAACCGGCATTGGCCAGCCGCGAGTCAAGAACAGCAACCACACCCCGGTCATCGCTAGAGCGGATCAGGCGCCCCACCCCCTGCGCCAACCTCACTGCGGCATGGGTGGCTGAAATGGCAATGAATCCATCCCCACCACTTTGCGCCACGGCACGCGCCCGGGCGGTCACCAACGGATCATCAGGGCGGGGGAAGGGAATCCTGTCAATCACAACGAGCCGGCACGAGGTGCCCTGAACATCAACCCCTTGCCAAAGGGACATGGTGCCAAAGAGGCAGGTGTCGGGTTCATCCGCGAATTCCTTGATGAGCCCCGACATGGAGGAATCCCCCTGACACAGGATCTTCACCTTCAACTTCTTGCGGAGCTTCTCAGCTGCATCTTCCGCCGCACGCCGTGAGGAGAATAATGCCAAGGTTCCCCCACCGGCGGCAGAAATCAGTGCTTCCAATTCATCCAGCTGCGCCTCCGACATGCCAAAGCCCGGCTTTTTCAGATGAGCGGCAACATAGAGCATGCCCTGCTTGGGGTAGTCAAAGGGAGATCCAACATCGGCCCCCGTCCACGCGGGTGCGCTAGGACCCAACAATCCCAGTCCGCCAGCGGTGGCTTGAAAAGACTCTCCAATGGCAAGGGTAGCTGAGGTGAGCACTACCGTCCGGTCAGCGAAGAGTCCTTCCCGCAATTTCATGGCCACGCTCAACGGCGCAATATTGAGCACCGCAGGCTCACTTTCATCGGCCTTTTGGTAGCCCTTCCCGGGGGTGAAAGAACCTGGGCGGGATGCCCACACCACTTCCCTTGCATTGGTGGCATCCAGCAAACGCTCACACAGATCAAAGATCAGATTGAGCCGTGAACGAGCAATGGAACGGCCACTGTCAACCGCCGCATTGCCCTCAGGTTTGGAGTCGGAGAGGGCTGCCCGGACGCTGTCGCGTAACTGTTCCACCGCCTGGGACTGCTGTTCATTGAGGCCGTTGGGAAAGAGCCCTTCAGGGGTCCCCGCCAAAGCTAGGTCCAGAGCGGCCGCGCTGGCATGCAAGGCATCCACGGAAACCGCCGTGTGCTTTCGCGTGCTTGATGCCGCTGCGGAAACCATCTGGACAGATAGTTGCCCTGTAACAGCCCCCGTCACCCGATCTTGGAGCTCATGGGCCTCGTCCACCACCACAACGTCATAGTCAGGAAGCACTGCTATACCTTCGAAGGCGCTAATGGCCAGCATGGCGTGGTTGGTGACAACAATGTCTGCCTGGGCGCCGCGGGCACGGGCCAGCTCAGAGAAACATTCGGTGGCAAGGGGGCACTTTTGCGCGCCGAGGCATTCCATGGAGGTAACAGAGACTTGCCGCCATGCTTTGTCCGTCACGCCAGGGACAAGCTCATCCCGATCCCCTGTGTCAGTCTCCTGCGCCCAGTCACGCAGCCTGACCACTTCCTTACCCAGCTGTGAGGTGGGCCCGGAAGTAGCACCGGGCAGGTGCGCCACACTGGTGTCCTCCCCCAGGCTGAACAGGGCGCCTTCCCCCGTATCTTCTGTGGGGAAGCCTCCAGCCAGCTTTTGCTTGCATACATAATTGCTGCGGCCTTTTACGAGAGCCACGTCAATGGGGCGCGGCAATACTGGCGCCAAAGCAGCGAGCAGCCGGGGCACGTCACGGCCCACAATCTGTGCTTGAAGGGCCAGAGTGGCTGTTGCAATGACGGCTGGCTTCTCGCTGGTGAGCGCATTGACTATCAGCGGAATCAGGTAGGCCAGGGACTTTCCGGTGCCTGTGCCCGCCTGAACCAAAAGGTGGTCCCCGCTCTCTAAGGCAGCAACTACCCGGCGGACCATTTCATGCTGCCCATCACGGCGTTGTCCACCCATGGCAGCAACGGCACGATCCAGTAATTCCAGAGCCTGCTGCGAAAGTTCACTTTCAGGCATGCTGGACAAACGGCTCAACCTCAGCTGCCAAGTCTTCCCTGACACGGGCGTGGGCCAAAGTGCCATGCTCTCCGTGTTCCAAGCTGATGATCTCTGCATCGCTGCGATGGAGCTTATTGAGTACATCACCACGGTCATAGGGGATCAACAAGGTTACTAAGACGCTGGGGTGCGGAATACCTTCTTCGATGGCTTGGAGCAGTTCATCCATGCCCTGGCCAGTACGGGCTGAGACCACCACGGTGCGGGATTCACGCTGGATGAGCCGCTCGACCACAAAGGGATCGGCGATGTCCACCTTGTTCAAGACGATGATTTCAGGTATTTGCAGCGCGCCTACCTCGGCAAAGACCGAACGTACGGCAGAAATTTGTCCTTCCGGGTCAGGGTGCGAGGCATCCACAATATGCAGGATCAGATCGGCGTCAGCCACTTCTTCCAACGTAGAGCGGAAAGCTTCCACCAGCTGGGTGGGCAAGGCGCGCACAAAACCTACCGTGTCCACCAAGGTGTACCCCAAACCTTCTGAGGTCTCGGTTTTCCTGACCGTGGGATCAAGGGTTGCAAACAAGGCGTTCTCTACCAGCACACCGGCGTCCGTCAAACGGTTCAGCAGGGAGGATTTGCCCGCATTGGTGTACCCAGCAATGGCCACGGAGGGCACACTGTTGCGCTTGCGGTTGGCACGTTTGGTTTCCCGAGCCGGCGCCATCGCAGCAATTTCACGGCGCAACTTGGCCATGCGGTTGCGGATCTTGCGTCGATCCAGTTCCATCTTTGTTTCACCGGGACCACGTGAACCAATACCGCCTCCGGCAGTTCCCACCCGGCCGCCCGCCTGGCGAGACATGGAATCGCCCCAACCGCGCAGGCGCGGCAACAGGTACTCCATCTGTGCCAGCTCAACTTGGGCCCGACCTTCCCGCGATTGCGCGTGCTGGGCAAAAATATCCAGGATCAGTGCTGTCCGGTCAATGACTTTGACGTGGACAACTTCTTCCAAGGTACGGCGCTGTGAGGGAGCAAGGTCACCATCGATGATGACCGTGTCTGCTCCCGTTGCGTGCACGATCTCCTTGAGTTCCTGAGCCTTACCCTGGCCCAGATATGTTGCTGGATCCGGTTTGGCCCTGCGTTGGACCAAGCCGTCCAGGACTTCCGAGCCGGCAGTTTCGGCCAACGCGGCCAGTTCCTTCAGGGAATTCTCGGCGTCCGCCATTGTCCCTGAAGACCAGAGCCCAGCGAGCACAACCCGCTCAAGCCGCAGCTGCCGGTATTCAACCTCGCTAACATCTTCGAGTTCGGTGGAGAGGCTGGCCTTCCGGCGCAGGGCATTACGGTCTGCCAGCGCACTTTGATCACCGTCAGAGCTACTGTGCTGAAAATTCAGGGTGGAGACGGCTTGGGCACGGCCGCTCAGGGGCCGGGTTGACGGCGCAGCAGAGAAAGGATCCTGCCCCTCAAGTTCATCCTCGGCACGCACAGCACGGCTTGCGGCCGCGTCTTTGGCCAAAATGCGGTCAATCACCACTTCGATCTCAGCGGCTGACAGGGCGTTCTCTCCTGTGCCGTGGCTCTCCGACGTTGCCGCGTTGTGCCCTTCGTTGGGCAGCTCGTTGCCGTCGGAACCGTTGTTTGCAGATGCGTTGGACATATTCTCCTTATAGGCGCTTTTCTACAATCGTAGTCCGCCACACCGACACTGACACCTTCTGCTGCCCTCCTATGTGGATAAACCCACACTGTATCCGCGGATGCCTTAGGCGTGCCTAGATACACAATGGACGGATTCGGCACTAATCTGGCATGACTATGGGTACTCAGGGTGCAGATCACTATTTCAGTTCAGAACCGTCAACGCCAATGAAACGCCGTCCGCTCAGCGTCACTTTGGCCGGCGAGGTGCGCCAACTGCACACCGCTGGGGGCATCTTTAGCCCCGACGGTGTAGATAAAGGCACCACGATCCTTCTCAACGAGGCCCCGCCGCCTGCAGCCGAGGGCAATTTGTTGGACATCGGCTGCGGTTGGGGGCCCATTGCGCTGACTTTGGCCCTTCGCTCACCGGCAACCACTGTGTACGCAGTAGATGTCAATGTTCGTTCCATTGAGCTCACCCAAGACAACGCCAAGGCCTTGGGTTTGGAGAACGTCAAAGCTTCAACCCCAGACGCCGTGGATCCAGAGGTGCGCTTCAACACCATCTGGTCAAACCCGCCTATCAGGGTCGGCAAATCAGAACTTCATTCGATCCTGCTCATGTGGCTGCCACGCTTGGCCCACAACGGAAAAGCGTATTTGGTGGTACAAAAAAACTTGGGCTCAGACTCGCTCCAGCGCTGGCTTGCTGGCGAACTTAAGGAGCAATTCCCGGAGGCGGGATTTGTTGTTTCCCGCGATTCCACCAACAAGGCGTTTAGGATTCTGCGCGTTACACGCACCAACCCCTAGGCCAGAACACCTTCGGCCACCATCACGGCGGGTCCACTGAGGTGGACATGTTCGCGCCCGTCCGGCCCGGGCTGGAAACGCACACCCAGTACACCACCGGGTAAGGCAACGGCCCACAAGTCCGGGGCCCCAGAGCCAGCCCAGAAACGGGTGGCTGCAGCTGCGGCACAGGCTCCGGTCCCACAGGAGAGCGTCTCCCCCACGCCACGTTCGTGGACACGCATACTAATGTGGCCGACGTCGTCCTTCACGAGCGGCTCGGCAGGCACAGCAAATTCCACATTTGTCCCGTGCAGGGGCAGCGGAGTCACAGCGGGTGTCAAGGTGAGGTTCACGGTTGCCAACTCGGCAAGATCCGCTAGAGCCACCACGGTGTGCGGGTTTCCAAGCGTGATGGATAGCGCGGGCCGTGCCACTTCAAGCCCCGATGCCTCCACCAGCGAATCACTGCCTTGTCCCGACTCCTCCGGGAAGATAAAACCCCACGGCCCCATGTCCACCTGGTAACCCTCACCTAATCGGGCAACGTATTTGATGCCACCGCGCGTTCCGATGGCCAGTTTCTCCCCTGCCTCCAATGCCACGAGACCTTGAGTCACGAGGAAGTGGACAAAGACTCGCACACCATTGCCACACATTTCAGAGAGCGAACCGTCAGCGTTGTAGTAATCCATGAACCATTCCGCTGCAGGATTTTCCTCCAGGACAGCTGTTCCGTCGGCGATGTTCCGGGAGCGGACGGCTCGAATCAGTCCGTCACCGCCGATCCCCCGGCGCCGATCGCACAACGCGGCAATTTGCTCGGACGCCAATTCGCGCATGCCACCAGGATCAGCAATAAGCACAAAGTCATTACCGGTGCCGTGGCCTTTTGCAAAGCGCATGCCTGTCAGGGAGGTGATGGTAGCCGTCATGAGTCAAGACTAAAGCACCTTGGGCACGGCGCCGCAACATCGGTCAACAGCCGACTCCGTGTGGGTTCACGAAGCAGTCGTCAGCGTAGAGATGGGTTTCGGCACGCCAAACCGTCAGGGGCAGTGCCGGTGAGGGAATACTTCCTTGGCCGGGGATGGGCAAGTCTGGGCCGCCGTTGACACTATAGCTGCCGTTGAAGTGAGTGGTCAGGTTGATGGCCAGGCGGCCCGTTTCGGTGTAGACATGGCTGGTTTGCGTTTGCTCGCCAATGCGATCCGTGTGCAGCGGCGCACCGTGGATTGGAGTAGGACCCCAGATGGTACCGTCCCCGTAGCTCCAGGTATAGGCGGCCGGAGTGGCAGTGATGACCACCTTTTGGCCAAGCAGGGTCAGGTTGAACGTTTGAGTTTTAGCTTCGGCCCAGACATTGGTCTCCTTTCCCCGAAGTGTGTGAGGCCCCGGCTGGCTGCCAAATTCTGCAGCGGCGACGGGAGTACGCTGAAACTCGTGCGCTATCAGCCCAGCAATTTCCGCCAATAAGTCACGCGGTTTTTCTCCAAAGACACACACCGGCCCCGAGTGGAATACCCAAACGGCTGGCCCAGCACCTTTTAGCGCCGCATACCAATAGATAGCTGTTCCGGCTTTGCCATCACTTCCGCCAGCCACACACTCCGGCATGACCGCGGCACATTCAGTAAAAATCGTAATGTCACCCTCAGCGCATGCAACCCGCGCCTCATACTCGTAGGCATCTTTCTGACCACCCACGGGCACAGAGACGTAGTGATCATCAGATCCCGGCACCCGGACTGAAGCATCCGTATCAATCCCAGAATCCTCCCAGTCTGGTGTAGGTAGAACGGTATTATCCGCTTGTGCCAGGGAAGCACCGCAAAGCGCAACGAGAAAGCATAGCGCTGAAGCACTGATTGATCTCAATAACTTTGTGTGAGACCAGATCATTTCTTACTGCCTTCAAGATGCGTGACATTGAGGGCAACCCATTGGCCAGAACTGTAGTCAGCTACGACCAGGTCACCCAGAGTCGATTTAGCCCCTTTGTCCTCTGCCAGTGTCTTGTCACCATGAAAGTACTTCACACGCTGCTGCCTTACCAAGGCAGTAACCTGATAGGTGCCGGCTTCGAGGGGTACAAAGGATGTTGTGGCGGACAAGACCATCATCTGCCCACCCATGATCCACCGACCCTCAGAGTGCCACGGCACTACTGCCACTTTCATCGCTTCACAAGATGGGCAATCCTCCCCGCTAATGGCCATCATGGGGTCAGGATCTCCGGTTTCAAAGGCATAACCCAGGGTTTGATACCAGTATTCAGTGAAGGCAATCAGTCCTTCTTTACTGAATTCCTTGGCCTTCTCAGGCAAGACAGGCACCGGAACATTCTCGGCTGGCCCTGTCTCCGTAGCCGGCTTATAGGCAGCAGCAGTGGTGGCAAGAGCTTGCGTCGTCATCTCCGCTGTATTACTGGCAACCGGAACCGCACTTGTTGGAGCCTCTACAACTTCCTGCGGCAAGGAGGAACAACCAGAGATACCCAAGACCGCCGCTACTAACAGCAGTAGAGCAACCTTTGGCCTGTGGAACTGTTCAGCTCTGGTGTGGCGCATTGCCTGCCCCCAAGTCTGCTGCGAAGCAGCGGCTTCCCCGTTGAAGTCGTTGCGGCTGGCTTACTTCCAAAATACCGTGCATGGGCCTTACACGCCACCACGTTATCCACAGCCCACATTCCCAGCCCCGTCACCGTCAACCCGCAACCCGCAACCCGCAACGAAGTGCCACGAGCCACCCGGACCCTGGCGCAAGTCTTAGACTTCCGGAAAATCCGCCTTCAGCAGTGCCGCTGCGGCCTCGCCAAGATCCGGCTGGGACCAGTCAAGCCAGTTCACTCGGGGGTCTGCACGGAACCATGTGAGTTGGCGCCGGGCAAACTGCCGGGTGGCCACAATGGTTTCTTCGCTGGCTTGGGCCACTGTGGAGCTGCCGTCCAAGACTCGCAGGAACTGTTGGTAGCCAAGCGCCTTGTGCGCGGTCCGGCCCTCCCGCAGGCCTTCGGGGATGAGTGCTCTCACCTCATCGATTAGGCCGGCGTCCACCATGCCGTGGACTCGTCGGGCAAGCCGAGCATGGAGCTCGGCACGGTCACCGTTCAAACCAATCTGCAGGGTGGGGCTGACATACTCACGTTCCGGCATGAAGGAACTGAAGGCACGTCCTGTCAACGCATGTACCTCAAGGGCCCGGACTACGCGCTTGGCATCATTGATGCGAGCTGCGGAGACGGGGTCCACCTCTTGTAGCCGAGCCACGAGCACCGCTAAGCCGTCTCTCTCCAACTCGTGTTCAAGCATTGCCCTGATGTCAGGGTCCGTCCCGGGAAACTCCAAGACGTCAAGGGCTGCCCTGTTGTATAACCCTGATCCGCCTACGAGGATGGGTAGCTTGCCGCGGGAACGGATCTCCGCAATGGCTTCCCTGGCCAT
Organism: Arthrobacter sp. UYCu511; assembly: GCF_040547105.1. NCBI lineage: Bacteria > Bacillati > Actinomycetota > Actinomycetes > Micrococcales > Micrococcaceae > Arthrobacter > Arthrobacter sp. UYCu511. The sequence continues at coordinate 76,058 of NZ_JBEPPB010000003.1, forward strand.
GCTCTGAAACGCGGCCACGGTGGTGTCTTCACGAACGGAAAGGAAATCCATCAGGTGGTGCGCAATGCCGCGCCGTTGCGCCAGCGGCAGTTTGGCCGTGCCAATATCCATGCCCCGGTAGAACTGCATGGAGTCGGCATTGATAGCCTCCCCGTCAAAGCGCTCAGCCAGCGTCAGTGCCAGCTCAGACTTACCCGAACCGGTAGGGCCAACAATGGCCACCAGCGGGAGCTCAGCTCTCTGGGCAGCCATCCGGGCTTGAGGCGAAAGGCTCACGCTGTCCGGACCGGCAGCGACGGCATGCCCAAGCTCACCTTGGGCCGCACGCCCTTCACCGATGAGGAAGCCGAGCCGCCAGCCGTGGGCACGCCACAGGACTCGGCCTGAGCCAGATCCCAAGCGTCACCGGCGCGCGAACGGCGTAGATGATAATCCGTTGCAGTGGCGGGATCAGCTACCAAGTGGAAGGCTGCGGCCCCGGTAATGGTGACCGTCACGAGGTCACCGGGCCGTGGAGCGGTGGCACCTTCCGGCACACTGAAGTGAACCAGCCGTTGGTCTTGGGCGCGTCCTGAGAGGCGATTAGTCTCGGCGGCTTTACGTCCCGATGCTGCGGTCACCATGACCTCAACCTTGCGCCCCACCTGCTTGGCATTTTCCTCGGCAGCAATCCGGTCCTGGAGGGCGGTCAGACGCAAGAATCGCTCCTGAACCACTTCCTTGGACAGCTGATCAGGTAGGTCCGCGGCCGGGGTGCCGGGACGCTTGGAGTATTGGTAGGTGAAGGCGGTGGCAAAGCGTGACTTCTCAACGACGTCGAGGGTTGCTTGGAAGTCCTCCTCGGTCTCACCGGGGAAGCCGACGATGATATCCGTGGAGAATGATGCGTTCGGGATTTGCTGGCGCACCTTATCCAGGATGCCCAAGAACCTGGCCGAACGGTAGGAGCGGCGCATGTCCTTGAGGACTTTGTCCGATCCGGACTGCAACGGCATATGCAACTGCGGCATGACGTTGGGGGTGGCGGCCATGGCGTCGATGACGTCGTCGGTGAACGCGGCCGGGTGCGGACTGGTGAAGCGCAGGCGTTCCAAGCCCTTGATCTCGCCGCAAGCACGCAGCAGTTTGCCGAAGGCCAGGCGGTCACCGAATTCCACGCCGTAGGAGTTTACGTTTTGGCCCAGCAGCGTAATTTCGATGACACCGTCGTCCACCAGCGCCTGAATTTCAGCCAAAATTTCACCGGGGCGACGGTCACGTTCCTTACCGCGCAGGGAGGGCACAATACAGAAAGTGCAGGTGTTATTGCAGCCTACCGAGATGGAGACCCAGCCGGAGTAGACCGAATCGCGCTTGGTGGGCAGGCTGGAAGGGAAGACTTCCAAGGATTCCAGGATTTCCATCTCGGCGTCCGCATTGTGCCTGGCCCGCTCAAGCAAGACCGGCAAGGCACCAACATTGTGAGTGCCGAAAACCACGTCAACCCAAGGTGCCCGCTTTTGAATGGTTTCGCGGTCCTTTTGCGCCAAGCAGCCGCCCACAGCAATCTGCATGCCAGGGTTGGATTCTTTGATGTGGGCTAACATGCCCAAGTTGCCGTAGAGCTTGTTGTCGGCGTTCTCACGCACGGCGCAGGTGTTAAAAACCACCACATCGGGCACAGGCTCCCCGTTGCTGTCCACCACACGTGCGGGGCCGGCTTCCTCAAGCGCCACCATCCCAGCAGTCTCTAAAAGTCCGGCCATGCGCTCGGAGTCATGGACGTTCATTTGGCAGCCATAGGTTCGCACCTGGTAGGTGCGGGGGTGCTTAGCTGGGCTGGCGGACGAATCAACGCTCTCTAGGATCAGGCTCACCCACCAAGCTTAAGTCCAACGGCCATAGAAGAGCTAAACCGGCGGAACCCGGCACGTGCTCGGTTAGTACCAGCCGACGCTTTGGGAATGGTTCCAGGCCCCGCACGGTGAGCCGTAGCGATTTTTAATGTAGCCCAAGCCCCATTCAATCTGGGTACGGTAATTGCTGAGCCAGTCCGATCCTGCCGCAGCATATTTTCCTGGCGGCAACGCTTGAGCAATTCCATACGCCCCGCTGTAGGGGTTGGTGGCGTTGGTGCGCCAATTGGATTCGCGTTCCCATAACAGGTTCAGGCAGTTGAATTCGCTCTGCGCCCACCCAAAACCGCCCATACGGGAGGAAGCATAGGCTTTGGCACCGGCAGGGTCATTGACAGCACCGCCCGGAATATTGGGCAGCAGCACCTCAACGGGAATATAGCCACCTCCTGGCACAGGCTTGGCAGGGACGGGGTTAGGTACAGGGTTGGCGGGCACGGGCTTGGGGGCAGGCTTGGCGGGTCCAGGTGCGGGATTGGCGGGTGGCACCACGGGATTGGGCACAACTTGAGGACGTGAGGGCTTGTGCGGGTGCCGTGCCGCCTCACGTTCGGCTTCTGCCCGCCGCAGGGCTTCAGCGGTCTCGGCAGCTTGGCGCTTGGCTTCTTGGGCCTGATAGTACGCAGCTTGGGCTTCCTGCCCTTGCCGGTATTGGGCTTCTTTGGCGACCGTGGTGTTATTCAAGGAAGCCAACTGGGCCGTGAGTGTGGCGCTTTGCTCTTCTTTGGCATTGAGTTGTGTAACCACGGCGGAGTGTGCGGCCACGGCGGCGTCACTGGCAGCCCGGGCCTCAGTGGTTAAAAGAGCTTGTACTTCCTGCGCGGCCTTACGAGTCTTCTCCAGCGCCGTTGCTGCAGCTTGTGACTCTAAGGCCTTGGTTTGCTTCCGAGCTGCCTTCTCCCCCACCTGCTGCATTAATTCAACGCCGTTTAGGCTCTCCGGCGATTCCAGCGCTGCCACGCTGGCAAAGAGTCCCAAGCCGGTGCCACCGTTTTTGTAGCTTTGCACGGCAACAGCCACCGCGTCCTTCTTGTATTTAGCGGCGTCCACGGAAGCACGGTTAGCCTGAGCGTTGAGAACATCAACCTCGGCAACAGCGGCATTTAGTTTGCGTTGGGTCAGGGCCAACGTGGCACCAGCACCAACGGCGGATTCACTGAGGCTTGTTGCCTCATTTTCCAACGAGTCCAGCAACCCTCCGATCTTGGACACCTCGGCCGCGGTGGCGGCCTCGTTGCCCTTGGCAGCTTGCACATCCTCCCAGCTGGGGAAGCCCGACGGCGGCCCCTCTTGTCCCAGCGCAGGTCCGGCTGTGACGCCGGTGACGAGCAATAGCCCTCCCGTCAAAGCAACGGCAAGGATTTGGCGCAGGGTTGGATTGTGATTACGCATATGCCGCCAGCATAGCGGGTACCGGCTCAACTATGAATGCAAGCGCAGCTTTGAGTCAGCCCTCCGTGAGGCTTTCGTCAATGACTTCAGCCACAATTTGATAGGCCAGGGAAGGGTTAAATCCTTTTCTGGCAAGCATGGCCACCCATCGCCTTGTGTATTTATCACGCTCAGCCCGATCCTCCAGATTGTTGGACGGGCGGAGCTTCTTGCGCACCAGTTCGCGCGCCTGGTCACGTTCTGTGGCATCGTCAATTTGTTCAAGAGCGGTCTCGGCAAGATGCTCATCGATGCCCTTCTCGGCCAGTTCTCGGCGCAACGCACCCCGTGCCAGCGATTTATACAGGGACCGGGTGCGCACCCATTCCTGGGCAAACTCTCCATCATCAATGAGCTTGACGGCTTCGAAGCGGTCAAGCACAGCATCCGCTACATCTTGGGGAATGTCGCGTTCGGCCAGCTTTTGACTGAGCTGGAAACGGCTTTTGGGCGAGTGCGTGAGTTGGCGCAGCACAATGGATCTGGCAGCCGACGCCGGGTTGGCGTCAGCTACCAGTTCTGGCCCGCGACGTGCGGTGTTCATGGGTGAGCCTAGAAGCCGTCCACTGCCTTGAGCTTGGGCGCAGCCTCAACCTCGGTTTCCGCAGTAACACCCACTCCCAGCTTGGCCTTGATCAACCGCTCCAGCTCATCGGCAAGCTCGGGGTTGTCTTTGAGGAACCGACGGGAGTTCTCCATGCCCTGTCCCAGCTGATCGCCGTCATAGGTGTACCAGGAACCCGACTTGCGGATGATGCCGTGCTCAACACCCATGTCAATGATGCCGCCTTCACGTGAAATACCGACACCATAGATGATGTCAAATTCGGCGATCTTGAAGGGCGGTGCCATCTTGTTCTTCACCACTTTTGCCTTGGTGCGGTTACCGACGGCGTCCGCGCCTTCCTTCAAAGTTTGGATGCGGCGAACATCGATGCGGATGGAGGCGTAGAATTTCAGCGCCTTACCACCGGTAGTGGTCTCAGGGCTGCCGAAGAAGACACCGATCTTTTCACGCAACTGGTTGATGAAAATGGCTGTGGTCTTGGTCTGGCTCAGGCGACCTGTGATCTTACGCAGGGCCTGGCTCATCAAACGGGCCTGCAGGCCCACGTGACTATCTCCCATATCGCCTTCAATTTCGGCGCGGGGTACCAACGCGGCAACGGAGTCAATGACAATGACGTCCAAGGAACCAGAACCAATCAACATGTCCATGATCTCCAGCGCCTGCTCACCGGTATCCGGCTGAGAGACAAGCAAAGCATCAGTGTCCACACCTAGCTTGGCGGCATAATCAGGATCAAGGGCGTGCTCGGCGTCAATGAACGCTGCAAGGCCGCCAAGTTTCTGTGCGCTGGCAACAGCATGCAGTGCCAGGGTGGTCTTACCGGAAGATTCCGGACCATAAATCTCGACGACTCGTCCGCGGGGCAGCCCGCCTATACCCAGGGCCACATCCAAGGCAATGGACCCGGTGGGGATCACTTCAATGGGTGCACGGACATCATCACCCAAGCGCATGACAGAACCCTTGCCAAATTGCTTATCAATTTGGGCCAATGCTGCTGCCAGCGCTTTGTCACGGTCTGCGGGAGCGGCCATGATTCACCTCGGTCTTTCCTTTGCGCCGTTTCCGGCCCCCTGGACCGCGCTGTGAGCGAGGTCCACGGTCAGTGGTTGATGCGGTCAGTGCCTGGCGAACTGCTGGACACTTGTACTTCTCTGCCGGTTTCCCGGCCTCCTGTGAAGGTTGCGGAGCTAGCGAATCTGCTCCACACCTAAAACGCTAGTTCAAGGCACTGACATTGTCTGCCGTCATGGTGCACCAGAGTCAAAATTGTGGAGAACTTAATTTGCTTCCTCCACGGGCCATTACTCATTTAGTATACGGCTGTTCGAATAGATATTCGATGTTTTTGGCGTGTCGTTGAACTTGGGTAACTCAATGCGGCATCTTTTCCGGGCCGCAACAGCTAATCTTTGGGTGCAATGTCCCGACCGAGCCACCGTGAGCGCGGAACATCCTGGACCTTGCAGACCTCCTGCCAGATGTCCTTGGGATCATACCCGGCACGCAACGCGGCGCTTGCGGTGTTTCCACCCACACCAGCCAAGACCAGATCCTGGGCAAGCACCCTGGAATAGGAGGGGCTGAATTCATCATCCATCAATCGCCAAAATTCACTAACTCTCACGCCCCCTATTCTCGCATGTCCTTATCAGCTGAAGGACCGCTATTTGCCACAGGCTCACTTAGACTTGAGCTATGACAAGTCCTGCCGAGCACGGCATTGAGGTAAGCGACGAAAAGCTCGCTGCCGTTGAGCTCCTTGACGCCCAGCTGAGCCTGCTCTGGCGCAGGGCCAGGGCCATCAACCACCAGCTCACCCGTAGCGTGCATCCAGATCTGGAGCCCGCGGCCTACGGCCTGCTCTCCGTACTGCATCATCAAGGCGGCATGCGACTAACGGAGCTCGCCAAACGCATTGGAGTGGGCAAACCCTCCGTCAGCCGCCAGATTGCTTTTCTTGTCTCGATTGGGCTTGTGGCCAAGGAATCCGATCCCCTGGATGGCCGCGCGCAACTCATCGAGTTGACTCCGGCCGGGCTGGAGAAGATGCGTTCGGTGCATGCCGGCCGGCAACGCGCATTTCATGAGCAGCTTGCCGGGTGGGACGAACGCGAACTTGCCGATCTAGCCCGGCTAGTGGCTAAACTCAATGCCGAATACGGCCGTTGAGCTGCTACTAAACACCCGCTGAGCACAGACACATCCGCAAGGGCGAGCCCAGCCACAGCGCCCAGACTTCTAAAAACTGTTCTCAAAGAGCCGCTTAGGGGAACTGCAGCTGAGGAACAAGAAACCGGCCTTACCTTTTGGTAAGACCGGTTTCTTGCACGCCTGCCCACTGTGGACAACAAGCGCTAAAAGGCGCCGGACATCAAGCCCTTATTGAGCTCGTCTGAGAGTTCCTCGTTCAAGTCGCGTCCATAGCGTGCAGCAAATTCCTGGGGAACAGTGTCAGGGACGGCCACGCCTTCGGCAATGGCCAAACGGTCACTCACTTCACGCAGCATGAGCGACAAAGGGACCTCAAGGGCTGAGCAAATGGAGGAAAGCAGTTCAGAAGATGCTTCCTTCTGTCCGCGCTCCACTTCGCTGAGGTAGCCCAGAGAAACACGTGCGTTGTGTGAGACTTCGCGGAGCGTGCGGCCTTGACGTTGACGTACATCACGAAGAACATCGCCAATTTCGTGGCGTAATACCACCATTTTGCGCTCCTTCTGCTGATGTGGTTTTGCGTCCGCCAAACCCACATCCCGCCAGCGCACGACGCCGTTTACGGATACGGGTTGTTTCACCATCGGTATCGCCTAACTCCTAGATCAATCACTACAATTTAAGGGCGCGGTCCCCAGTGAAAGCTTTCACCGTGAGCCGCTTTGTCGCCTTGGTGTTCCCATCCTAGAGGGAAGGAGAGCATTTGGGCTTCATCATGACTAACTATCTGGTCACAAGTTTTGTTCCCGAGACTCTTCAATGCTCTCAAGGAGCATCATGAGGGCGGCCTCGGTGGCCTGGTTCCTGATGGACTCACGGTCTCCAACAAAGTGAAATTCACGTGCCCGGGCCACTCCGTCAAGCGCCACCCCAACGAAGACCTGCCCCACTGGCTTGCCCTGGTGAGGTTCCGGTCCGGCCACACCCGTAGTGGAAATGCCCACCCGCGCCCCCACAGCGGCGCAAGCACCTAAGGCCATCTCTGACGCTACGTGGGGGTCAACGGCCCCATTGCGGGTAAGAAGCACAGGGGAAACCCCCAGCAGCTTCTCCTTGACCTTGTTTTGATAGGCGATGACCCCGCCCTGCAGCACGGCGGATGCGCCCGGAACTTGAGCCAGAACCGCCGCCACCATGCCTGCGGTCAAGGACTCGGCCGTGCCCACCGTCAATTTCTTTGCCACAGCCCTGGTCACCAGCAGGGCAAGATCTACGCGGCCAAAGTGAAGAGCCTGCTCCGTCACAGAGCGCCTTAGCCTTGTGCCGTGTTGCTTGTTTTTCCGTTGCCGCCGCGGCCAGAGCGGACCAGCTGCCCGGCCTTAATCAGGTAGTCCGCGCCAGTGACCAAGGTGACAGCCAATGCTGCCAGCATCACCACCAGTGCCAGAATTCCCAACCAGTCATTGGCCGGGGTGAGCGGCAATAGGAAGACGAAGATGGCCACTGTCTGCATGACTGTCTTGAGTTTGCCACCCTTGGAGGCCGCCATGACGCCGTAACGAATCACCACGAAACGTAACAAGGTGATGCCTACTTCACGCACCAGCATCAAAATGGTCACCCACCACCACAGCTCGCCCGTGGCGGAAAGCATGATCAGCGCTGAGCCAATCAGCAATTTATCCGCAATGGGATCCGCGATCTTACCGAAGCTGGTGATGAGCCCGCGCGCCCGGGCAATGTCGCCGTCGAGCTTGTCAGTGTAAATGGCCACCACAAACAGCACCACCGCCAACCAGCGCAGGGGCCCGTATGCACCACCATCGGCCACGAAGGCCCAGATAAAGAAGGGCACCATCACAATGCGCAAAAGCGTCAAGGCATTGGGAAGATTCCAGTTCGAAGGGCGCGGCGCCACCGTTTCACTCACGCTATAAGGCTATCGGCAAACTGGGAACTGGCTGCATCCGTCCCCGCGAAACTTGCATCCGTCTTTGCAGCGCCTGCTAACGACCTGTCAAAGACCATGCGTCCTCGCCACCGTCTTCATCGTCGCCATCGTTGTATTCCACGGTTTGGGGGCGGTTTGCCAAATCATCAGCCACCAGGTCCCCTCCCCAGGAAGGATTCGCGTGAGCATGGTTGGCATTGGCATTTTCGGCCAGCGCAGCCATCATTGGATCCACCTCGGAACTCACCGCTGCAAGAACTCCTGGCGCGCTCTCATCCCCACGGATGGCTGCGAGAGTCTCGGCGAGGTCATCCGGTTTGACCAGTACGTCACGGGCCTTGGAGCCTTCGGAGGGTCCCACCACACCGCGGGATTCAAGCAGGTCCATGAGCCGGCCGGCCTTGGCGAAGCCCACCCGCAGCTTGCGCTGAAGCATGGAGGTGGAGCCGAACTGGGTGGTGACCACAAGTTCGGTGGCCTGCATCAGCAGGTCCATGTCATCCCCAATGTCATCCTCGATGACCTTCTTGGGGGCCTCAACGGCAACATCGTCACGGTAGGTGGCCTTCAGCTGGCCCTTGACGTGGTCAACAACAGCCTTGATTTCAGCTTCGGTGACCCAAGCTCCCTGGACACGGACTGGCTTTGACTTACCCATGGGCAAGAACAGCGCGTCACCTTGTCCCAGCAGCTTCTCGGCGCCTGGCTGGTCCAGGACCACCCGGGAATCCGTCACGGAAGAGGTGGCAAAGGCCATGCGGGAGGGCACATTGGCCTTGATCAGACCTGTGACCACGTCCACGGAGGGCCGCTGCGTGGCCAGGACCAGGTGGATGCCAGCCGCACGGGCCAGCTGGGTGATCCGCACAATGGAATCTTCCACGTCACGCGGGGCAACCATCATCAGGTCCGCTAGCTCATCTACAATCACCAACAGGTACGGGTAGGGCTTGACCACACGTTTGGAACCTTCTGGCGGGTGCACGTTTCCGGCTTTGACAGCCTTGTTGAATTCATCAATGTGTTTAAAGCCGTAATTGGCCAGATCGTCATAGCGCTGGTCCATTTCACGCACAACCCACTGCAGCGCCTCTGCGGCCTTTTTCGGGTTGGTGATGATGGGGGTGATGAGGTGTGGGACGCCTTCGTAGGCTGTTAGTTCCACACGCTTGGGATCCACCATGACCATGCGCACTTCATCCGGGGTGGCCCGCATCAGGATGGAGACAATCATGGAGTTCACAAAGGAGGACTTTCCGGCGCCCGTGGCACCAGCCACGAGAAGGTGGGGCATCTTAGCCAGGTTGGCAACCACAAAGCCACCCTCAACGTCCTTGCCCACACCCATGACCATGGGGTGTTCGGTGCGGCGCGCGTTGGCTGAGCGCAGCACGTCACCGAGGACCACAATTTCCTTATCCGCGTTGGGTATCTCAATACCAATGGCGCTCTTGCCCGGGATGGGGCTCAGGATGCGGACATCCGAGGACGCCACGGCATAGGAGATGTTCTTGCTCAGCGCCGTCACCTTTTCAACCTTGGTGCCGGGCGCCAGCTCAATCTCATAGCGTGTCACGGTGGGACCGCGGCTGAACCCTGTCACGGCCGCGTCAACATTGAACTGTTGCAAGGTGTTGGTCAGTGCCGCCACCACCAGGTCATTGGCTTCCGTAGCGTCCTTGCCCGGAGGGCCCGCAGGCAGGAAGTCGGATTCCGGCAACGTATACGTGACATCTCCGGAAAGTTGGAGTTGCTCGGAACGCGCAGGAATGGGGGTTGGCGGGGCCAGGGGCGGGGCAGGAATACTGCGTGCCACGGCCGCGTCAACGTCATACAAGCCACCAACGGCGGCGGCTCCGGATGTTGCCAGGCGAGGTGCTCGCGGTGAGTTCTCTGCCACGATGCCAATGGCTTCTGTGACAGGCTCACTGCCATCACGCTGGAGGTCAAACACTTCGGTTGATGTGGGCAGACCTTGGCGTGCCTTGATCTTATCCGCGGCGAGTTGATCCCTAGTGGGCCGGCGGACCCCGGGGCGCACGGTCGGCTCGTTCGACGCCGGAGCCTGGCTTTCGTCCTCGTCGGTGCCTATGAGTGGCGTGGCAAACGCACCCTCGCTGGGGTCCTCACCCAGGAGCTCCAGATCTGATTCGCGAGCAGCCTGTTGCCGGGCCCGCAGGTTGCGTGGTTTCTTAGCCTGAGCCTGATCATCATGCTGGTACAAGTAGCTTTGATCGTGCCCGTCTCCCAGCGGCTGCCCGTCAGGAACAGCACCCATGAGCTTTTCATACACACCGCGCAGGCGGGCCGGGATGTGGCGTACGGGGGTATTGGTCAGGACCAGGACGCTGGCGAACGCTACGAGCGAGAAGAAAATGATGGCGGTGATGGAACCCAACTTCGCCACGAGGCTGCCGCTGAGCGCTCCCACCATGCCACCAGCCGCGCTGAGAGGGGCAAAACCTCCGGAAATGTCCGGGTTACCGGCCAGCACATGTGCCAGGGCACAGCCGGCAAGGGTCATGATGGCAAAGCCCAGCGCTACCCGATTGTTGGTGGCCATGTTGGCGGGCTGGCGGAACACCAGGACGGCAAAAATGAGGAACATGGGGGGCAGCAGGGCCGCAAACCAGCCGAAGGTGCCCTGGGTAACGCCGCGAACAGCGTCCGCAACTGGGCCGCTCAGCCCCCACCATTCGAAGGTGGCGATCACAATGGCTAGAAGAATAAACAGCAGCCCGGCGCCGTCGCGGCGCTCCTCTGCTGGCATCTGGCTTTTATCCGAGCCCATGCGCCGGATGGCGCCGCCCACCAAGTGGCCCAATCCTTGCCAGAGAGAGACAACGATGCGCACAGGCCACACCAAGGTCACCTCCGGCTCAGCAGGGGAGGTTTTCTTGCGGGGCACCGACATCTTGGTGGTCTTGGGCGCGCGCGGGGATGCGCCGCCCTGTTGACCGGAAGACTGACGGGCGGGTGTGGAACGAGTCGCCATGTCTCCAACGGTACCTGCCAAAGCTTGCAAGTATCCGGATTTAGCCCTTGAAACGGACGTGGTGGCAGGCACAGCGGTTGCCAGGTAGCCGCCGTCGCGCTTCTATACCTGTGCGAAAAAAAGCGCGCCCGCCCCCCGCAGATGCGCCCGGTAGACGGGGCGCATCTGCGGGGGGCGGGCGCGAAAAACGGTTCCGGGCAGGCTAGGCTTCCAAGACCACCGGGATGATCATGGGGCGCCGGCGCAGTTTGCGGTTGACCCAGGTGCCGATCACGCGGCGCACCACCTGCTGGAGTTGGTGTGTGGTGTGCTCGGAGCTGGCCATGACGGCTTCCTCCAGTGCTGCAGCGATCTTGGGCTTGATCTCGTCAAAGACGGAATCGTCCTCGGCAACACCGCGGGCGTGAATGTCCGGCCCGCTCACAATCTTGCCGGTGGCACGGTTCACCACGGTGATGATGGAGATGAACCCCTCATCTCCTAGAACGCGGCGGTCCTTGAGGTCGGCGTCGGTGATCTCGCCAACGCTGTGACCGTCAACGTAGACGAATCCGCACTCCACCTGGCCAACAATGGTGGCCGTGCCGTCCTTGAGGTCAATGACAGAGCCGTCCTCGGTGAGCAAGACGTTCTGCGCCGGGACCCCGGAAGAGATGGCAATGTTGGCGTTGGCGATCAGGTGCCGCGTTTCACCGTGCACTGGCATCACGTTTTTGGGCGTCAGGATGTTGTAGCAGTACAGCAGCTCGCCGGCGGCGGCATGGCCGGACACGTGCACCTTGGCGGTGCCCTTGTGGATGACGTCGGCGCCGAGTTTGAGCAGGCCGTTGATGATCCGGAACACGGCGTTCTCATTGCCGGGGATCAGGGAGGAAGCCAGGATGACGGTATCGCCCTTGCCAACAACAATTTTGTGATCCCCGTTCGCCATGCGGGACAGGGCCGCCATGGGCTCGCCCTGCGAACCTGTGGACATCAGAACCACCTCATTATCGGGGAGGCTGTCCACGTTTTTCAGGTCCACAATGACCTCCGCCGGGACGTGCAGGTAGCCCAGCTTTTCCGCAATGGCCATGTTGCGGACCATGGAACGGCCCACAAACGCCACCTTGCGCCCATGCAACATGGCGGCGTTGAGAACCTGCTGCACGCGGTGCACATGCGAGGAGAAGCTGGCCACAATGATCCGCTTGTCAGCCTTGCCGAACAGGGCTTCCAAGGTGGGCCCAATCTCGGCCTCGCTCGTGGTGAAGCCGGGCACGTCAGCGTTGGTGGAGTCCACGAGGAACAAGTCCACGCCCTCTTCACCCAAACGGGCAAAGTGGCGCAGGTCCGTGATGCGCCCATCCAGGGGAAGCTGGTCCATCTTGAAATCGCCCGTGTGCAGCACGGAGCCGCCCTGGGTGCGGATGAACACGGCCAGCGCGTCAGGGATGGAGTGGTTCACGGCAATGAATTCGCACTGGAACGGCCCGAGAGTCTCCACCTGCTCTTCCTTGACGGTGAGGGTGTAAGGCTTGATGCGGTGTTCCATGAGCTTTGCCTCAACGAACGCCAGCGTCAGCTGCGAACCGATCAGCGGGATGTCATTGCGCAGGCGTAAAAGGTACGGAACGGCACCAATATGGTCCTCGTGACCGTGCGTGAGCACCACCCCCACGACGTCCTCAAGCCGGTCCTTAATATAGGAAAAGTCAGGCAGGATCACGTCCACGCCCGGCTGGTCTTCCTCCGGGAACAGCACGCCGCAGTCCACAATGAGCAGTTTGGAGTTCATCTCAAACACCGTCATGTTACGGCCAATTTCGCCGATCCCACCGAGCGGAACAATCCGTAACGTGCCATCCGCCAGTGGGGGCGGGGTCCGCAGGCCGGGCTCGGTCATTTGGGTCATTTAGACTTCCATTCCAGCTTCCGCAAGGTCAGCTTTGATCATGGCGATCTCGGCCTCGCCCGGCTCCACCAAGGGCAGCCGGACAACCGAGTTGGACAGGACACCCTGCCACTTGAGAATTTGTTTGACGGCCACGGCGCCCTGCACATGTCCCATGGCGGCCCGGATAACGGGGTCCAGTTCAAAGTGGATGCGGCGGGCCGTGGCGAAATCGCCGGCCGCTGCGGCATCAATGAGCGCCCGGAACTTGGGGGCGGCCACGTGGGCGCTCACACTGACAAGTCCGACGGCGCCCGCGGCCATCAGCGGCAGCGTCAGCCCGTCGTCGCCCGAGTACACATCGAGGTCCGTGTTGGCCATGACCCGGGTGGTTTCACTGAAATCAGCCTTGGCGTCCTTCAGCGCGGTGATGCGCGGGTGATCTGCCAGCTTGATGATGGTTTCCGTGCTGATGGGGACACCTGCGCGGCCGGGAATGTCATAGAGCATGACGGGCAGCTCAGTGGAGTTGGCAATGGCCTCAAAGTGGGCCTGGATGCCGGCCTGGCTGGGCTTGTTGTAATACGGGGTCACGATCAGCAAACCGTCAATGTCCAATTTGGCTGCGCGCTGGGACAGGCTGATGGAGTGGCGGGTGTCGTTGGTTCCGGTGCCGGCGATGACGCGTGCGCGCCCGCCCACGGCGTCAATGACAGCCTGAAACATGCCCAGGTTTTCCTCGTCGGTCAGAGTGGAGGTTTCACCCGTGGTGCCGGTGACGAGGATGCCGTCGCAGCCGTCGTCTACCAGCTTGTTGGCCAGTTCGCCAGCGGCCTTGTAGTCCACTTCCCCATCGGCGGTGAAGGGGGTGACCATGGCGGGCATCAAGGTACCGAAGGTGCGGAGGGATTTTTCAATGACAGACATGGCTAAAACGTTACCTGCTACTGGGTGTTTTCTTGCAACCCAGGCCCGTCCAGTGGACCGATTGTGGCCCAGCACAGGAATATGGTGCCTACACGGACTCCAGAAAAGGCAGCCAGTGGGCCAACACCGGGCCAGGCGGCAGCAGCGTGGAACCGTGGCTGCGTCCGGGGAGTTCCACAAAACGGGCATGGGGCATGAGCTCCGCGGCACGTTGGGAATCCGCCACCCTGCCGCTGTCCCTGGAGCCCGCCATGAGCAGGGCTGGGACGGTGATGGCTGCCATATCGGAGTCGGGAATTGCGGGATCGGCCTCCGTCTGCGCAAAATAAGCCCGCAGCGCGGCGCCGTTGTTCGCCAGGAACGCGGCACGGGTCTGGGGATCCAGGGTCCCGCCCATGCGGGACTCCCACCCCTCAACAAAGGAGGGCATGCCGCCTTCCCTGAGAGCGGCGTCATACTCGGGAAAGAAAAGTTCCCCGATGGTTCCAGGTTGGATCCGGTAGGTGCCACCCAGCGACGCCAGTGAGAGCAACCTGCCGGGCTCGGCCACCGCCAGGGAAAAGCCAAGCCGGGCCCCCACCGAGTAGCCACCAACGTGTGCCTGCTGCACACCAGCAGCATCCAGGACAGCCAGCGCATCGGCTACGAGCGTGGCCATGGCGTAGTCGGAGGGCCGCGTGGGCTTGCCACTACGGCCGTGCCCGCGCAGGTCCATGGTGATGACGCGGTACTGCTCGCGGAACGCCTTGGTGTAGCCGAAACCGCGCCAGATCGCCCTGCTCAGGGCGCTGCCGTGGACCAGCAGCAGCGCCGGTCCCTCCCCCACGGAGTCCCAGGAAATCTCGGTTCCATCCTGCGGGTTGCATGCCAATGGCACGGTTCAGGCCTTTTTGAACAAGGCGATGGCGTCCCGCATTGACTGGCGGGCACGCTTACGGTCACCGGCGGCATCGTACGCGCAGGAGAGCCGGAACCAGGAACGCCAGTCCGCCGGTGCGCCTTCGGCTTCGAGCTTGTACTTTTCAAACTCGGCATCGGCAGCTTCGCGAACGATCCGGCCAGCTGGGGTGCGTGGCAGATTGTCTTCGGGCAGGCCGCCTTCGGCTTCGAGGATGCTGGCCATCTTCTCGGTCCGCGCACCGAAGAGAATCTCGTTGACCAGAGCCCAGGCAGCCACAAAGGGAATGACCAGGTAGGCCACGCCCAGCAGCTTCGCAATCCAATCAGGATCACCCATCAGCAGCACGGCCCGCTGCAACATGATGACCATGTAAAACACAAGCAGCAGCGCAATGAGCGCCACCCAAATTTTAGTCTTCGTGATTTTCACTTTTGCAGCCTTTGCGGTGGAATTTGCGGCCTGTGCCACGGTCCTAGCCTTCTAGGTCAAGGTAGCCGTCAAGGCCCACCGTGAGTCCGGGGCGGGCGCCCACAGTGCGCACACCCAGTAGCACCCCGGGCATGAAGGATTCGTGGTTGTAGGAGTCGTGGCGGATGGTCAGGCCCTCGCCGTGGCTGCCGAACAGCACTTCCTGGTGGGCCACGAGCCCGGCCAGGCGGACGCTGTGCACGGGGACGCCGTCCACGCAGGCTCCGCGTGCGCCGTCGAGCTCGGTTTCAGTGGCGTCCGGAGCGGGCGCCACACCGGCCTCACGGCGGGCCGCGGCAACGAGTTGTGCTGTGCGCAGGGCCGTACCGGAGGGGGCATCAACTTTGCGCGGGTGGTGCAACTCAATGATTTCCACTGAGTCGAAGTACTTGGCGGCCTTCGCGGCGAAGTGGGTGGCCAAGACGGAGCCCAGCGCAAAATTCGGGGCAATCAGAACACCGGTTTCGGGGTGCTGTGCCAGCAGTGACTCCAGTGCAGCCACGCGCTCGGTGTCCCAGCCGGTGGTGCCCACCACGGCGTGGATGCCATGTTCGACGGCGAACCGCACGTTGGCCACGGTGGAATCAGGGACCGTCAAATCCACCACCACCTGGGCGCCATGTTCCAGGAGCACCTCCAGCGAATCGTTGCGGCCCAGCGCGGCAACCAACTCCATGTCCGCGGCGGCGTCAATGGCGCCAACAGCAGCCGTTCCCATTCGTCCTTTGGCGCCGAGTACGGCCACCTTCAGCATTTCACTCATGGGTTTAAGCCTACTGGTTTTCCGCGAAGCCCTGTTCCAGGTCCGGCACCGCCCCTGCACCCACCCATTCGGCAGTGCCGTCGGTGAAGAATTGTTCCTTCCAGATAGGTACCTCGGCCTTGATTCTCTCCACGAGCACCGAGCAGAGTTCAAAGGATTCGCGCCGGTGTGAGGAGGCCACGGCGCACACCAGCGCTGGCTCTCCGATTTCCAGCGGGCCTACGCGGTGCGCCACCCAAATCCGCACGGGGTGTCCGCTGGGGTCCTGTGTCCCCTCGTAAAAGGATTCCACAATTTTCTCCAGTACGCCCTGGGCGAGTGGATGCGCGCTGTAGCTTAGCCGCGCAACCTGACGGCCGCCGTCGTGGTTGCGGACCACGCCGCTAAAGGTCACTACGGCCCCGGCGGTGTCAGATTCAACGGCGGCGATGGCGGCATCTACGGAGATCGGTTCGGCGCTGAGGCCTGCGTAAATGGTTTGGATATTAATGCCCATGGCGTCCGCCTACTTGCTCACAAAGATGGATGATGATGGGATCCAGCACGGCCAGCCCGTCCATGACGCCGGACGGGGAACCTGGCAGGTTCACAATCACGGTGTTCCCGGCGGTTCCGGCGTGGCCGCGGCTCAGCGCTGCCATGGGGGTTTTAGCCAGCCCGGCGGCACGGATGGCCTCCATGAGCCCGGGAATCTGGCGCTCCAGCAGGGGCAACGTCATCTCCGGAGTTTCGTCGGTGGGGCTCAGACCCGTTCCCCCGCTGGTGATAATGAGAGCAGGATGCTGGTTCAGCACGGCCCGCAACGCCGCCCCCACGGGCGCACCGTCCGGGACGATGACGGGAGGCTGGGTGTCAAAGCCATGCTCGCGCAGCCAATCAGTGATGATGGGGCCGGTTTTATCCTCATAGACGCCCAGTGCCGCCCGGGTGGAGGCAATGACGACGGCGGCGCTCCCCAAGGAGGTGCCGGGCTCGCAGGCGCTCATGCCGTGGCTCCTTCTGAGGGCACAGTGGGAGCGGCCGGGAGCTCGACGCTCCAGTCTCCGCTTTTGCCGCCACTCTTGGCCAGGACCTGGATACCGGAGATAACAGCATGCTTGTCCACGGCCTTGATCATGTCATAAACACTCAAGGCAGCCACTGAAACGGCGGTCAGGGCTTCCATCTCAACCCCTGTCACGCCGCGTGTTTTCACGGTGGCAAAGATGGTGACGGCGGTGGCCCCGAGGTCAAAGTCCACCGTGACCTTGGAGATGGGCAGCGGGTGGCACAGCGGCACCAGCTCCGGGGTCTTTTTGGCGCCCATGATCCCGGCCACCCGTGCCACGGCCAGGGCGTCGCCCTTGGGCAGTCCACCGGAGCCGAGCAGTTTCATGACCTCTGCGGTGGTGGTGACGGTTCCGGTGGCGGTGGCCTCGCGGGTGGTCACGGCCTTGGCGGAGACATCCACCATGGCTGCCGTGCCATCCTGGCGCAAATGGGTGAGAGAAGGAGAATCTGAATTAGTCACAAGAGCCATACTTCCACTTTTGCGCCGGCCTGTAATTCAGTGGCTCCGGCTGGGAGCTGGATCAGGGCATTGGCTTGCGCCAGGGCCCCCAGCAGGTGGGAGGACTCTGCCCCTACTTCACGCACTGACGGGGCAGATTCAAACTCAGGACCAGAGTAAATTCCGCGCCGGACCTGGTGCTTACCTAAGGGTGAGGTCATAGCGTGTTCCAGGACGGCCACCACCCGTTGACGTGGCACGGGCGCTCCCAACAGAGCAGTCAAGGCCGGGCGCAGGAACATCTCAAATGAGACGAAAGCGCTGACAGGGTTCCCGGGAAAGCCGAGGAAAGGGGTGCCCCGGAAGGTGCCCGCCGCCTGAGGTCCCCCTGGCTGCATGGACACCGAGACGAATTCCACTGCAGCGTCCGCTGCAGTACCCAGGGCCTGTTTGACCACTTCAAAGGCACCGGCGCTGATGCCGCCCACGGAAATGATGAGATCGCATGCTGGCGGGGACCCGGCGTCGGCGTCCCCAGTTGAGTCGGCGGCCTCAGTTGCGCCGGTGGTGTTGGCACCGTTGGCAGGTGGCCGGGTATGAGCGGCCAGAAGCGCCAGCAATTCGGCGGGGTCATCACGTACCGTGGTGGCTGTTAGCACCTCGATCCGGGCTTCCTCTAGGCAGGCACGCAACAGCGCCTGATTGGCGTCGTAGATCATTCCCGCCGGCAATCCTTGGGCCGCGGCAGGATCCCCCGGTGTCAGTACCTCATCCCCCGTGGTCAGTAACAAAGCGCGGAGCGGGCGCCGGACCGTCAGCTCAGTGAGGCCCAACGCCGAAGCGAGGCCCATGTGCGCCGCGTTCAGCACGGTTCCCGCCGTGATGACAACACTTCCGCGCTGTACGTCAGAGCCCTGCGCCCGGACAAATCGCCCTGCCGCAGCAGCCGGCAAGCGGACCGTGTCCCCCGCACCAAAGCGGTTGGGATCCGCCATCTCAATGGGCACCACAGCATTGGCACCCGCCGGGATGGGCGCCCCCGTCATGATCGGAGCGGCCATACCGGGGGCCAGCGGGGCCGGAACCGCGCCTGCAGCAATGACCGGAGCAATACCGTAAATGGTTGATTCGCCATTATCAACACTTATAGGTTGTTCAATCCCGGTATGGATCGCGTAGCCATCCATTTGGGAGTTGGCGAACGGGGGAAGGTCAAGGGGGGCCACAAGATCGGCCACGAGCACCCGCCCCACCGCACGGTCCAACCGGACGGGCGTTCCTGCGTCGTTCTGCACCGACGCGGGCAGCTCCGAGAAGCACTGCCGTAAAAGCTGCTCAACGCTCTGCTGATGTTCGGCCACAGTTCTGCGCATGGTTTCCTTCCCCTGTGCGCCCGGCGGCGCTCTCTTCACTTATCCTAGGTGGGCGCGGCCTTCGCGAGGTTCAACACGGCGATCCAGGCGCCTTAGGGCCCCGCGCTCGCTGTTATAAGCCGATAGGTGCGCTGGAAAGCCAATAATGGCGTAGCGTTGAACCATGGATACTCAAGCTGTGTCACTGGGCATGCCGGAAGTGCGCCCCGGCTCCGAAGAATCTGGTGCCCCCCGCCTTGGCGGTACGGAGACCGGCTTGCTGGATCAATTTGGCCGGGTGGCAACAGATATGCGGCTGTCACTGACCGACAAATGTAATTTGCGCTGCCAGTACTGCATGCCCGAGGCCGGATTGGATTGGCTAAAAAAGGACAAGCTGCTCACCGCTGAAGAGATCGTTCGGCTCGTGGGTTTGGGCGTGAACCGTCTTGGCGTGCGCGAGCTGCGACTCACCGGCGGCGAGCCGCTGGTACGCGCAGACCTCGTCGAAATCATTGCAGCACTTCGCCGCAACCACCCAGAACTGCCCATTTCGCTGACCACCAATGGTGTGGGACTAACCAAAAAGGCTCAGGCCCTGGCGGACGCAGGGCTGACACGCCTGAATGTTTCCATGGACACGATCCAACACGATGCCTTCCTTGAACTGACCCGGCGCCCATTCCTGGACCAGGTCAAGGCCGGCATTGAGGCAGCTGCGGCGGCCGGTTTGAAGCCCATCAAAATCAACGCCGTCCTGCTGCGCGGCATTAATGACACCACTGCGGGGGAACTGCTGCAATGGAGCCTGGACCGCGGTTACGAACTGCGTTTCATTGAGCAAATGCCCTTGGATGCCGATCACGGCTGGACCCGCGAAGGCATGATCACCGCCGAGGAAATCCGCGCCCTGCTCGCCACCGACTTCGAGCTCTCCCCCGATCCGCGCGCCCGCGACGGTGCGCCCGCTGAGCGCTTCGAGGTCCGCCACGCCGGCACTTCCCAGTTACTAGGTACGGTGGGCATCATTGCCTCCGTCACCGAACCGTTCTGCGCTGACTGCCGCCGCACCCGCATCACCGCTGAGGGCAAGGTCATGAGCTGCCTGTTCTCCCGCACCGAGGTGGACCTACTTGAGCTCTTGCGCGCCGGGGATTCCGAGGACGACGACGCCGCCGTCGCCGCCCGCTGGCAGGACGCCATGTGGGCCAAACCGAAAGCTCACGGCATGGGACATCCCGGACTCGGTGATGCCGACTTTGTCCAACCGGACCGCAGCATGAGTGCCATTGGAGGATGAGCCATGCACATTCGATTCTTTGCCGCAGCCGCGGCAGCCACGGGTGTTGAAGAGCAGCGGTTAGACCTCGCCTTCGGTGCCGGCGCCGCACCTTTCACACTCGCTGACCTCTCCGTTTTCCTCGTGGACAGCTTCCCTGTCTCTGCTTCAGGCCACACTCCCCCACTGGCGGAGGTCCTGACCCGGTGCAGCTTCCTGGTCAACGAGGTTTCCACCCGGGACCTATCCCGCCAGCTCTCCCCGGGCGATGTGGTGGACGTACTCCCGCCGTTTGCTGGAGGATAAACTCGCCGTCTGATAGCTTGGCGCCATGCATTCATTACGCGCTTCAGTGCGGACGGTGGCGGTTATTGGTGTGTTGATGGTGACAGGGACGCTCGCAGCGTGCGCCCCAGCTGGCGAGAGCTCTACCCTTGTTATGCGTCCTGCCACCACTAGCACAGAAGGTGATTCAGCGTTGCTGACAGGCGTACTGCGCCATGAGGACGGTTGCACATTCGTGGAGTCGGCGGCCGGTGAAGCGGTGGTTCCTGTCTTCGCCGAGGATACAGCAGCCTGGTCAGGCGGCACCCTCACCTTCAGCGGGGCGTTGAGCGCTACGGACAAGGCTGTCGCCGGCGACACGGTGAACCTCGCAGGAGGCCAGGCCCAAGGCATTGCCCAGGACTGGAAAATACCCGATGGGTGCCGTGCCTACGGCTCCTTCTGGATCGTTTCCGGCGGCTGAACACCTCGGCCCGCGCCGTTTCAACCTCGCATCAGAAATGGAGCGGGCTGGGCCGAAGTCCTAAAGCGCTAGGCCGAAGGTTTCGTTTTCCTCGAAGGGTCCTACCACGGTGATGGTGCGCGGGGCGGCAGCCAGTTCACGTGCCAGATCCTGCACCTCGGCGGCAGTCACCTGGCGGACGCGAGAGAGGGACTCGTCAATGTCGAAGTACTCTCCCGTGACCAGCTCGGCACGCCCCAGCCTTGACATGCGTGAGCCGCTGTCTTCTAACGCCAGCACAATGCCTCCGGAGAGCTGACCCAGGGCCTTGCGCAGCTCCTCGTCGGAAACGCCGTGTTCGGCCAGCTTCTCCAACTCGGCTTCCAACAAGCCAACAACCTGGCCAACCTTGGCTGGCGCGCAGCCTGCGTACATGCCGAAGTATCCGGCGTCGGCATAGGAGGAGGCAAAGGAATAGGTGGAGTAGACCAGTCCGCGCTTTTCCCGAATCTCCTGGAACAGGCGTGATGACATGCCGCCGCCCAGAATTGAATTCAGCACGCTCATGACGAAGCGGCGCGGGTCCGTTGCCCGCAGTGACGGGCAGCCCAAGATGATGTTGGCTTGTTCTACCTGGCGGTTGACCACCAGCAAACCTGCGGTACCGGTGATGGAGGCGGGATCGCTGGCTCGCCGCGGCACGGGGACAACTCCCTCGTCCAAGGACCAGCCGGCCGTGCGCAAGGCGTCCAGCACGAGTGTGCAAACCACATCATGATCGAGGCCACCTGCGGCGGTGATGACAAGTGTTTCGGGCCGGTAGTGCTTCTGGTAATGCTCCCAGACGGACTCGCGAGGAACTGCCTTGATGGCTTCCGGGGTTCCGCCGATGGGGCGGCCCAGGGCATGCTCGCCCATGACCGCCGCAACAAATTTTTCATGGGCAACATCAGTGGGATCATCGCCATCCATAGCGATTTCTTCCAAAATGACGTCGCGTTCCTGCTCCAGCTCATCCGGATCAATCACGGCTGAGGTGACCATGTCAGCAATGACATCAATAGCCATGGGCAGGTCGGTGTCCAGCACACGTGCGTAGTAGCAGGTGCTTTCCTTGGCCGTCGCGGCGTTGGATTCACCACCCACCTCGTCAAAGGCGGAGGCAATCTCAAGGGCCGTACGGCGTTTGGTGCCCTTGAACAGTAGGTGTTCAAGGAAATGGGTGGAGCCGTGTTGGCCCTCGGATTCATCCCGAGAGCCAACACCAACCCAGAACCCGATTGTCGCACTGCGCTGTCCTGGCATGGACTCCGTCAGGACCCGCACCCCTCCGGGCAGGACCGAGCGGCGCACCACGGCGCCTCCGGCCTGTCCGGAAATTATGGTGGAGTCATTGCCGGCGTGGCCGTCAGCAGCGCTAAGAAGCGGCAAAAGGGTAATAGCCATGAATTATTCAGCAGCACCTTCGGTAGCTGCTTCTTCAACGGCGTCCTCTTCGCCGGCAACAACCGGTGAGAGTGAGAGCTTGCCGCGGTCATCGATCTTGGTGATTTCCACCTGAATCTTCTGGCCTACGGACACTACGTCATCTACGTTGTCCACGCGCTTGCCATCGGCCAGCTTGCGCAGTTCGGAGATGTGCAACAGACCATCCTTGCCCGGTGTGAGCGATATGAACGCACCGAACGTGGTGGTCTTGACAACTGTGCCCAGGTAGCGCTCGCCAATCTCAGGAATCTGAGGGTTGGCAATGGCGTTGATCGCTGAACGAGCGGCGTCCGCTGAGGGACCGTTCGTTGCACCGATGTATACCGTGCCGTCATCTTCAATGGAGATGTCAGCGCCGGTATCTTCCTGGATCTGGTTGATCATCTTGCCCTTGGGCCCAATGACCTCGCCGATCTTATCAACGGGGATCTTGACCGCGATGACGCGGGGCGCGAACTCGGAGAGCTCGTCCGGGACGTCAATGGCGCTGGTCAGAACGGACAGGATGTGCAGGCGTGCTTCGCGGGCCTGCTTCAGTGCGGCAGCCAAAACGGAGGCCGGGATGCCGTCGAGCTTGGTGTCCAGCTGGATAGCCGTGACGAACTCTGCGGTACCGGCAACCTTGAAGTCCATGTCGCCGAAAGCATCTTCGGCGCCCAGGATATCGGTCAGGGCTGCGTAGCGGGTCTGGCCGTCAACCTGGTCAGAGACCAAGCCCATGGCGATACCTGCAACAGGTGCCTTCAACGGCACACCGGCGTTGAGCAGCGAGAGAGTCGATGCACAAACCGAGCCCATGGACGTTGAGCCGTTGGAGCTCAGCGCCTCGGAGACCTGGCGGATGGCGTAAGGGAACTCTTCGCGGGAAGGAAGAACCGGCATGAGAGCGCGCTCAGCCAGGGCACCGTGACCGATTTCGCGGCGCTTGGGCGAGCCCACGCGGCCGGTTTCACCGGTGGAGTACGGCGGGAAGTTGTAGTTGTGCATGTAGCGCTTGCGCGTTACCGGGGACAACGAATCAATCTGCTGTTCCATCTTGAGCATGTTAAGCGTGGTGACACCCAGGATCTGGGTCTCGCCGCGTTCGAAGATGGCGGAACCGTGCACGCGGGGCAGAACTTCAACTTCAGCAGTGAGCTGGCGGATGTCCGTCAGGCCACGGCCGTCAATGCGGATCTGCTCGGTGAGGATGCGCTGGCGGATGACGTGCTTGGTGACCGCACGGAAAGCAGCTGAGAGTTCCTTCTCGCGGCCTTCGAAATCGCCAGCCAGGGCGGCCAGGGTGGCGTCCTTCAAAGCGTCGGAGGCGTTGTCGCGTTCCTGCTTGTCGGCAATGGAGAACACGGCGGCAAGCTTGGTGCCGGCAGCAGCCTCAACGGCGTTGTAGACGTCATCCTGGAAGTCCAGGAATACGGGGAATTCAACGGTGGGCTTGGCTGCGCGTGCGGCCAAATCTGCCTGTGCATCACACAATGCCTTGATGAACGGCTTGGCAGCTTCCAGACCCTGGGAAACAACCTCTTCGGTAGGAGCCTGGTGGCCCTGTTCCTTGATGAGCTTCCAGGAGTTGTCGGTAGCTTCTGCTTCCACCATCATGATGGCAACGTCATCACCGCTGACCTTGCCAGCCACAACCATGTTGAACACGGCGTTTTCCAGCTCGGAGTGCTTCGGGAAGGCAACCCACTGGGGGCCTTCACCGTCGTCGATCAAGGCAACGCGAACGCCACCGATGGGGCCGGAGAACGGCAGGCCGGAAAGCTGCGTTGACATGGAGGAGGCGTTGATAGCCACCACGTCGTAGAGCACGTCCGGGTTGATTGCCAGAACAGTCACAACAATCTGAACTTCGTTGCGCAGGCCCTTGACGAAGGCCGGGCGCAGCGGGCGGTCCATCAGACGGCAGGCCAGGATGGCTTCCGTTGAGGGGCGGCCTTCACGGCGGAAGAAGCTGCCCGGGATGCGCCCGGCAGCGTACATGCGCTCTTCCACATCAACTGTCAGCGGGAAGAAGTCAAAGCCTTCACGCGGGTGCTTGCCGGCCGTGGTGGCTGACAGCAGTACGGTGTCTTCGTCAATGTAGACCATGGCAGCACCTGCTGCCTGCTGGGCAAGGCGTCCGGTTTCAAAGCGGATAACGCGCTTGCCGTAGCGGCCGTTGTCAATAACGGCTTCTGAATACTGAATCTCGGGACCCTCCATGTGAGAGTCACCTCCATTTCCTGGGTAGATGAACCTAATGAACCCCTGCCAAGGAACTGTGCCGCGTTCTTCCCAGGACACCACCGGATACTGCTGTGGCTCTCTGTACAACACCCGGTCTTCGATCGAGGCCCACGGGCATGAAACGCTGAAGGTTTCTTCCCGGAGGCCACTACCGAGGACCGCGAATGCGTGAATGCGTCTCTTAAGTGCCTTGAAAATATAGGGGCTTCTAATGCTGCGGGCCGGTGCGCTAACGGCTGGCCCGTTTTTCACTGTGTGAGCGTTGCCCACGTTGTGAGCTGATCAAACACTGTGAAAGGCGGCCTTCCCGCGCCGTTGACGCAAGCGTCTTGGCATGGGAGGGCCGCCTTGTATCGCAGACTAGCGGCGCAGGCCGAGGCGCTCGATGAGCGTACGGTAGCGGGTGATGTCGGTGTCCTTGAGGTAACCGAGCAAGCGACGACGGCGACCAACCAGGAGCATCAGACCGCGGCGGGTGTGGTGATCGTGCTTGTGCATCTTCAGGTGCTCGGTCAGGTCGGTGATACGACGTGAGAGCATTGCAACCTGAACCTCAGGTGAACCAGTGTCGCCTTCGCTAGTTGCGAAAGCCTGCATGATTTCTTGCTTTACAGCGGCGTCTAATGCCACAAGTAACTCCTATAAATGTGCCGTGAACAAATACCTGCGTCCAACACAAATGCTGGGCCAAACACAGGAAATTCCAGCCACCACGGACTGCAGCCGGATTCCATCTTTCAGTTTAGTGCAGAAGAGGCACCAATGTCGAAGCAAGGTGATCAAACACTCAGGCGAGGATGTCCCGTGCCTGGCTCACGTCTTGATGCATCTGCTCAATGAGAGCCTCCGGACCGGTGTACGCCACCATCCCGCGCAGCCGCTGCACAAACTCAACCACCACATGCTGACCATAGAGATTGAAAGCCTCCACGGGCTCTTCAGGCCTGTCTATAACGTAGGCCTCAACCTGGCGGCTAACACCTATAAAGGTGGGGTTGGAGCCCACGGAGATGGCTGCCGGCCAGCGGTGCCCGGCGCCGTCGGTCATCCAGCCGGCATAAACACCGTCGGAGGGGATGATCCCGCACGCATCGGGTGAAAGGTTTGCGGTGGGGAATCCCAGTTCACGCCCGCGCGCGGCGCCATGAACCACTTCCCCGCTCATGGTGTGGGCGCGGCCAAGAACGCTCAAGGCTGTGCTGACATCGCCTTGCTGAAGTGCCTCCCGGACCCAAGTGGAGGACCAGCGCCGGTCATGGCCTTCCTCATTGACCACCACGACGTCGAACCCCAGGTCTGCGCCTAAACTCACCATGGTACTGAGGTCACCGGCGTTGCCCCGCCCAAAACGGACATCCTGGCCCACCACCACGGCGACAGCCCCGAGGGTTTCCACGAACACGCTGCGCACAAACTCTTCGGGGCTTTGGGCGGCAAATTCGAGGTTGTAGGGCATCACCAGTACCCCGTCCAGGCCCAGAGCTTCCATGGCTCTGAGCTTGTCAGCCAGGCCCATGATCTGCTCTGGAGCCGATTCAGGGCGGTGGACCAGTGCCGGATGCGGGTCAAAGGTCAATGCCACCGCTGCGCCGTGACGGGAGGCAGCCTCGGCACGCACCTGGGCAAGGACTTCCTGGTGACCCTTGTGGAGCCCGTCAAAGTTGCCCAACGTGACCACGGTAGGGCCAAACGCCGGGGGAACTTCTGCCAGAGAATTCCAAATCTGCACTACATTTCCTCATCCACTTAGTTGCTCGCCCTGGTGGCTCATTCTCGGGCAATGTTCTTGGGCGTTTGCACAGCCCTGTCCAAGATTACCTGTTGATTGCGTCCGGGCCGGTCCATGGCTCTTGCGGTGAACGCTCATCAGCTGCGGCCAGTGAGAGCACCCACCTATCCTTGGGGGTTCCGCGATCGCAGTAGTCCCCACGGATTTGCCCGTCAAAGTGGAAGCCGAGCTTCCAGGCAAGCTTCCGGCTGGCCCAGTTAGGGGCCAGCACATGCCAATGCAGATAAGCGAGGTTGAGTTGATCAAAGGCGTAGTCCAACAAGAGCGCAACGGCAGCCTGTGCGGCGCCAGTGCCGCGGGCATGCGGGCCAAAGTTAATGCCGACGGAGGCAACCCCCGGGACCTTGCATTGTAAATCCACCACGCCTAACAGCGCATCGCTCACAGGGTCCACGGCGGCAAAGGTGAGAGTTTCCCCGCTCTGCCACCCCTCCGGGACCAGCGTATTGATGAAATGCTCGGCGTCCGCCATGGAATACTCCAGAGGCACGGTAGTCCAGCGGACAGCCTCGGCATCCCGGCAGTTTTCCACCAGTTGCGGCGCATCAGCCATGGTCAAGGGCCGCAACAATATGGTTCCGGCGCCAAGAATCGGCGCTGCAGCAACCCTGCCCAGCAGTTCAGGCAGCTCGGGCAACTCGGGCTCAAGCGTGGCGGGTTCCTCAGGAGCAGGCGCAGCATCGTTTTGGAATTGTTCGCGGCCTTGGTAGAACAGCTCGCCATCGGCCACCCTCCCGGCGAGACGCCCGTACCCGGGAATGCGGGCGGCGTGAACAAAGCCGGTGCGCCGGGCTAGTTCACTACTGGCCTCGTTCCCAGAGGTGGTGCGCCAGTGCAGAATTTCCAGACCCAAATTTCCAAAGGCAAAGCCACACAGTAGCGTGATGGCCCGGGGTGCACAGCCGGTACCACGTCCACTGGGGAGCATTTTGATGCCCACACTGGCTGATCCGCCTCCGGCGGTTGAGAAAACTTCTTGCAGGCTGAGGGTACCCACGAGAGTGTCAACGCCGTCGAGTTTCTCCGTGATAGCAAAGCGCAGATAGTGCCCTGTTTCCCACCCGGAATCAATGGACTCGGTGATCATCAAGGCAGCTTGGCGCACACTCATATCAGCCTGCGAACCCGTCCATGTGACGTTCAGGGGGTCCCGGTTGAGCGCTGCGAAGGCCACGGCATCATCCACTCTCAGACGACGCAGCGTGGTCCTCCCATCACCCAGGACAGGATTGACTGGCAGGACAGGATGGGTGGGCGCCGGTTCGCTCACTTCTCGTCGCGGTGGCGGTACAGCCAGATCAGTCCAATGATCGGCAGCAGGAGCGGAATGTACCCATAACCCTTACCGAACATGCTCCACACGGTAGCGTGCGGGAACGCGGCCGGACCAAACACGCTCAGCGCACCCACCACCAGTACGCCCACAAGTTCCACGCAGATGGCCGCACTGGCCACCTTGGCCCAACCAGCACCGGGCTTGGCCAAGGCCACCGTGGCCACAATGTACACCACGGCGGCAAAGGCGGAGAGTAGGTAGGCCACGGGCGCATCAGCAAACGCGGTGGCAATCTGGAACCCGGCACGGGCCGTGGCGGAGATGGCGAACACTGCGTAAACAGTGATGAGTAGCCGCCCAGCCCCCGAGGTGCGTCCGTGCGGGGTGCTGTCGGTGGAGGAGTCGCCGGTATTCGCTGTGTTGCTGGTTTTCATAATCCAATTCCTGGTTGCAATGCTGAGACGGGCGTTGCCATGCCGTACCAAATTTGTGCCATGCGGGCCAGCATGACAACCACTGTGATGCCCACGGCGCTCATAACGTAGTTGGACCAATGGGTGCGTTCCATCATGGCCCAATAGAAACCGGCCACCGGAAGCATGGCCGCGGTAAACATATAGCCCCAGAATTCCCACGCCTCACCGGCCAGTGATTCGGCGCCGAGGAGGCGCACACCTGAGGCAATGGCATAGACCACAATGAAAAGTTCCACGGCGGCTAAAGACAGCAGAGTGACATCGTTGGGCTTTTTCTTCATAATCGCCGCAACAAGGCAGACAACAGTTGAAGCTATTCCCACCACCATGCCGGCAATGATCCAGCCATCAAGGGTCATTTGCCCGGCTCCGGGTCCGTCGCTGCCGCTGGGGCAGGTGCTGGCGGGTCTGGTGGGAAGACCAGAACAGGCTTGGCGTATTTACCGGCGTCGGATAACAAGGCCACCAAGGTTCCGTCAGGGGCGAAGGCGGCTGCCGGTGCGGCCACGGTGTGGTTTCCGTGGGAGCTGGCGAGGATGCGCCGGCCAAAGGATAATTCAATGGCTTCTTCAGCAGTGAGTTCACGGACGGCCATGAGGGCCCGGGCGGCGTCGGCAATGTCCAGGATCTGCAGATCCTCTGCCAACTCTTCTAGCGTACGTGCCTGCTCCAAGCTGTACGGCCCCACGGCGCTGCGTCGAAGCGCTGTTAAGTGGCCGCCCACTCCCAGCCCATTGCCCAGATCCCGGGCCAGCGCCCTGATGTAGGTTCCTGAGGAACAGCTAACGGTAACATCCACGTCAACCCAGCTGACGCTGCGCGGCTCGTGCGTAATGTCCAGGCCGGGCGCATCTGTGGTGCCGCGGCGGATGTCCAGGATTCTAAATTCGTGGATGGTGACAGGGCGGGCAGCCAGCTTGACGTCTTCGCCAGCGCGTACCCGGGCGTAGGCACGCTCTCCATTGACCTTGATGGCACTGACGCTACTGGGAACCTGTTCAATGGGCCCTCGCAACGCCGCAATACCCGCCTCGATTGCTTGCTCTGTGACGTCTTGGGCGGAGGTGGTGTGAGTAACCTCACCTTCGGCATCGTCGGTCACGGTGGCAACGCCCAGGCGGATGGTGGCCTCATAGGTTTTGGAGGTCCCAACAATGTACGTCAGCAAGCGGGTGGCCTTATTGACGCCAACCACCAAAACTCCCGTAGCCATAGGGTCTAAGGTGCCCGCATGCCCGACTTTCCGGGTCCCTGCGAGCCTTCGCATCCGGCCAACCACATCGTGGCTGGTCCATCCCTGCGGTTTGTCTACAATTACCAGTCCAGAAAGCACGCTTTGAAGTATATCGGTTCTACTCCCCCATGGTGAGTTGTCCCCATCGCGCGTGCCATGTCACAGTGGCTAGGCTCGTTCTATTACTAAAGATGCGTTACTAAAGATGCGTAAACCCTTCAGACGGAGAATCATGGCCAAGCAAATGTCCAGCATGTACAAACGTTCAATAACAACCTTGGGTTTGGGCGCTGCTTTGATGATGGGCATGACCGGTTGCATGGGAGGGACCAAGGACGTTCCCACGCCGATCCCCATGCAGAAAAGTGCCACCGCACAGTCCACGGAGAGCGCAGCGGATGGTTCAGACTCAGATCGGGGCAGTTCGGAAGTGGAGCCATCAGCCACCAAGGAAGCCTCCGCTCCGGCGGCTGCTAACGGCAAGCTGACTCCTGCCGGGACCAATTTGAAGATTGGTGACGTGGCAAAGACGCACAGCAACAGCGGTGAACAGGGTACTGATAAGTACAAGGAAGCGACCTTCGACACCACTGTCACCAAGATTGTTGCTGGCGACCCGGCGGATCTGGCCAAGCTAGAAGATTCAGCCAAGTTTGCCGGTCAAACTCCGTACTACGTGTTCTACGAGTCAACGTTGACATCACTTTCCAAGCCGACCGCGGGCATGTCCGACGCTTACTTGGACGGTCACCTCAAGGATGGTTCCAAAGCCCAGAAACTAATCGTTTTCGGCACGTTGGGCAATTGCAAGTCCGGTTCCTTCAAGACAGAGGGCGACGGCGATGCTTTCAGCTATGTTGTGGGGTCCACCAAAACCAGCTGCAGTGTCTTTTTGGCTCCCGGTGGCGACGCTGTAACGGCAGCCAGCTACTCTGATTCTTCCTTCAACTATGAGAACTACTCGGACAACCCGTACCGCGACAAGCCCGTCATCTGGGGCAAATAGCAACTAGTTTCAAACAGCGGGTACCTCCCTGGCGGGGGTGCCCGTTGTTGTTTAACGCTTGTGAGGATTTGTACTAGCCTCTTTTAGTTCCTGCCCATGTCAGAGCACGGGGCTTAGGATTGCCTAACTCAGGCGCGGTCCCCAGTGATCCCCTGAGCTACGCCAAATGATGGTTCTGGGGGCAAGATCCTATTCGCCCGAGAAGGCAGGCATGTTGGAACCCGCTGACTTTCACGCTCACTGCTTTTCCAGGGAAACCAACTTTTGCGATTATTCCCCGTCCTTCAGCACAGGAGATTTGTCAGGGAAAAAATATGAGGTGAAGAATTGTGGCCATCACAGCCGCATGCGTCTGTGCCCTGACCATGACCGGTGGGCCTGCTCTGGCTCCTCACGGCCACCATCAACCCTCACCCGTTCGGAAGGTTGCCTCCCAAGGGTGCGGGAACAGTGTCCAGCTTGCCGACTTGAGCTTCTTTGAAGTCAACCACAACCCTGACGGGAAAACCGTTTACGGTGTGCGGGATGCCAGGGCCGCTTGCCTGGCGCAGGCACCCTATCTAGAGCAGTTGGGTGAGGCGTACTCCCGGCCGAAGTCATCACCATTGACGCCAGCGTGATTGCCGTGGACAGCATCAACACTGCGTACGTATCCCAAGTGATGGGAAACGGTGTCAGCGTCATCAGTAACGAAAAAGCTCACTACCATCATCCCCGCCATGATGGCCTGCGCTAATTTCTTCTACACAAATTCCTCACGTCCGCCACTTAACGCAGTACGACGGCGGCCGGTCCCCTCAAAAGGTGACCGGCCGCCGTCGTGCTTGAATCAAAGGATCCAACTAAGGAGAACGGGACTAGGCGTCTTCGTCTTCCTCAGGCTTCTTGTACGGATCCGCTTCACCAGCGAACTGCGCATTAGCGGAGATTTGCGCCAACGCAGCATCACGCTCTTTGGCTACCCGAAGAAGGGCTTCCAAGTTGGAGGCGTTCTCCGGGATCTTATCGGCAATGAATTCGAGGGTGGGTGTCAGGCGCACCGTGATGTTCTTACCAACTTCGGCACGCAGCACGCCCTTGGCACGCTCCAAACCAATTTTGGCCTCGGAACTGGCAGTCTCGTCACCAAAAACCGTGTAGTAAATGGTTGCGTGCTGCAGGTCGTTGGTGACGCGTGCATCGGTGACAGTGATGCCCTCGACGCGCGGATCCTTGACCTTGGAGCGAAGGCCCTCGGCCACCACAACCTTGATACGCTGCGCCAGCTTGGACGCGCGGGCTGAATCAGCCATGATGCTCTCCTTCATGATGGAAAAACTGTCGACGGTCACTGACCATCGTAGGGAATACAAAACCGGCTGGGCGCCCTCAGGGACGCCCAGCCGGTTATGCAACGTTATACGCGGGGCTTCTCGCGCATTTCGAACGTCTGGATGATGTCCTCGGCCTGCAGATCGTTGAACGATCCCAAACCAATACCACACTCGAAGTCGGTACGGACTTCGGTTGCGTCATCCTTGAAGCGCTTGAGCGAGTCAACGGTGAGGTTATCACCAATGATTTTGCCGTCACGGAGTACGCGTGCCTTCGTGTTACGGCGGATGATGCCGCTGCGTACGATCGAGCCTGCGATGTTCCCGTGCTTGGAGGAGCGGAATACTTCACGGATTTCCGCGGTACCCAGTTCAACTTCCTCGTACTCGGGCTTGAGCATGCCCTTGAGAGCGAGCTCAATGTCATCGATGGCCCCGTAGATGACCGAGTAGAAGCGCATGTCCACGCCTTCACGGTCAGCCAGTTCGGCAACACGCTCTGCCGGCTTGACGTTGAAGCCGATGATGATCGCGTTATCCACTGTTGCCAGGTTGACGTCATTTTGCGTAATGGCACCCACACCGCGGTGGATGACGCGCAGCGCAACGCTGTCACCGACATCGATCTTGAGCAACGAATCTTCCAGGGCTTCAACAGCACCGGAAACGTCACCCTTGAGGATGAGGTTAAGGTTGGCAACCTTGCCATCAGCAACGGCCTGATCGAAGTCTTCCAGGCTGACGCGCTTGCGACGCTTGGCCAGTGCCGCGTTACGGTCTGCTGCTTCACGCTTTTCAGCGATCTGACGGGCCGTACGCTCGTCCCCTGTAACGAAGAAGGTATCGCCGGCGCGGGGAACGTTGGACAGACCCAGTACCTGAACCGGACGTGACGGGCCGGCCTCGGAGATGGTATCGCCATTCTCGTCAAACATGGCACGAACACGGCCGTGTGCGGTGCCGGCAACAATGATGTCACCGACGTGCAAGGTACCGGACTGGACCAGGACAGTAGCCACGGAACCGCGGCCCTTGTCCAGGTTCGCTTCGATGGCGATGCCTCGGGCATCCTTGTTCGGGTTGGCGCGCATGTCCAGGGCAGCATCTGCGGTCAACAGGACGGCTTCAAGAAGCTCGTCAATGTTGATCCCGTTGCGTGCTGAGACGTCAACGAACATGGTGTCGCCACCGTATTCTTCCGGAACCAGGCCGTACTCGGTCAGCTGGCCACGGATCTTCTCCGGGTTGGCTGAGTCCTTGTCGATCTTGTTCACGGCTACCACGATCGGCACGTTAGCGGCCTGTGCGTGGTTGAGCGCTTCAATTGTCTGAGGCATGACGCCGTCGTCAGCTGCAACCACCAAGATGGCGATGTCAGTGACCTTGGCACCACGGGCACGCATGGCGGTGAACGCCTCATGTCCGGGGGTGTCAATGAAGGTGATCTTGCGTTCATTACCTTCGTGCTCGTGGACAACCTGGTAAGCACCGATGTGCTGGGTGATGCCACCGTGCTCGTCGGCAACAACGTCAGATTTGCGAATGGCATCCAGCAGACGGGTCTTACCGTGATCAACGTGACCCATGACGGTGACAACGGGAGGACGAACCTCGAGATCGTCGTCGCCTTCAGCTTCAAGCTCAGCTTCGAAGTCAATGTCGAAGCTGCTCAGCAGTTCGCGCTCTTCATCCTCGGGGGACACAACCTGAACCTTGTAGCCCAGCTCGGTACCCAACAGTGCGAAGGTGTCTTCATCCAGTGACTGCGTAGCGGTAGCCATTTCACCAAGGTGGAACAGAACCGTTACAAGTGCGGCCGGGTTGGCCTCAATCTTGTCAGCGAAGTCGGTGATGGAGGAACCGCGGCGCAAACGCACCACTGTTTCCCCATTACCGCGGGGTACGCTGACGCCGCCGAGTGAAGGAGCACTCATCTGCTCCAGCTCTTGGCGCTTGGCACGCTTGGACTTGCGCTGCTTGCCTCGGCCTGCGCCGCCCTTACCGAAGGCGCCCTGGGTGCCGCCGCGACCGCGACCGCCCTTACCAAAGCCACCACCGGCGGGAGCTCCGCCCGGAGCTGCACCCGGCGTTGCGCCGGGAGCACCTGGACGGCCACGTCCCGGAGCACCGGGACGGTCGTTGCCGCGGCCGGGCGCAGCAGGGCGCTCGGTGCGGTTAGGCATCATGCCAGGTGTGGGACGGGGACCACCCGGACGCGGAGCGCCCGGACGGGGACCACCGGCGCCCGGAGCACCTGCCGGACGCGGAGCGCCCGGACGGGGTGCGCCAGCCGGCGGACGGGGCCCACCTGGGCGGGGACCTGCGGCACCAGCTTCGGCGCTGCGAGGTGCACCCGGACGGGGCATGCCCTGTGAGGGTGCGAACGGGTTGTTGCCGGGACGGGAAGCACCCGCACCAGCAGGGCGCGGTGCACCCGAACCAGCGGGGCGGGGTGCGCGGCTATCGCCACCACGGTTATCCGGGCGTTCGTTGCGTGCACCGGAGCGGGGCATGCCCTGGGAGGTGGCAAACGGGTTGTTGCCGGGGCGCGGGGCTCCCGGGGTTGCTGCCTTGGCGGCCGGTGCCGCAGGGGCAGCCGGAGCTGCGGGGGCAGCAGGAGCCGGGGCGGATGCAGCGGGAGCGGCCGGAGCTGCTTCAGCAGGCGCAGCCGGAGCGGTTTCCTTGGCGCCGGGCTTGGGACCCGGAGCCGCCTTGGGACCCGGAACAGCCTTCGGGCCAGGAACAGCGGGCGCAGCCGAGGGAGCCGCAGCGGCTGCCTTCGGTGCTACTGCTTCCTTGGCAGCTGCAGGCGCAACGCCAGCAGGGGCTGCTGCAGCGGGCGCAGCGTCGGCAGGCTTGGCTGCAGACGGGAATGCGTCGCGAAGTTTCCTCACGACGGGGGCCTCAATGGTGGAGGAAGCTGAGCGAACAAATTCGCCCATTTCCTGAAGCTTACTTACTGCTTCCTTCGAGGTGATGCCGAGCTCTTTTGCAAGCTCGTGTACGCGGGCCTTGGCCACATTTCTCCTGTCTCGGCCCGCACCGGACAGGTACGAACCGCTTAATTCTTACTGCGCCGTTCCATGTCGGAACGGGCGGCGTGAGAGCATATGAAATTGCTCATTTTTGGGCACTCATCGCTGGGTACTCATCGGGTTTCCATCGGTTTTCTGACCCGCTTTCACAAAAGGGACAATTGGTTCGTATGTACTTACTCTGCCGAAAGTGGCAAATTCTTTTGTGCGAACACTTCGACGTCGGACAGTTTTGTAACCCCCGGAAGGGCCCTGCCAACGGCGCGGCGTTTGATCGCTAGTTTCCAACAGTCAAGGTTGGGGTGCAGCCATGCTCCCCGCCCCGGCATGCGACGTGCAACATCAACCAACGCTTCCGTTTCACCAGAAGCACTGGTAGATCTGACCAAACGCACCAGCTGGATCCGGTCTGACGTTCCCCGGCACCCAATACACGTCCGCACAGCATTCTTGGCCTCAGTTGCCTCGCTTTGCGCTGCTACTGCTTTCTTAACCAATTCTGCTGTGCCTTCATGCTCTTTGAGTACCAGGGCCAAATCAGGCCCGGCTCTAGATATTCTACCGCGCAGCGTGACTGCTTACCTAAACCGCTGCGGCATCAGAGACAATGTCAATGCGCCATCCGGTCAGCTTGGCAGCAAGGCGCGCGTTCTGCCCTTCCTTACCAATAGCCAAAGACAGCTGATAATCAGGGACAACAACCCGCGCCGAGCGCGCAGCCTCATCAACGATCGTGACAGAAATCACCTTCGAAGGGGAGAGTGAATTGGCGATGAAAGTGGCCGGATCCTCGTTGAAATCAACAATGTCGATCTTTTCGTCGTGGAGCTCGGTCATGACTGCACGCACGCGCGAACCCATTTCACCAATGCACGAACCCTTGGCGTTGACGCCAGCCTTGTTGGCCTGCACGGCAATCTTGGTTCGGTGGCCAGCTTCACGGGCCAAGGCGACGATTTCTACCGTACCGTCGGCAATCTCAGGAACTTCCATTTCGAAGAGCTTGCGCACCAGGCCCGGGTGTGAACGGGACAAGGTGATGGCCGGACCCTTGGTTCCGCGGTGCACCTCAACGACGAAGGTGCGGATGCGGTTTCCGTGGCGGTAGTCTTCGCCGGGAACCTGCTCGTTCGGAGGAAGCACACCTTCAACAGCACCCAGATCGATCTGGATCATGTTGGGGTTGTTACCCTGCTGGATCTGGCCGGCAACAAGCTCACCCTCCTTGCCACGGTATTCACCCACAACGTTGTCATCTTCTGCATCGCGCAAGCGCTGCAGAATGACCTGGCGTGCGGTGCTGGCAGCGATACGGCCAAAGCCCTTGGGGGTATCTTCGAATTCACCAACAGCCGCACCATCGTCGTCGAGCTCTGCAGCCCAAATGGTGACATGCCCGCTCTTGCGGTCAATCTCGGCGCGGGCCATCTCGTGGCAGCCCGGTGACTTGTGGTAGGCCATCAAGAGCGCCTGTTCAATGGTGGGGATCAGTAGATCCAGGGGAATTTCCCTTTGGCGCTCCAGTTCCCGCAGCGCACTCATATCTATGTCCATAGTCAGCTTCCCTCTCCATCGACAGCGTTGCCGCCGGTCGGTTCAAATTCCAAGTCCAGCTCAGCCTCATCCAGGCGAGCAAATTCTAGTTCCACAACACCACGGCGAATAACGGAAAACAACAGCTTTTCCGGCTCGCCCTGTTTGGGTTTCATACCCTTTTTCACCGGAAGTTCGGGCTTGAAGAGCACACCTTCCTCATCCACATCCAGAACCCTACCCATGAAGTTCTCCCGGTCGGAGGCGTTGACCTTGACCATGCGGCCCAAGGCACGGCGCCAGTGTCGGGGCTCGGTCAATGGCCGGGTGGCTCCAGGGGAGGAAATTTCCAGATCGAACGGCTTACCGTCGTCATTGGGGTCTGTGTCCATTGCTTCGGAGAGCATCCGTGATACCGCGGAGATGGCGTCCAGGCCCACACCGCCACTTTCGTCTTCGGGCAAATCAACAATTACCGAAACAGTGCGGTGGGTGCCAGCAAAGTGCACCTTGACTTCTTCTAGGAAAAGTCCAGCAGCGGTCACCGTAGGGGTAAGAAACGTGTGGAGCCTTTGCGCTTCAGCTACTGGATCAGTGGCTAAGAGCGAGTTCCCTGAGCGTGCGGCCATTTTTGGCCTATCTGGCTTGGTCATAAAAACGCACGCCTCCCTATTGATGATGTTGTAGGTATATAGACTACCGAGTTTCCACCGCTGCCGCTGAACAGTGGAGGTGTGAGTATGAACGCATTGTGGCAGCGTTGGGCAGCTTCTACCTGCAAAAGTGTGCACTCTACAGGCCAGTCATGAGATGATCAACGGTTGTGACCAACCCCAATCCTTCAGCTGAGCCGAACGCATCTGACCCCGATGCTAAGATCCTCGCCGTCATAAGTCCCGTACGCAAGGCTCCCCGGCGTGCCACGGCTGCTGCCGGCTCCCCTGTTGCGAAGACTTCAGCTGCTCCCGCGATTCTGGTCATTGATGCAAATGGCATGATAGTTCCGCCGTCCGCGGAAGCTGGTACCACCGCCGACCTCGAGGCATCTGCGGTTGCGCCTTCCACCTCCTGCGAGGGCCCCCTGGCCGCCGAAGCGGATACCCCGGATGTAGCCGATCCTGAGCTGGAAGCTGCCACCTCTGAGACGGAAGCTGAGGAGTCTGAGGAAGCCAAAGCCCGCGGTGTTGAGGATGCAGAATCCACCGAGTTGTCTGAATCCGTTGCGGACACCGCCGGGGCTGAAGGGGCCGATGTGGCGGCCCTTGTGGAGGCACCGCTTGAGGTAGCCCAGACTTCTCCGATGTTGTCGCGGCGTGAACGCCGGCTTGCTGAGCAGCAAGCCGAAAATGGCGCCTCCTCGGCTTCACCCGCCGTATCCACGGATGGAGTCTCGGGCACTGAACCGGCTGCAACCGGCGCAACAGCTACGAATGGCACCGCCGGGCCCCATAATCCAGCGGAGCGTGGCGGGAATGCCAGCACACACAAGTCAAAGCCCCGCCCAAAGCGGAACCGTTTCGTCGCGTTGGTGCGTGGACTATGCTTCCTGATAGTTATTTCGGCCCTTGTGGTGAGCCTCGGGACGGTTCTTTCCGGGCCGGACGTTGGTGCAGATGAGTACTCGCACACTCAGGAACAGCGTCAGGCTGCATGGGAAACAACCACCACCTTGCAGATCGGCGCGCTCGGATTGGTTGAGGTGACTAGCACCCCTCAATTGCGCACAATCCTCTCAGATACGGCACAACAGCTGGGCATTCAGGCTGCCGCCTTGAGTGACGGACTGCCCACTGAGACCGCTACCCCAACACCCACGGCTGCTTCTCTGCCAACAGTTACGCAGTTGCGTGAGGAGCTCACGGCCAACGCGGAATCTTTGCTCGCCAGCGCTCTGACGGCAGAAGGGTCCATGGGCCGTGTGTTTGCTTCAGTAGGTACCGGTCAGCTCCTGCAGGCTCGTGAACTGGGCTCTGCGACGGCGGCCACCATGCCGCCGTCGAACGTGCTGCCGGCCAAGGTTGATTTCCCCGTTCCGTCCGGGCCCCAGTGCGCCACCATCCTTGAACCGCGCCCCGGCGCCACCATCGATGCAGCGTTGAGTGCCGCCGCCTTGGGCGAGCAGAAGGCGATCTACGCTTACCAGGTTGCCTCCACCCGATTCGCCGAACCGCAATTTAGCAAATCCACAGCCCTGTTGGACCGGCACCAACAAAAGCTCAACGTCCTCAACGAGGAACTGCGCCTGCGCTGCCTACCACCGGCAGCCCCCGTGGCCGGTTACGCCCTAAATGCCAGCTTTACCGCGATGCCCAAACCGGCCCTCAGCACTCTGGAGGCAGAGCTCAGTGCTCTCTATGCGGATTTGTCGGCGTTCAGCGCAGCAAACCCCGCCTACGCAACAGCCTCACCCGGAGCGGCCGGATCACCCGATGCAACCCAGCAGCCTCCCAAGGGCAGCAACCTCAGAGAGCTTTCGGTGCTGTGGCTGCTCGACTCCACCGAAGCCCAGATATCTTGGGGTGGCACATTGGATGCCTTGCCGGGTATTGAGAGCGCCGCAACCGCCCCCTAGGCAGGGCGGGTACGGCGGGGTAGAGCAGGTAGGGCGGGTCAGGGCAGGTACGGCAGGGGAACCCCTTCGCGAGGATATCCTTTCCTTCGCGATCGGCACCCGGCTCGGTGCCAGCGGACTCGTACTCTGACTCAACGCCCTGTTCTACAGCGCCCTGCCCTGTCCTCCTCTGCTGTGCCCCACCCTGCCCACATCGGCTCGGCCCTGCTGTGAAAGGTGCCCCCCGCACTAAAAGTACGACGACGGTGTTCCCACCCATGTGCCAGCCGATAGGCTCATGACCGTGAGCATGAAGCTAGAGATCCCCGAGCCCCTGCTACGCAGGCACCGCCAGACGCCTGAAGGCAGGGCCTGGCTGGGGCACCTGCCGGGTTTCCTGAATCTGGCCCTGGAACAGTGGCAGCTACTAGTTGATCTGCCTGATGGCGGACTTCCCTGGTATGGCCACACGGCAGTGGTGGTGCCGGTCCGCACCACAGACGGCACCCCGGCCGCGCTGAAAGTCGCCTTCCCCTATGAGGAAGCCTTCTTGGAACCCCTCGCTCTTTCCTTGTGGGGCGGCAAGGGAGCAGCAGCCCTGTGGGCCAGTGACAGCGATATTGGGGCGCTGTTGATTGAGCGTCTTGATCAGAGCCGACCGCTGCTTAAACTGCCCTTGGATGAAGCGATTGCCGTGTGGGGAGAGCTCGTCAAGAAACTATCCCTTCGTCCCGATGCGCGGCCAGAGTGGCACCTGCTCCCCCAGCTTGCCGCCACAGCAGAGCGGTACTGTGATGAACTCCCCGAGCGTTGGAGCATGCTCTCCGAACCTTTTCCGCGCTGGTTGCTTGAGGCAGCCTTGGAAGTCTGCCAAACACGGGGAGCAGTTTCCCGCCGAAGCAGCAATGACGTGCTGATTCACACCGACCTGCATTATTTGAACATCCTGGCCAAACCCGGAAGCGGGCACTATTCGGCGATTGACCCGCAGATCCAGGTCGGTGATGGCGAGTTTTCCGTGGCGCCGTGCCTGTGGAACCGGCTGCAGGATTTGCCCGTTCGGAACGCCGAAGCCGGGCTCCGCCGCCGCGCCCGTGATCTGGCGCAAGCTGCCGGTCTGGATGAAGACTTAGTGGCTGGTTGGAGTGTTGTCCGTGAGGTGGAAAATGCGCTGAGCTATCTGGAAAAGGCCGGTCACAGCGGTGATGCTCAGCGCTCACTTTGGGTGTCCAGCACCATGGCAGGAAAAACCTTGCAAGGCCTGCCAGCCGCGCACGAGCTCATGGAGCTGCACTAGCCCGCGGAGCTGCACTAGCGGTTGAGGAAATTCTCGTTCAACACGTCGTAGCCGAGTTTGATGATGAGCACCGTGACAACTGCCAGGAACACCACGCGGATAAAGGTGCTGCCTTGTTTCACCGCGGTGCGGGCACCCAAGTAGCCTCCAGCCATGTTGGCCATACCCAAAATCAGGCCTACTCCCCACAGCAAGGAGCCATGCGGGAGGAAGAACATGAGGGCCCCGGCGTTGGTTGCAAGGTTCACAATTTTGGCCTTGGCGCTGGCTTCAAGGAAGGCGTAGCCCATCAATCCCACCATGGCGATGACCAGGAATGAGCCGGTTCCAGGCCCGATCAGGCCGTCATAAAAACCAATTAGCCCACCAATGCAACACGCAATAACGTAGTGTTTGCGCCCGGAATGCCGAAGTTCCGTCAGCTCTCCCATGGTGGGTTTGAACACTGTGAACAACAAGACCGCCACCAGGGCCAGAACAATAATGGGTTTAAAGACTGAACCCGGCAGGCTGGCGGCCAGCACCGCACCACCAACGCTTCCCACTAAAGCCACCCCTGCCATGGGCAGTGCCGTGCGCATATCTGGTTTAACACGTTTATAGTACGTCACGGAACTCGTGGCCGTGCCAAAGATGGAGCCCATCTTGTTCGTGGCCAGCGCCTGGATCGGCGTGATTCCGGGGATCATCAGCATGACCGGGAGCTGGATCAGCCCACCGCCACCCACCACGGCATCGATCCAGCCAGCAGCGAAGCCGGCCACGATGACCAAAAGGATCGTGGCCAGCGTAATATTTTCAAAACCGGAAACCATGGGGTCCTATTCCAAGTGCGGCTCGGGACCGCAGCGGTACGGCGGCGGACGCGCGGGAAAGGGGGGCAGCCCCGGAGCGGGGATGGATTCTTTGGCGCGCGGTACGACGAAGGAGGAACGAGCGAAAGAATCTTACTGCCTGCGAGGGGCTGCGCTCCGCAGCCCCTCGCAGAGCGGTGTTACTGGTTGTCGAGGATGTACTGGACCGCGTCGGCTACAGCGATGTTTTCAGCAACACCGGTGGCGCGGTTCTTGATCTCCACCACGCCGTCCACGAGCCCGCGGCCAACAGCCAAGATGGTGGGGACGCCTATGAGTTCAGCGTCTCCGAACTTCACGCCGGGGGAAACCTTGGGACGGTCATCGTAAATGACCTCGAGTCCTTTGGCTTCCAGATCGGCGGTGAGCTGGGCAGCTGTCTCGAAGATTTCCTCGCCGCGGCCAACGGCAACCACATGGACGTCTGCGGGTGCCACATTCGCGGGCCAGGTCAGGCCCTTGTCGTCATGGTTTGACTCCGCCAGGGCGGCGACGGCGCGGGTGACACCGATGCCGTAGGAACCCATGGTCACCACGGAGAGCTTGCCGTTCTTGTCCAGGACCTTCAGTCCGAGTGCTTGCGCGTACTTGGTGCCAAGGGCAAAGATGTGGCCCATCTCGATGCCGCGGGCCGTTTCCAGCGGGCCGGAACCGTCCGGGGCGGGATCGCCTTCGCGGACCTGGGCGGCCTCGATGGTGCCGTCCCAGCTGAAGTCGCGCCCTGCCACCAGATTGAAGACGTGTTTGCCGTCCTCGTTGGCTCCCGTGATCCAGCTGGTGCCGGAGACAACGCGCGGATCAACCAGGTAAAGGATCTTGCTGGCTGATTCTGTGCCGAGAACAGCGCCGTCAAGGCTCAGGCCTGGACCAATGTAGCCCTTGACCAGCAACGCGTGCTTCTTCAAATCTGCTTCACCGGCAGCCTCAACGCCTACTTCGCCACCAATTTCTAGGTGTTCGGCAATGTTGGCTTCGATGCGCTTGAGATCAACGTCGCGGTCTCCGGGCAGGGCCACAACCACAATCTGGCGTTCGCCCGTGGGCAGATCGATGGCCAGGACCACGTTCTTGAGGGTGTCAGCGGCGCTCCACTGCCCCTCGGCCCGGGGTGCGAGCTCATTGGCTGCTTCCACCAGGGTTGCGATCGTGCTTGAGTTGGGAGTGTCGCGGACCACGGCGGCCGGGGCCTTGCTGAAGTCAATGGCTGCTGGCACAACGGTGGTGACTGCTTCAACGTTGGCGGCGTATCCCCCGGCCGAGCGCACAAAAGTGTCCTCGCCAATGGCCATGGGGTGCAGGAACTCTTCGCTCCTGGAGCCGCCCATGGCCCCGGCTGTTGCGGCGACGGGAATGATCTCCAATCCGAGGCGTTCAAAGATCCGCAAGTAGGCGCCGCGGTGAGCCATGTAGCTGGCGTCGAGTCCGGCGTCGTCAATGTCAAAGGAGTAGGAATCCTTCATGATGAACTCGCGTCCACGGAGCAGGCCTGCGCGGGGACGTGCCTCATCGCGGTACTTGTTCTGGATCTGGTAAAGGCTCAGCGGCAGGTCCTTGTACGAGGAGTACAGGTCCTTGACAAGGAGTGTGAACATTTCCTCGTGGGTGGGGGCCAGGAGGTAATCGGCGCCCTTGCGGTCCTGGAGGCGGAAGATGCCGTCACCGTATTCGAGCCAGCGGTTTGTCTGCTCGAAGGGTTCCTTGGGCAGCAGCGCCGGGAAGTGGACTTCCTGGGCGCCGATCGCGTCCATCTCTTCACGCACAATGGCTTCAACCTTGCGCAGTACGCGCAGTCCCAAAGGAAGCCAGGTGTAGATACCAGGGGCCGCGCGGCGAATGTAACCGGCACGCAGCAGCAGCTTGTGGCTGTCCACTTCGGCATCGACGGGATCTTCACGCAGGGTGCGGAGAAAGAGTGTGGAAAGGCGAAGTGCCACGCGAGTTTTCCATTTCTTGAAGTGGGTGGGCGCCGACCTTGAGCTGGACGGACAGATACTAATCTACCGGTTCCACACAGGCTCTCGCACAACGGCCGGGCCAGGAGGTGCACGCAGCTTTCCAGGAGTCCGCGGCAAAGCTGGACACGCCCACCCTGCGGGTCTAGTTTGAACTCACACGCACTCGACGCGCCAAGCCAGGAGCAACCATGTCCCACCGAGCGCAGATGCCAGCCCCGGAGCCACCGTTTGCCCCGGTTCCGGCCGATCCATCCGGCACCCACGGCCCTATTAGTGTCAGTGTGGAGGGCTTGCGGGTGTGCCGCCGAGGGGTTGCCGTGTTGGCGAATATTTCCTGCAATATCCCGCAGGGCAGGATCACCGGGCTATTGGGCCCTTCCGGCGGCGGCAAGACCACGTTCATGCGGGCCCTGGTGGGGGTCCAGAAGATCACGGCTGGCACGCTCACCGTGTTGGGCCGGCCTGCAGGAGATCCCCAGAACAGGCACGACGTCGGCTATGTCACCCAAGCGGCCAGCGTCTACCGGGATCTGAGCGTGTTGGAAAACGTGAACTATTTTGGGTCTGTCCATGGCAGCAGCCGGCAGGATGCGAAGGCGGTGCTGGCCTCCGTGGGGCTTTCCGAGCTTGCCAACCGCAAGGCCCGGAATTTATCTGGCGGAGAATTCAGCCGGGTTTCCCTTGCCTGCGCACTGGTGGGTAAGCCTGCTCTGTTGGTTTTGGATGAGCCCACGGTGGGTTTGGACCCGGTTCTGCGGGCAGATTTGTGGGCACAATTTGCGGCCATGGCAGAGGAAGGCACCACGTTGTTAATCTCCAGCCACGTCATGGAGGAAGCCAGCCACTGCCAGACACTGCTGCTACTGCGTGAGGGTCTACTGCTGGCCCAGTTGACCCCGGATCAGCTGCGCCAACGCGGTGAAACGGACGATCTTGAGCTGGCGTTCCTGCGGCTGATCCAGGGCACTCCTACCGAGACAGCCGAGGTTGCTAGCGCTGCCGAGGGAGAGGATGCCCGATGAAT
Organism: Arthrobacter sp. UYCu511; assembly: GCF_040547105.1. Classification (NCBI taxonomy): domain Bacteria; kingdom Bacillati; phylum Actinomycetota; class Actinomycetes; order Micrococcales; family Micrococcaceae; genus Arthrobacter; species Arthrobacter sp. UYCu511. Next base: position 119,891 of record NZ_JBEPPB010000003.1, read on the forward strand.
CCATCCATGTTGTGGTCCACCTGCACCCGGGTGCTGCTGCAACTACGCTCCGATCCGCGCAGCATTGCCTTAATTCTGGTGGTGCCGGCCGTGTTGCTGGCGCTGGTGTATTGGCTGTATCAAAATGAGACCCTGGCGCCAGGAATGCCACGAACTTTTGACCGTGTGGGGCTCATGATGCTGGGCATTTTCCCGTTCGTGGTGATGTTTCTCATCACTTCTATCACCATGCTGCGTGAACGTACCTCTGGCACCTTGGAACGGTTACTGAGCACTCCCCTTCACAAGGCTGACCTGCTCTTCGGCTACGCTCTGGCATTTTCCATCATGGCCGCAGCCCAGGCATTGGTAGCCACCGGTACCGCATACTGGGTCTTTGGTATGGCGATTGCAGGAAATGCCGGCTGGGTGGTGCTGATTTCGGTACTCACCGCTGTTCTCGGTGTTGCGCTGGGCTTGCTGTGTTCGGCGTTTGCCCACACCGAGTTTCAAGCCGTCCAATTCATGCCCGTGGTGGTGATCCCCCAGATTCTCTTGTGTGGCTTGTTCGTTGCCCGAGATCAAATGAATAGCGTCCTGGAAGTGATTTCCAATGTGCTGCCGCTGAGTTACGCAGTTGACGGATTGCAGCAGGTGGCACAGAGCAGCAGCCCCACATCACAGCTGGTCTGGGATTTGGTAGTAGTTGCTGCATTTGTGCTGGCAGGGTTGCTCTTGGCGTCGCTGACGTTGCGCCGCCGCACCGCCTAACCATTGGTCATGGGTACCTCTGCCCATCGCTTGACGGTGACCTTGGCCCTAGGGTTGAAGTTCAGTAAACCTCGGGGAATAACTCAGCGGCCAACTCGGCGAACCCTCGAGACCCAGAGACGGCATACAGGCCACATCCCGAACCGGTCCGCGGACTCGGCACACGCAGGAGAGTCAATGAGCAATGGCTTGCAGGGCGCCAACCCAGAGGAGCTGCGTAACTTTGCCCGTGAACTGGAACAGGCTCAGAGCATTTTGCTGCACACCAAATCTGAACTGAGCCAGCGCATCCTGGGAAATCTTCGATGGGAAGGTCCAGACGCGTTTGTTTTCAAGCACGCCTGGACCTCCTCCTACGCTCCCGTCATCAGCCAAACCGCCGCCCTGTTGGCCGACACTGCCCGGCTTCTCCAGGCTCAAGCCGCTGAGCAGGAATCCGCCAGCGCCTGATCCCCACTCAGCGCCAGCGCCAAGTATTCACCCAGCGCCAAGTATTCAGCCAGCGCCGCCTTCTAGTAATCAGCCAGCCTCGAGAGCCGCCAAGGCCTGGTGGCACCACGCCAGCCACGAATTTTCGTAGGCAATGCCGGCACGCACCACAGCCAATTGCAGCTCATCCGCCGCGGATCGTGGGGAGCCGGCCGGAAAATCGTGTGCCTCAATGGCCTCGTAGCGGGCCAGTACCTCTCCGTGCAACAGCATGTGGCGCCGCATTTCAGTGAGGATATCCACCGTGTCTCCACCTGTGGCACCCAACACTGCGGCGGCTCGCATCCGCACAAGGAGGGCATCCTTGATGGGCCGTAACGCTCCTTCCTGCGCACACCAAGAAGCAAGCTCGGAGCGTCCCGCGGCCAGCACAGCAAACTGGCGCTGCTGTCCGCGCGCCGTGGGCATCCCATGAGCGGCAATCAACCCGGAAAGTTCCATCTTTCCCAGCTCGCGGTAGATCTGTTGATGCGTGGCTTGCCAGAAGTAGCCCAGAGACTTATCAAAACGCCTGGCCAGTTCGGCACCTGTACAGGGCTTTTCCAGCAGAGAGGTCATGATGGCGTGCGTGAGTGACATTAGATCTTTGCGGCCAATCGAGTCCCCTGATCGATGGCTCGCTTGGCATCAAGTTCCGCTGCCACATCTGCTCCACCAATCACATGCACGCAAGCTCCGCCTGTTACCAGCCCCGGCAACAGATCACGCCGGGGCTCTTGGCCCGTGCACAGGATCACCGTATCTACCGCAAGGACCGTCTCGGCGCCGTTAACGCGGATGTGGAGTCCGGCGTCGTCAATCTTTTGGTAGTCCACGCCGGGAACCATTTGCACGCCCTTGGCCTTGAGCTCCGTGCGGTGGATCCAGCCGGTCGTCTTGCCCAGCCCGGCACCGACTTTGCTTTCCTTGCGCTGGAATAGGCCCACCCGGCGGTCTGGTTGGGCCGGGATGGCCGTGGTGATGCCGCCAGGGTTGTTGTAGTCCGGGTCAATGCCCCATTCGCGGTAGAACTTCTCCGGGACGAGGGTGGCGCTGGTGCCGTGGGCCGTGATGTATTCGGCCACGTCAAAGCCGATGCCGCCGGCGCCGAGGATGGCTACGTTAGTTCCCACAACTTTTTTGTCCCGCAACACCTCAAGGTAGTTCAGGACGCTGGGATGGTCCACGCCCTCAATCTCGGGTGTGCGCGGTGTGACGCCGGTGGCCAGCACCACCTGGGCAAAGTTCGCTACAAGCAGTTCCTCACTCGTGGCTGTGGTGTTCAGGACCAAGGTGATGTCAAGGAGCTGGATCTGGCGTTTGAAGTACCTGATGGTTTCATGGAATTCCTCCTTGCCAGGAATCTGCTTGGCAAGATTAAACTGCCCGCCAATCTCCCCGGCCGCCTCGAAGAGCGTCACCTGGTGACCCCGCTGAGCGGCTGTAACGGCGAACGCCAAGCCTGCCGGACCGGCGCCGACCACCGCAATCTTCTGCGGGTCTGAGGTTGGTTCAATAACTATTTCACTCTCGTGGCAGGCGCGGGGGTTGACCAGGCAGGAGGACGTTTTCCCCACGAAGGTGTGGTCCAGACAGGCCTGGTTACACGCTATGCAACTGTTGATTTCATCGCTGCGCCCCTCACGCGCCTTCCGCATGAAGAAGGCATCGGCCAAGAAAGGCCTGGCCATGGACACCATGGTGGCGGTGCCATTCGCCAGCAACTGTTCGGCTACCTCTGGGGTGTTGATGCGGTTGGTGGCAACCAAGGGAATGCTCACCGATCCCATGACCATCTTGGTGACCCACGCATAACCTGCCCGTGGAACGGAGGTGGCGATGGTGGGGATGCGTGCCTCATGCCAGCCAATTCCTGTGTTGATGATGGTGGCGCCGGCCTTCTCCACGGCCTGCGCCAAGGTGATGACTTCGGCCAGGGTGGAACCACCCTCGACGAGGTCAAGCATGGAGAGGCGGTAAATAATAATGAAGTTCCTACCGACTCTCTCACGGGTGCGCCGAATGATCTCGACCGGGAAACGCATCCGATTCGCGTAGGAGCCACCCCACTCATCGCTGCGGTGGTTGGTTCGTGCGGCTATGAATTCGTTGATTAAGTACCCCTCGGAACCCATGATTTCGACACCGTCGTAGCCAGCAGATTGGGCCAGTGCTGCGGCTGCGGCGAAGTCTTCTATGGTCTGCTCAACCTCGTCCCCGGTCAGTGGGCGCGGCGTTAAAGGGCTGATGGGCGCCTGGGCGGCGCTAGGCGCAACGAGTGCCGAATGCGAGGCGTAGCGCCCAAAGTGCAGCAATTGTAAAGCAATCTTTCCACCCTCCGCGTGAACAGCCTCCGTCACAACCCGGTGCGCCAAAGCTTCCTCGGGCGTGCTGAGTTTGGCGCCACCTTTCATGGGCCGGCCCGCGTCATTAGGTGAAATACCGCCGGTTACCATCAGTGCCACCCCGCCGCGCGCACGCTCGGCATAGAATGCCGCCATCCGTTCGAAGCCGCCGGGTAACTCTTCGAGGCCCACATGCATTGAGCCCATCAGCACCCGGTTGGGCAACGTGGTGAACCCCAAATCCAAGGGGGAAAACAGGTGGGGAAACTGACCAGCGTTCATCAATGCACTCCTTTGCGCAACAAGTTGCATAATAGTAGCGCACATCCAGTTGGCCCTACTAGCCAGCGGGCAGCTCTTGTTCACTGGTGTTCGCGGGGCGCATGGCCACCGTAGCTCGCAAGGGGGTGCCGCGAACCACGGCAATCGCCACCACAGACACGGCCGCAATCATGGCAGCAATGAGAAAGATGGGGCCAAAGGCGTCAGCATAGGCGTTGTGGAACACTTCCTGCACTGGGGCCGGAAGGTTGCTAATATCCAGCTGGGTGTCCCCTGAACCTGCGCCTGCGGCGATACCCAGCCGGTCCAATCCAGCAGCAAAATTCTCACTGACCTTGTGAGTGAGGACGCCTCCCAGCACGGCAACTCCAATGGCACCACCAAGGGAGCGGAAGAAGGCAATGGCCGCCGAGGCAGCACCAACCTCGGAGACGTCCACGGTGTTCTGGACAGCTAGGACAACGTTTTGGACCAAAGTACCAATCCCCAACCCCATCAGTGCCATAAAGGTGGCGACAAAGACGTAGCTGCTCTCATGGTTGATGGTTCCCAAGCCCAACAGGCCAATCAGCATGATGATGCTGCCAACCATCATCACCGGCTTCCAACGGCCCATCCGGCTCACGAGCTGTCCGCCAACCATGGCTGAGAGCAGTTGGCCAATAATCATGGGGATACTCATGATTCCTGCCTGCGTGGGGCTCACTCCGAGACCGAGCTGGAAGTACTGGGTCAAGAAGACGCCCGAACCAAACATGCCCACGCCGGCCCCCACGCTGGCAATGATCATCCACACTGCAGTCTTATTGCGCAGTAGGCGCAGCCGAATCATTGGTTCGGCGGCCCGGAGCTCCACCACCACCAGCAGTGTGGCAGAAATCAAGACAGCCACCAGGAAGGCGCCGGACTCCCACGAAATCCAGTCATAATCGTTACCAGCGAAGGTCACCCACAGCATGGGCAGGGCCGCCGTGATCGCAACTAGAACACCGCCGGCGTAATCGATCTTGATCGATGCACGCTTAATGGTGGGCAGGTGCAGTTTCAGTTGGAGCAAGATCAGCGCAATTATGGCCAGCGGAACACTGACAAAGAAGGTCCAGCGCCAGTTAAGGGCATCGGTGATCACGCCGCCCAGTAGCGGTCCAGATACGGTAGCAACCGCCATGACAGCACCCATATATCCTGCGTACCGGCCCCTCTCACGGGGCGAAATTATGGAACCCATAATTGACTGCACTAGGGCCATGAGGCCGCCCATGGCTATACCCTGTACGGCTCGTGCGCTCATCATCACTGGGATTATGCCGAGGAATCAGTTAAACCGAGTGACGAGCTCCTCACCGCGTCATTCCGGTGATCAGGGATATATTCCTCGGCTTAACATTCTGGCTCACTTTCGTCCCATACGTAGTGACTCCATCACAAAGGTATGAGCAGTACCCCGGACTTCAGCGCCGTCCCCGTGCTGACCGAAGCGAAACAAGCACTAAATGGGCTGCCGCGCCCGACCCATGACGGCTTCGCACACGAGGGCTGGCCTGACCATTGCCAAACATGAAAGTTCGACAACAGCAATAATCCACGAATCATTAAGCCGAGAAACTAGACGTGAATCCGCGGAAACACAGGTCCGCAGAGCCGTCACTCGGTTTAAAGGATTCCTCGGCATAATCGGAATTAAACCGAATTCGGCTTAATTCCGATAGTGGTGGCGAATCCGGCCGCAATTGCTCCGGCCACGAACATGAGGATGGCGATCTGGGTCAGGAGTTTTTTACTAAATAAATCAGAAAGCTTGCCCCAGATGGGTGTCACAATGGTCATCGCCAAGAGGCTGGCCGTAATGACCCATGTGTATTGCCGCTGCGTGCCATGGAGGTCTGCCATGATGGTTGGCAGCGCTGTTGAGACGATGGTTGTGGAGATCATCGCCGTAAAGAGTGCGGCGAGAAGACCTGTCATCACCTGAAGAATTTCCCTGTGGGAATATTCTCTTGGCTCTTCCTGGAGGCTTTTCACAGCGGTGGACGTGGCGTCTTTCATGCCTCATGCTCGTTTCCGTTGTTATTTGTGGCTCCGAGACCAGCTTGCGCCGCCTCATTGCGCTCTGGTCCTTGCAGTACCTCAATGAGGTGGCCGTTTAATCTTTCAAGGATGTCAATTGCTTGCACAGCATCCCTTGTTGACCAGTCCGCCAGGGCGTGGGCAAATTGATTTACGGCCCGAGTTTCATTTTCTTCCAGCTGTCTGCGTCCGCGTTCAGTCATGGAGATTAGACACGCACGGGCGTCTTGGGGGTCTGGGCGCCGTTCAACCAGGGCTGCAGATTCAAGCGCTTCGACCGTTCTGGTTGCTACGGGTGCCGAAACTGAAAGCCGATGGGCCAGTTCGCCCAAACGGACATCGCGGCCTCGAAGCTGCTGCAGAAATCCTAGTTTGGTTCCCGTCAACTCATGGGCCTGGCCCCGCTGACCGGCAACTCTGAAGGTGCGCCCTATCGCCACCATTTGGGAGAGGATGGCGCTGGCCTCATTGTGATCAATCACAGGTGTCCCCCTGGGTAGCTGAAGCTCTCAACACAATACTTGTTTGCGTTAAGCAACTATATTGCGGCCGAACCATGACGTCAAACCATGCGCTCCTCGAGTCAGGGAAAACCCTCCCCCAAGTTGTTGAGGGAATGAGGGGCGGGGCGTGAGTGATGGGGGCCTTTAGTGATGGGGCCTTGAGTGATTGGGCGGGGCTAGAACAAAATAGTGGCGAAAGTTCCCACTTGTTCAAAACCGACCCGTTCGTAGCAAGCCCGAGCCTTCGTGTTGTAGTCATTGACGTACAGGCTTGTGACGGGGGCGTGTTTGCGCGCCAACTCAACCACGGCTGCCATGTAGCCAGCACTTAGGCCCTGCCCCCGGCGTTCCGGATTCACCCACACACCCTGCACTTGGGTGGCGTAGGAGGTGACAGCACCCAGATCTGCCTTGAAAATCACCTCGCCCACCTCATCTCCATGGCTGAAGGAGAAGCCGTTACTGATGAGCCAGGCAACACGACGGCGATAGTTGGCTTCTCCGCCCAGAAAGGGTGAGTAGCCAACTTCTTCTTCAAACATGGCAGCCGCGGCTACAAGGATTTCGGAAAATTGTCCGGATTCACTCACGGTCAACGCCGGGTTGGGGGCCACCAATGGCGGTCCCGAGATGGCTAAGAGTGGCTGATTGGCCCTGATATCTTGAGCGGTAATCCCTGCACTTTGGAGCACTTCCATGATGGCCAAGGTGGGTTCAGCCGGGCCAAAAATTGAGGCATGAGGTTCCCAATGCTCCACCATCCACCGGCCAAAGGCACGGGCATGCTCGGCGGTGGACTCTATGGGAACCACGTTGGAACCCACCCAGCAGGCGGCGGCCAAGCTGACGCCGTCGTCCTCGAAGAAGCCCAACATGAGCGCCCCAGGGAAGGCGGGTACGGCACTGCTGTTTTGCGTGAGCAGCGAGTCAACGAAGACGTTGGCCACGCGGTCACGCGCAATCAAAGCCCGGAGCGCGCCCGTATCCCTGTGGACAAGGACGCGCACCGGCTCATGGGTGGTCTCCTTAGGAAACGGTAACCACGGGGCCACCCGGGAGAGTCTGCTCATCGGCGTCGGACTCCATCTCTTCGGCAAGTCTCATGGCTTCTTCAATGAGTGTCTCAACAATTTGGTCCTCGGGCACAGTCTTAATGACTTCTCCCTTCACAAAAATCTGGCCCTTGCCGTTGCCCGAAGCCACACCCAGATCGGCCTCACGGGCTTCGCCGGGGCCGTTGACAACGCAACCCATGACGGCCACGCGCAGCGGAACTTCCATGCCTTCGAGGCCAGCAGTGACTTCCTCAGCCAACTTGTACACATCCACCTGGGCGCGGCCACAGGACGGGCAGGAGACAATCTCCAGCTTGCGCGGGCGCAGGTTCAACGACTGCAGGATCTGGTTGCCCACCTTGATTTCTTCCACAGGCGGTGCAGAAAGTGAGACTCGAATGGTGTCGCCTATGCCTTTGGAGAGCAGCGCACCGAAGGCCACTGCGGACTTGATGGTGCCTTGGAATGCCGGCCCGGCCTCGGTGACACCCAGGTGGAGCGGCCAATCGCCTTGTTCGGCGAGCATCTCGTAGGCGGCCACCATGATAACGGGGTCATTGTGCTTGACGGAAATCTTGAAATCGTGGAAGCCGTGCTCTTCAAAGAGTGAAGCTTCCCAGACTGCTGACTCCACCAAGGCTTCAGGAGTGGCCTTGCCGTATTTCTTCATGATGCCCGGTTCCAGCGATCCGGCGTTGATACCAATACGAATGGAGGTGCCATGATCTTTGGCAGCCCTGGCGATTTCCTTGATCTGATCATCAAATTTACGGATATTGCCGGGGTTCACGCGTACCGCGGCGCAACCGGCCTCAATGGCGGCAAAGACATACTTGGGCTGAAAGTGAATGTCTGCGATGACAGGAATTTGGGACTTGCGCGCAATGATGGGCAGCGCCTCGGCATCATCTTGCGACGGGCAGGCAACACGGACAATATCGCAACCGGACGCTGTGAGTTCCGCAATCTGCTGCAGAGTCCCATTGATGTCAGTGGTGGGTGTGGTGGTCATGGACTGCACGCTAATGGGTGAATCCGAGCCAACACCCACGGGACCGACCTTGATTTGCCGGGTCTTGCGACGCGGTGCAAGCACTGGCGGCGGCAACTGCGGCATGCCGAGACTGACGGAGGTCAAAATATGCTCCTAGGAGTTCTTTATATTCAAATACTGCGGCAGCAGCACCAGTTTTTGGCGCCGCAAAAGAAAATCCACAGCATCTACCTTAGATTGTAGGCTCGATGACTGCTTTTTACGGGACTGCTACGGTTTACCCGCCAGTGACTTTTATCCTACGTAGCTGCTGAGCTTACCAATGACAGGGTTCCAAGCGGAGATCTTTAGCCCTGTGACACCGCCGCCAATGGTCATGGGATCCTGCGCCACCAAGTCCTGAACGGCGCCCTGGTTTTCAGCGCGGAAGATCAGAAGTGCCCCGGCACCGTCACCATAAGGGCCCGAGGCCAGCACAACATCTGCCTCGGCCTGCGCGGCAAGCCATTCCCGGTGCTGGGGGCGGTGCTCTACACGGGCAGCTTCTGCCTCTGGACCATAGATATATTCAACAGCGAAAATAGACATGGTTTCACCTTATAACAGGAGAGCTTTGGCCAGCACCGCAACGCTGGCCGAGAACAACATTGACGCCAATGTACCAATAATGAAGCGCTCACTGGCCGCGGGAGTGTCCTTCAATTCCGGGTAACGCCCCAAACCCTTGATGGCCACAACATAGGCTATGGCCACCGGTTGCCCGGCCAGGATGGCTACCGCCACAGCCGCACGCTCCAGAACCCCGATCAATAATCCACCGCGCAGAACCTCAGCGCCGTGCTCCGGCTCAGTGCTTACTTCCGACTCAGTGCTTACTTCCGGCTGCGCAGCCGCTGGGAAGGGTTCGGCAACCTCCAGCGCCCCGCCCTCTGGCCGTGGGCCGTCAGCAGCCTCGGCAGCATCTACAGCCCGTACTGTCTTAGACTTTGCGAATTTGAGAAGCCCTGCCGTTACGGGCCAGCCGCCCACAATAGCCACCAGCAAAGTAGCCGTTATCCACAATGCTTCCATGCACTCTCCTTACGTTAGCGCCGGCTCGGCGCGGGCCTTTGATGGCGATGCCCCCTCAATCTAGCCCGAAGCACTGACATTGAGCGCACGTTCGCTGGGCCATGGGACAGTGAGTGCCCGTTGGGCCTGGCGCAAAAGCAGTGCGGCGGCGCGGCGCCCATTACGTTCTTCCCGGTGAGCTGAGCGAAGGATGGCCTTACTGACGGCTTGAGGGCTAATCCCTAGCACTAGGGCAACATCTTTCTGAGGCGCATTCGGGTCCGCCTCCAGAGCATCAATCACACGCCACTCGGCACTGGAACGCTTGCGAATTACATCACCTAAGAGCACTAGCACTGCCTCGGCTGCGCCGGACCACTCAGCGGCCGCCGGCGAGGGGCTCCGCACACACAAGGGAACCCGCTCCCCTGCCTTCTTGGCTGTTTCCACAGCCTCCCGGGCGGCCACAAAAGCATCGCCGGAGGCTTCTCTGGATTGCTCAGGTAAAGGCAAATCAACACCGCCGATCCCAATGCCTATGTACCAATCAAGCTCCCGCAGCACTCGGACAACAGTTTCTAGAACTACTTCCGGGTCTGCCAGTAAACCTTGAACCTCGTCTCCCACAGTGCGCTCAAACCCCAGGACCGTGGGCACATCAGCGAGAAGCGCCAACAGCTCCGGCACGCGATCCCCGTGGCTGCGACTACCCCGTTGGTCAATCGTTACAACAAACATGAATAAACCATAAATGATTGTTTTCTATTTATCAACCATTTAAGTGCGATCCATGGGCTTACCCGAAGAGATTCACTGGCTTAACAATGTCAGCGTAAATCAGCAGCGCACCCATGGCGATCAGCACTACTGCGGCCACATAGGTCACCGGCAGCATCTTGGCGATATCGAAGGGGCCAGGATCCTTGCGCTTGAGCACCTTGGCAACTGTGCGCCGCGCCCCTTCATACAAGGCCCCCAGGACGTGACCGCCGTCCAGCGGCAACAGCGGGATCAAGTTGAAGACAAACAGGGCCAGGTTGACCCCGGCCAGCAAGCTGACAAGCGTGGCGACGCGTGAGCTCAAGGGGATGTCCTCCATGGCGGCCACCTCGCCGGCAACCCGCCCAACGCCCACCACGGAGATGGGTCCGTTGGGGTCGCGCGGTTCGGAGCTGAACGCCGCTTGGGCCACGCCCACCAGTTTCTGCGGCAATTGGAAAACTATCCCGCCAATTTGGGCGATGTTCTCCCCCACAACAGGAAGGACGGCCGACGCCGGCTGCCGCACCATGGCCGAGGTGGGACCAACGCCGAGGAACCCTGCCTGAACTGTGACGGTGGTTCCGGAGGCGTCCACTTCCGCTTGACCATTGGCACCAATGACGGGGCGGGCGGTCAGAACCGGGGTGATGGTTGTGGAAATATTCTGGCCACCGCGCTCATACACCAGCGGCACGCTCTGGCCGGCCGCGGCACGCACCCAGCTAGTAAAGGTAGTCCAATCGGTGACTTCCTTGCCATCAAAGGACTTAATAGTGTCCCCTGGCTTGAGTCCGGCGGCGGCCGCGGGGGTCTGCGTGCAGTTATTGAGATTAACAGGTACGGGGTCTCCGAATGCCACTTGGCAGGCGTTGACTTCGGCAACCGTGGTGGTGGGCGCAGCCATGCCAAAGCCCATCAGCAGCACACCCATGAGCACCACCCCAATGAGCAGGTTCATGAAAGGCCCGCCCAGCATGATGATGATCTTCTTCCACACCGGCAGTTTGTAGAAGACCCTGTTGGAGTCGTCGGGGCCCACTTCCTCATGGGCCACACTGCGGGCTTCCGTAGCCAGCGTCTGGAACATGCCGGTACTGGAGGGCCGGACACTGCCGTCCGTGGGGTTCGGCGGATACATCCCGATCATGGCCACATAGCCGCCAGCCGGGATGGCCTTGATGCCGTATTCGGTCTCACCCTTTTTCCTTGACCACATGGTGGGCCCGAAGCCAATCATGTAGCGGGTGACGCGGACCTTGAACAACTTGGCGGGCAGCAGATGGCCCACCTCGTGGAGCGCGATTGACAAGGCAATCCCGATGGCAACGAAGAGCACTCCGCCAATGAAAAGTAAGACAGTCACAATGTACTTCCTGCGTTGAAGATTCTCAGCCCTTGGTGGCCAGCAGCTCGTTGGTGCGTGCGCGGGCCCATTCTTCAGCTTCTAATACGCTCTGGAGCGTTAGCTGCGAACTGGGTGTGTGTTCACCGAGAACTTGCGCAATGGTGTCCACAATATCCAAGAAGCCTATCCTTCCGGCATGGAAGGCATGGACCGCTTCCTCGTTGGCGGCGTTGTAGACGGCTGGGCAGGTACTCCCCCGGCGCGCAGCCTCCTTGGCCAGTTCGACCGCGGGGAAGGCCACGTTATCCAGTGGCTCGAACGTCCAGGTCGCCGCCTTGGTCCAGTCGCAGGCCTGTGCTGCACCGGGGACTCGCTCCGGCCAGCCGAGCCCCAGTGCAATGGGCAGGCGCATGTCTGGAGGAGACGCCTGGGCCATGGTGGAACCATCGGTGAACTGCACCATGGAGTGCACCACTGATTGGGGATGCACCACGGCCTCGATCCTCTCCAGCGGAACATCAAAGAGCAGGTGGGCCTCGATGACTTCCAGGCCCTTATTGACCAGGGTGGCCGAGTTGGTGGTCACCATGGGGCCCATATCCCACGTAGGGTGCTTGAGCGCCTGCGCTGGCGTCACATCCGCCAATTCCGCCCGGCTTCGGCCGCGGAAGGGACCACCGGATGCTGTCACAATCAACTTCTGAACCTCATCTGCCGTGCCAGCGCGCAGCGCCTGGGCCAAGGCTGAGTGCTCCGAATCGACAGGCACCAGCTGGCCTGGGGATGCGGCTTCCTTCACGAGGGCTCCGCCCACAATCAGGGACTCCTTATTCGCCAGCGCCAGGATGGCGGAGGTACCCAGCGCGGCAAGTGTTGGCGCCAAGCCGATGGAGCCAGTGATGGCGTTGAGCACCACCTCGGCACCCTCGGGGGTTCCTGCACCCCAGGCAGCGATGACGGTGGAGGCATCCGGGCCGGAGAAAATCTCCGGGGCGAAGCCTGCCAACCCCGCCGCAGCGGCACGGGAGTCAATCAGGGAACGCAAGGTCCCGGCGTCGTGCGTGGAAATACCCACGGCCAGAACCCGCAGGGAAACAGCCTGTTGTGCCAAAAGTTCAAGGTTCCCGCCGCCGGCGCTGATGGCACTGACGCTGAAGCGGGGACTGCCGTCGGGGAGGGTGGCTTGGCCGACGACGTCGATCGCTTGCGTTCCGATGGAGCCTGTGGAGCCGAGGATGATGATTTTACGATGCGCCATGATGATAAGTATTCCGCACTTGCTGCGACGAATTCACCACAGCCCGCGCTCCTCGGCGGCGTGGCGGATGAGGATGAGTGTTTCCAGGAGCTGATTCTGCGCAGCTGGCGTGAGGGGGTCGAAGATAACTTCGCGCACCATGGCGACGTGGCCAGGCGCCGCGCCCCGGATCTTCTCCCAGCCCGCCTGGGTTAACGCGATTTCCTGGCCACGGCCATCGGAACTGGCGGCACAGCGGTGGAGGAACCCTCTGGATTCCATGCGTTTGAGCAGGTGAGAGACTCGGGACCGTTCCCAGCCAAGCGTTGCGGCGAGATCTCCCGAGCGCAGGGCCCGCTGGCTCGATTCCGAGACGGCCGCCAAGATGGAATACTCCACACCTGAGACATCGGCGTCCTCGAGAAGTTGGCGGTCAAGGGCACGTGGCAGACCCCTCGCGAACTCGCGCAACTCCAACCACATGAGCTGCTCTTTCTCGTTAAGCCAGCGCGTCTGCTCCTGGGCCGACTTTTTGGGACCCTCCATAGTTTTGCTCACATTCCTTCGATTTAGTTGACATATCAAGTATGTCCGGTCATGATGGAAACATCAAGTTTTAATTGACACGTCACCTACATTGGCTGGCGCGCCGCCCCATCATCAAGGAGAAAACAGCATGAGCAAAATCGCCATCGTCACCGGTTCCACCCGTCCCGGCCGTGTCAACACGGGCGTTGCAGAGTGGGTTCTGGCGCAAGCTCAGCTGCGCGGTGACGCGGAGTACCAACTCGTGGACATCGCTGATTTCAATCTCCCTGTCCTGGATGAGGCCTACCCCGCTGGCTTCCAGAACTACCAGAACGATCACACAAAAGTCTGGGCCGCCACGATGAACGAGTTCGACGGCTATATCTTCATCACCGGCGAATACAACCACTCGGTGCAGCCTGCCCTGGCGAACGCCATCTCTTACCTGAACGTCGAGTTCAACAACAAGGCTGCTGGCATGGTCGGCTACGGCTCGGCCTTCGGAGTTCGCGCCATGGAGCACCTGCGGGGCATCCTTTCCGAGCTGCAGGTTGCGCATGTTCAAAAGACAGGCATGTTCTCTCTGTTCACTGACTTTGAGAACTTCTCCACGTTCACACCGACCGAGCTCCAAGCCGCATCGCTGGCCCCCATGCTGGACCAGCTCATTCCGTGGACAAACGCCATGAAGAGCGTGCGCGAGTCAGCCCTAGCCACCGCCTGACCCCTTCCCAACGCTCGGTTACATTCGGGTGATTAATGAGGAACGCTTTCTCACATGCATGAGCGTTCCTTACTAATCACCCGAAGCTGCAGGAGCGTCTATGAAAAGTGCGCCGAAAGTAACCGAGCGTTGGGTTTAGGCGCTGGCGCTGTGACCTAGGCGCTGGCTCGGCGCAGCGTCGCCTCGGCGTGCAGCAGAATCGGAGAGTCCACCATCTGGCCCTTGAAGGCAAAAACACCCGTGCCTGCATCCGCCGCCGCAGCCAATAGCTCCTGCGCGGCAGCTACCTGCTCATCTGAGGGCCGGTACGCCTCCCGAATAACTGCCACCTGCGAGGGGTGAATGCTCGCCTTCGCAGCGAAGCCGCTGGCTACCGCGTCCTCCGCCTCGACGCCGAGCCCCGCAAGGTCGGCAAAGTCGGCATAAATGGAGTCAATGGCAACCTTCCCCGCAGCCCCGGCCGCCAGCAGGAGCATCGAACGCGCCTGCGTTGCCACAGCGCGGTACTCTCCAACCCGGGGTCCGGAGGTGAACCGGCTAGAAGTTCCGCCCAGGGATGCCACCAAATCCTCCGCCCCCCACATCAGGGCCACAACATTGGGCAGCTGCGCCAACGCCGGCGCCGCCAGAATCCCGGGCGCGCTTTCGCACAACACCACCACTGAGTAGTCCGTGAGTGCTGCGATAGCCTGAACATCAGCTGCCTTGGCGACCATGATGGTTCGGTAGGGGCTGCGAGCAACGGCGGCCAGATCCAAGGTGGCGTCTGGGGTGTCAAGTGCGTTGATGCGCACCATGGTGTGTGCCGGATCCAGCCCACTGGCCACCATATTCTCGCGCGCCGCCGCCTTCGCCCCGGGCGCCACAGCATCTTCGAGATCAATAATCACGGCATCGGAGCGTTGGGCCGCCTTGGCAAAACGCTCAGGCCTGTCCGCCGGGGCAAATAACAGCGCCGGGCCCATTCTGAATTCCTGACTCACTGAAATTGTGCGCTCCTTCTTATCTACTCAATGGGCTTATCTAGTCATGGGGCTTGAGCCAAAATAGTGCGGTCCTGCTGGCTTTGCCCACCACGACGCCGTTTTGGTTGCGCCCAGTATGTTCCATCACCACAATGCCTTGTCCAGGACGGGATGCTGAGAGCCTCTTCGCCGTCACTACCGTCTCGGTGTAGAGGGTATCGCCGTGGAACAGCGGGTGCGGGAAAGAGATATCGCTCATCCCCAGCTGGGCCACGATGGTGCCCTGTGTCAGCTGAGCCACGGACTGTCCCACCATGGTAGCCAAGGTGAACATGGAGTTCATGATCCGCTGCCCAAACGGCTGCTCCGCACTCCATGCCGCATCAAGATGCAAGGCCTGCGTGTTCATGGTCATGGTGGTGAAAAGGACGTTGTCCGTTTCCGTCATGGTCCGGCCGGGCCGGTGCTGGTAGAGCACCTTCACTTGCAGTTCCTCGTAGTAGAGTCCGCGTTGAGTCACTACTTCAGGCCCACGGGCCTTGGGGTAGCCTGCGTGTCCGTCACTCATACGTTGTCCACATCATGCATCTCCAGGTTTAGTGGGGCCCCGGTTGCGGCTACTATCTGTTCAACACTGACATCCGGTGCCAGTTCCTTGAGAACCAGTCCGTCTGGGCTCACTTCAATGACAGCTAGGTCAGTGATGATCAGGTCTACGCAGCGCTTCCCTGTCAACGGCAGAGTACACCGCTGCAGGATCTTTGGGTTGCCTTCCCGATCAGTGTGTTCCATCATGACAATAAGTTTTTTGGCGCCGAACACCAGATCCATGGCCCCACCCATGCCCTTGACCATTTTGCCCGGGATCATCCAGTTGGCCAGGTCGCCATTGGCGGCCACCTGCATAGCGCCCAGAACGGCCACGTCAACGTGGCCACCGCGCACCATGCCAAAGGACAGCGCCGAGTCAAAGAACGCCGCACCTTTGTTGACGGTGACGGTCTCCTTGCCGGCGTTGATCAGATCCGGGTCCACGTCGGCATCCAGCGGATACGGGCCGGTGCCCAAAATCCCGTTCTCCGAGTGCAACACCACCTCCACCCCTGCGGGGATGTAGTTGGGGATCAGGGTGGGCATGCCAATGCCTAAGTTCACGTACTGTCCATTGCGCAGTTCTTGTGCCACACGGGCTGCCAGTTCATTGCGTGAAAGTGCCATGATTACGCTCCCTGTTCACTGGTGGGATGGGGCCCCGGGCGCGAGGGGTCCCCGGCCGAGCTTGCGAGGTTGGGAAGCGTTTGAGTACTCGACGACGGACTGGTCACGGTACGTTTCTCAATCCGCTTCTCACTTCCGGGCGATCCGGCGGGAATATGGACCACGCGTTGGACGAATATGCCGGGGACGTGGATATGTTCGGGATCCAGCTCACCGGGCTCTACCAGTTCCTCCACCTCGGCGATGGTGATCTTCCCGGCCATGGCACACAGCGGGTTGAAGTTCATGGCCGTCGCGTGGAATACGAGGTTGCCGTGGCGGTCTCCCCTCCACGCATGCACCAGGGCAAAATCGGGGGTGAGCGACTCCTCCAGGACAAACTCGTCCGTCCCAAAAGTGCGCACCTCTTTGGCGGGTGAGGCAATCTCAACCCCGCCGGCGCCGTTGTACTTGCGGGGCAGCCCACCCTCAGAGACCTGGGTGCCCACCCCGGCGGCGGTGTAGAAAGCGGGAATCCCTGCTCCCCCGGCCCGCAGCTTTTCGGCGAGTGTGCCCTGCGGAGTCAATTCCACCTCGAGTTCACCGGCCAAAAATTGCCGGGCGAACTCTTTGTTCTCTCCCACATAGGAGGAGATGGTGCGCCGGATCCGCCCGTCAGCAAGCAGTATCCCCAACCCCCAATCATCTACGCCGCAGTTGTTGGAAATTGTCTCCAGCTGGGAAATTTCGCCGTCGTAGAGGGCTTGGATGAGGGCCACGGGGATGCCGCACAGACCAAACCCGCCCACGGCGAGGGAGGCGCCGTCGTGAATGTCATGGACGGCGGCGGCCGCGGAAGCAACTACTTTGTTGATCATGGCTGGTCCTTTCGGAAGTGTTACAAGCCCAGATCGCGGGCTATGAGCATGAGCTGAACTTCGGTGGTTCCTTCACCAATCTCTAGAATCTTCGAGTCACGGTAGTGGCGGGCCACGGGGAACTCGTTGATGAACCCATAACCTCCGAAAACCTGTGTGGCATCCCTGGCATTGTCCATGGCCGCCTCACTTGCGACCATCTTAGCGATGGCAGCTTCGGTCTTGAAGGGCTTGCCGGCGAGCATGCGTGAGGCGGCGTCATAGTAGGCCAACCGGGCCACGTGGGCGCGGGTTTGCATGCGGGCAATCTTGAAGGAGATGCCTTGGTAGCGGCCAATGTTATGGCCGAAGGCGCTGCGTTCCTTCGCGTAGCGGACAGCCTCGTCAACACAGCCCTGGGCGGTGCCGGTTGCCAGCGCCGCGATGGCGATGCGCCCCTCATCGAGGATGGACAAAAAGTTGGCGTAGCCGCGGCCGCGCTCCCCCAGCAGGTTCTCCTCCGGTACGCGGGCGCCGGCTAAGGTGAGCGGGTGCGTGTCCGAGGCGTTCCAGCCCACCTTGTTGTACGCCTTTTCCACCGTGAACCCGGGGGTGCCGTTGGGCACAATGATGGTGGAGATTTCTTTCTTGATGGATCCGTTGGCCCGTTCGTGGGTGTCCGTGACAGCGGTGACGGTCACAAATTTCGTGATGGACGTCCCGGAGTTGGTGATGAATTGCTTGGACCCGTCAATAACCCATTGCCCGTTCTCGAGGCGCGCCTTGGTGGCGGTGCCCCCGGCGTCGGATCCGGCGTCGGGCTCGGTCAGGCCAAAGCCTGCGAGCGCGCTACCGGAGGTTAGTTGCGGCAGCCACGCTTCCTTTTGCGCTTGGGTGCCAAAGCGGTGGATGGGCATGGCGCCGAGCGAGACGCCTGCCTCCAGGGTGATGGCGACGGATTGGTCTACCCGGCCCAGCTGCTCGAGGGCGAGTGAGAGCGCGAAGTAGTCTCCGCCCATCCCGCCAAATTCCTCCGGGAAGGGCAGCCCAAACAGGCCAAGCTCACCCATTTGCGCCACCACTTCGTAGGGGAAGCTGTGTTCCTCGTCGTGTTTGGCGGAGACGGGGGCCACCACGTGATCGGCAAAGTCCGCCACCATGTTGCTAAGGGCCTGGTACTCGTCATTGAGTTCAAAGTTTGGCACTGTCATTCCCCTTCAGGAGTATCTTCTTGAATGCTTGCAACAATTTGATCCGCCTTGACTAGCGCACCCACGGCTACGCCAATGTGTACGGTTCCGGCCATGGGTGCCACTATTTGGTGTTCCATTTTCATGGCCTCCACCGCAAGCAGCACGTCCCCTGCCTCAACCCGCTGCCCCGTAGCCGCGTTGACCACGGTCACGGTTCCGGGCATGGGGCTGCGCAGCTGTGGATCCGCCGCTGCGTCCGCCCGTTGAAGTCCGGCGATCATGCGTGCGGTGGCCGCGTCCCTGTCCAGGTGCACCAGTTCAACGCTCCAGCCGCCGCTGCCCAAAAATACTGTGTCCCCCTGGCGGGCAAAATGGTAGTCGTTGAGCAGACCATCGGCGCTCACCTCCTGGGGTCCCCCACCTAGTCCACTGACATTTACGACGCCGGGACCTTCCATCACCCCGCGGCCACGGTTACCGCTGACCGTCACCACTGCGGTGCGGCCAGGTGCCGCCCAAACGGATCGCCACGGCTCAGGTTCACCCAGACGCCAGCCATCGGTGCGCTCCCACGGGCGGGGCGGCTCCGCAGCTGGCGCTCCCGCTTGCCGCGCAGCCACCTGCGCCAGTGACGTGGGCTTGGCATCGAGCGCCCAGGGCGCCACGGCGTATTCCTTGGCACTGGTGGCACGGAATTTCATGCCCGGCAGTTTGCGTTCAATCAGGTTGGTATCCAGATGCCCGGCTTGGACGTGCGGATCGGCAAGGAGCAGGCGCAGGTACTCGATGTTGGTGGGCAATCCCAGCACCAGGTAATGGGCGAGCGCCTGATCCAGCCGTGACAGGGATTGCGCCCGGTCCGCACCCCAGGCGATGACCTTAGCCAACATGGGATCGTAGTTGGCGGAGATCTCTAGCCCGTCCATCAGCGAGGAGTCCACGCGCACCCCGTACCTCAGAGCCACCGACTCATCAAGTGCCACCACTGTTCCGGTAGCCGGCAGGAATCCCTCGGCAGGATTCTCTGCGTACACCCGCGCCTCTGTAGCGTGCCCCTCAAGACTCACAGCGTCCTGGTCAAAGCCCAAGGCTTCCCCTGCGGCAATGCGGACCTGCCATTCCACCAGGTCCAGGGACTCCCCGGACACCCGGACCACCATTTCGGTGACGGGGTGTTCTACCTGCAACCGGGTGTTCATCTCCATGAAGAAGAACTCATCGGAGGCATCGTTAGAGACAATGAATTCCACGGTTCCTGCACCGGTGTAGTTAACGCTGGCTGCTGCGGCACAGGCTGCGGCCCCGAGCCGGGCACGGATGGCGGCGCCGTCCGGGGCGTCGGTGAGTAGCGGCGAGGGCGCCTCCTCAATAACTTTTTGATGGCGGCGCTGCAGCGAGCACTCGCGTTCTCCCAGATGCACCACAGTGCCGAAGGTGTCCCCCAAAATCTGTACCTCGATGTGGCGCGGGTTTGCCACCAGGCGTTCCAGGAACAAGGTGTCATCACCAAAGGAGGAAGCGGCCACACGCCGGGCCGTTGCCAGCGCAGCCGGCAGCTCCCCGGGCGAAAACACGTTCACCATGCCCTTGCCGCCACCACCGGCGGAGGGCTTGATGAGCAGCGGGTAACCGATGCCGGGCGCTGCGGCGATCAGGTCCGCATCACTGAGCCCCGGCTCGGAAACGCCGGGGACCACGGGTACCCCGGCGGCGGCCACATGGTTCTTGGAGCGGATCTTATCTCCCATGACGTTCAGGGCTTCAATATTGGGACCAATGAACATGATCCCGGCATCAGAAAGAGCCTGGGCGAATGCCAGGTTTTCGGACAGGAAGCCGTAGCCGGCGTGGACTGCCTGGGCACCCGATGCCTGGCAGGCAACAATGACAGCATCAATGTTCAGGTAGCTTTCGGTGGCCGCGGCGGGGCCAATGCACACGGCCGTGTCGGCTTCGCGCACGTGGCGGGCTCCGGCGTCGGCCGTGGAATACACGGCAACGCTGCGGATGCCCAGGCTGCGCAGGGTGGCGATGACGCGGCAGGCAATCTCGCCGCGGTTGGCCACCAGGACTGTATCAAAGAGAGGGCTCACAACGGGGCTCACATTCTAAAGAGACCGAAGGAGGTCTCGGGCAACGGGGTGCGGGCGCATACATCCAGGGCCAGGCCCAAGACGGTGCGGGTGTCAGCGGGGTCAATCACGCCGTCATCCCACAGGCGGGCGGTGGCGTAGTAGGGGCTTCCTTGGTCCTCGAACTGGGCCAAGATGGGCGCCTTGAACGCTGCTTCTTCCTCGGCGGACCATTGATCCCCGCGGCCCTCAATCTGGTCCCGCTTGACGGTGGCCAGCACGGAGGAAGCCTGGTTGCCACCCATGACGGAGATGCGCGAGGCCGGCCAGGTCCACAGGAAGCGGGGGCTGTAGGCACGCCCGCACATGGAGTAGTTGCCGGCGCCGAAGGATCCGCCCACAATGACGCTCAGTTTGGGCACCCGCGCCGTGGCAACGGCCGTGACCATCTTGGCCCCGTGCTTGGCAATACCACCGTGCTCGTAGTCCTTGCCCACCATGAAGCCGTTGAGATTCTGCAAAAAGATCAACGCAATACCGCGCTGATCGCACAGTTCAATGAAGTGCGCACCCTTCAAGGCCGATTCGCTAAACAACACACCGTTGTTGGCCACAATGCCCACCGGATGGCCATGCAGTGTGGCAAATCCGGTGACTAGGGTGGTGCCGTAGTTCTTCTTGAACTCGTGAAATTTGCTGCCATCCACCAGCCGGGCGATGATCTCGCGGATGTCATAGGCCGTGTTCAGATCGGTTGGCACGGCGCCATAAAGCTCTGAGGGTTCGACGGCGGGTGGCTGGCTTGCGGCCACGGACCAGGCCGGTGCGGGGTTGGGCGGCAGCGTTGCCACGATGTCGCGGATGATGGACAGTGCGTGCTCGTCGTTCTCGGCCAGATGATCCACCACGCCGGAGATGCCCGCGTGGACCTCCCCTCCGCCGAGTTCCTCCGCTGTGACAATCTCACCGATGGCGGCTTTCACCAGCGGTGGACCACCCAAAAAGATGGTGCCCTGATTGCGCACAATGACCGTTTCATCGCTCATGGCAGGCATGTATGCGCCTCCTGCGGTACATGAACCCATGACGGCGGCAATCTGGGGGATTTTCCGGGCAGACATCTGTGCCTGGTTGAAGAAGATACGGCCAAAGTGTTCCTTGTCCGGGAACACCTGATCCTGCTTGGGGAGGAACGCCCCACCGGAATCCACTAGATAAAGGCAGGGCAGCCGGTTCTCCAGCGCAATTTCCTGGGCACGAAGGTGCTTCTTTACCGTGAGTGGATAGTACGTACCGCCCTTGACCGTGGCGTCATTACACACCACCATGACGTGGCGCCCGGCAACCAGCCCAATGCCAGCGATCACACCGGCACTCGGGGACGCGCCCTCGTACATGCCATGGGCAGCCAGCGGGGAAATCTCCAGGAACGGGCTGCCTTCATCGAGCAGGTGCCCGATCCGGTCCCGGGGTAAGAGTTTCCCGCGCGCCACGTGCCGCTGACGGGATTTTTCCGGACCACCGCGCGCCGCCACTGCCAATTCCTCGCGCAGTTGCGCCACAAGGGCTCGTTGTTGGGCATCGTTGCGCGCAAACGCCTCCCCCGCCGGGTCAACCCGGCTCACCAAAGTCTCCATCGACTCCTCATTCGGTCCATAACGGCTACACTTGGTTAATGTCCACTAACTGAATTTCAGGTTAGTCTGTCTATTCTGTGATGTCCAGCACAGGGAGAATAATGAGTCAACCACCGCTAACAGCCCGCACGCAGGCCAAAGCCGAGCGCCGCGGGGTGCTGCTGCAATCGGCCGCGACCCTCTTCGCCCAGCGCGGCTTCAACGGCGTGTCCATCGAGGACCTCGGTGCGGCCGCCGGGGTGAGCGGACCCGCCGTTTATAGGCATTTCAATGGCAAGCAGGCCCTGCTTGGCGCCCTGCTTGTGGAGGTCAGCGAAGACCTGCTGGCCGGTGGGCGGGCCGTGCTCACTGCCACGCTCGAGAACGGCCCCTCCCTCCGCGCGCTCATCGCCTTCCACGTTGACTTTGCACTCTGCAAACCTGATGTGATCCGGGTCCAGGACAGGGACTTTGACAGCCTGCCCGACGCCGAACGCGGCGCCGTCCGCTCCCTGCAGCGAGCCTATGTTGAACTGTGGGTTGAGGTGCTGGGCAGGCTTTTCCCTGACCGGCCCATCGCCGTGCGCCGGGTCCAGGCCCACGCAGTTTTTGGTCTAATCAACTCCACGCCGCACAGCGTGCAATTACATGGGCACCCCGAAGCTACGGCCCGGTCCGTCTTGGAAAACATGGCGTGGGCTGCGCTGACGGGCGTCTGAGCTGCTGGCTCCGAGGGAAGCGGCTTGTTGGCAATCGCTGTGGCCGCTAACAATGGGCTTAACAACATATTGCGGCAACCAAGGACAAGTAATGAGCTTCAACTATTCGCAGCCGCCAACCCCTCAACGGCCACTTCACTACTGGCTTGAGTCGGAGGTGGCCAAACTCTCCCCCCAACACACTCCTTCAGCCCTCCGTGAGATGGCCTGGAGTTTTGGCCAGTGGCGCGGTTTCGCAGCGGCGTGCGCCGGAATTGGTGTTGTTGGACTTGGCATCGCCTGGCTGCTCGCAGTGTGGCGGCCACAGATCATCTGGCTATGGGCACTTCTGATCGTTGCTGCCCTTTTGCTCATGGTGCTGTGCCCACTGATATCCAAGCTCAAAATTTCAAAGATTGCCAGCGGAAAATCGCCCATGCTCTCGCGTGCGGCAGCGAGCATTTCTGCCAGCGTAGGCGCAGCAATATTTCTTTCACCAATCTTCGTAGCTCTTGCCAGCTTTGCCCTGGATCCGTGGTTTCACATGGGCGCCAAAGGCATCACCTGCGCCGCAGCCATCTATGCACTGATTCTTATTCTCATGACCAGCGTCTTTGTCCTTCCCGGATATTTCGCCCACTATGCACGCCGAGATTTCCGTCGCCACATAGACCAGAGTCCATCCCTGCGGACACAGCTTGAACATATGTCACAGACCTGGGTTGATCCGGTAGGCAATCAAAGCTTTGGCCCGTTGTAGCGCACTGAACTAGTGAGAACACCGTCCACACTGGGGATTGTGGAAGCGGTGGCCGGGAACGGGCTTTTTGCCATGCGCAGGTGTGAGGTGACATACCGGGCAGGCGGTGCGCGGGGGGCTTGCGCCGGGCGCTCAAAGAAACCAAAAGGGAAGCACCGGAGATTCCGGTGCTTCCCTGCCACATGAATTTGTTCGATCAGTGTGCGGCCACCCCTCCGTGATGGGAAGAGGTGTGTTCGTGCATGCTCGGCTGCAGGGCCATAACACCCGCGATCAATGCCACGCCTCCGGCAATCCATGACGTCCAAGCTGCTCCCGTGTGAGAGGAGTATCCGGCAATCCACGGGGAGATAAACAGCAAAGCACCAAGAACCATCTGAACCCACTCGCCTAACGGACGCCCCGGGCTCATCAGGTTCGCGACTCCTGCCACAACCAGCAGCACTCCCGCGCCAATCATCATGACCATCGAACTGCTCTGCTGCGTTGTCCACAGGGTCGAAAGTGCAGCAAATAGGCCTGCGATCACGGCAACATAATCTTGCCAGCGATTCCACTTCTTCATTGATACCAACCTCCTTATGAGTTGGCTCCCACAGTGGGGGTCACTTCAAATATACGTCCATGCACATTGCGTATCCAGAGCCGCAGGGTTGCATTCTGGTCCCTGTTTATCCCAGCGCTAAAGCCATAGCCGGATCAGCCATGATGGCACCCACATCCGCGAGAAAACGTGAGCCTTGTTCGCCGTCAACCAGCCTGTGGTCAAAAGATAAGCTCAGGGTCATGACCTGCCGCAAGGCAATACCACCCTCGTGTTCCCAAGGCATTCGGCGCACTGCACCCAATGCCAAAATACCGGCCTCGCCGGGGTTCAGGATGGGGGTTCCGCCGTCAATGCCGAAGATGCCAATGTTGGTGATGGAGAAGGTGCCACCAGCCAAATCGGCAGGCTGGGTCTTGCCAGCACGGGCCGTCTCGGCAAGTTCTCCCAGTGCCTGCGCCAGCCCGCGCAGGCCCAGCCTCTGGGCGTCCTTGATGTTGGGCACCACAAGGCCGCGAGGGGTGGCCGCCGCGATGCCCAGGTTCATATAGTTGAACTGGACCACTTCCGCCGCAGCCTCGTCCCAGTGCGAATTCAGGGCCGGGCGCCGCGCGGCAGCAAGACACACCGCCTTTGCGGCCAGGGTCAGCGGGGTGATCTTGACCCCGGCAAAGTCCTTCTGCGAGCGCAGTTTCTCTAAAAAGTCCATCCCGGAGGTGACGTCCACGGTCAGAAATTCGCTCACGTGCGGGGCCGTGAAGGCGCTTTGCACCATGGCTTGGGCCATGAACTTGCGTACACCCTTAATGGGCGTGCGCACCTCACGCTGCGCCAGCGGATTCACGGCCGACGGCACAGCCTCCACCGCGTCTTCGTCACCATAGGAATTCTCACCGCCTGAGTTCTTCCCGTCTGAGTTCTTCCCGTGGGAGGGCTCCCCGTTGGAATGATCCCCGGCGAAAGCAACAACATCGTGGCGGGTGATCAGCCCCCGTTCTCCTGTGCCGTTGAGCTGGTCTAAGTCAAGGCCCAGATCCCGTGCCATTTTCCGCACTGGCGGGGTGGAGCGTGGCCGATCCGCCCGGGCTCGGACGGTTTCCGGCGGTGCTGGGGCCGGCACAGGTGCAGGCGCTTGAGCCGATGGCGACGGTGCAGCGGGCGCAGCTGGCCTGATCTGCTGGGCGGGTGCAGCGGGCGCAGCGGGTGCGCTCAGGCGTTGGCGCCGCACGGGGCGGGCCGAGGTTTCCGGATCGGCCCCGTAACCCACTAGTGTGGGGACCCGTTTGCCGTCCGGTCCTGGGTCAGGGACCGCTGTCCTCGGTCCAGTTGTGCCATGGTTCGTTTGTGCCTCGGTGAGCTCAAAGGTGATGATGACCTCGCCCACCTCGACCATGGTGCCTGGTTCGTGGGTGATGTCCGTAACGGTGCCGGCGAAGGGTGAAGGTAGCTCCACCACGGCCTTGGCCGTCTCCACCTCGCCGATGACCTGGTTCAGCTCAACTAGGTCACCCACGGCAACATGCCAGCTAACAATCTCGGATTCGGTCAGTCCCTCGCCAAGGTCGGGGAGCCTGAATTCTGCAATCATGCCCAGTCATCCATTCCTGTGTGTGAGTTGGGGCGGCCAAGGGCGCGGTCTACGCCGTCGAGGATTCTGTCAAGGTCCGGCAGATGGTGCTTTTCCAGCTTTGACGGTGGGTAGGGGATGTCAAAGCCGGTGACACGCACGGGGGCGCTTTCAAGGTAGTTAAAGCAGCGCTCAGTGATGACAGCAGCAATTTCAGCGCCAAGGCCCAGCGTCCGTCCGGCCTCATGGGTGATGACGAGCCGGCCAGTGCGGCGCACTG
The DNA here is from genome assembly GCF_040547105.1 of Arthrobacter sp. UYCu511. Lineage (NCBI taxonomy): Bacteria > Bacillati > Actinomycetota > Actinomycetes > Micrococcales > Micrococcaceae > Arthrobacter > Arthrobacter sp. UYCu511. The sequence continues at coordinate 145,750 of NZ_JBEPPB010000003.1, forward strand.
AAGCCACCAGAGGTGCATAGTCAATGGGAGAGAGTGAACGCAGGTCAATGACCTCGATCGAGACCCCGTCCGCCGTGGCCGCAATGGCTGCATCAAGCGCGGTTTTCACCAGCGGGCCATAGCTAACAAGAGTCACGTCGGTGCCGGCGGCGACGATCCGTGAGGCCCCCATGGGCAGCGCCTGCACCAGCGGTGCGTCTACTTCCACCTCTCCCTTGGCATGGTAGCGGCGCTTGGGTTCAAAGTAGAGGACCGGGTCATCGCAGGCGATGGCCTGGCGCAACATGGTGTAGGCGTCCTGTGGGTTGGATGGGCTGATGACCCGCAAACCCGAGGTGTGCACAAAGTAGGCTTCCGGAGATTCGGAGTGGTGCTCCGGTGAGCCAATGCCGCCACCAAATGGGACACGGATGGTCAGTGGCATGCGCACCGCGCCCTGGGTGCGAACATGCATCTTGGCCACTTGGGACACTATTTGATCGAATCCGGGGTAGATAAAGCCATCGAACTGGATTTCACACACGGGCCTGTAGCCGCGGTAGGCCAACCCCACCGCGGTGCCGATAATGGCTGATTCGGCCAGTGGCGTGTCGATCACACGGTGGGAGCCGAAGTCCTTCATGAGTCCGTCGGTGACCCTAAAAACTCCGCCGAGGGTGCCGATGTCCTCTCCGAGCAACACTACCTTGGGGTCTTCCTCCAGCGCACGGCGCAATCCTGCGTTGATGGCTTGTGTCAGGCTCAGCGTGGTCATGACGGGCTCCCTTGTACCGTGACGGAAGTTTTCTCTTGCTCCCCAAAGGAGTTTAGATACGCCAAGTAGTTCACTCGCTGCTCTTCCAGGAGGGGATGGGCGTCAACGTAAACGTGCTCAAAGGCAGCCTGCGGCGCGGGGTCGGGCAGGGAGATGCAGGCCAGCCGCAAGTCCGCTGCCACGGCGTCAGCCTCGGCCGCAATGGCGGCTTGAGCGCCGTCGTCGAGCATTCCCAACTCCAACAGGTAGCTATGCATCCGGGTGATGGGGTCCTTGGCGCCCCATTCCTCTAGTTCGGTCACGCCACGGTACCGGGTGGGGTCATCGGCGGTGGTGTGTGGCCCCATCCGGTAGGTGATGGCTTCGATGAAGCTGGGCCCGCCCCCGCTGCGGGCCCGGCGTGCGGCCCAACGGGTGGCGGCCAGCACGGCCAGAACATCGTTCCCATCAACTTGCAGCCCAGGTATCCCGTACCCTGGTGCCCGCCCGGCCAAGGGAACATGAGATTGCAACCCCACGGGCTCGGAGATGGCCCAGTGATTGTTTTGGCAGAAAAAGACCACGGGTGCCTGGAAGCTGGCTGCGAAGACCATGGATTCGTGCACGTCGCCTTGGCTCGTGGCACCGTCACCCAAATAGGCAAGGGCCATTGAATCCTTGCCATCAAGGGTCAGACCCATGGCATACCCGGTGGCGTGAAGTGTTTGGGCGCCAATGATGATTTGTGGGGTGGCCATATTCAGCTCGTAGGGGTCCCAGCCAATGTTGGTGTTCCCGCGCCAGACTCCGAGAGCGTCGGCCATCTTGGCACCACGGCAATAAGCCACACCATTTTCACGGTAGGTGGGGAAGATGAAGTCCTCGTCCTCCAAAGCACGGACCGAGCCCACTTGGGAGGCTTCTTGACCCAGTAAGGGCGGCCAGAGCGCCAGCTGCCCCTGCCGCTGAAGCGCTGTTGATTCAAAGTCGATCCGGCGGATCACCACCATGTCACGGTACAAATTTCGAAGTTGCTCCCCGTCAACATCGTCCACAAATTCATCCAGCAGCGCGTCGGCAACACGGATTCCGTCTGCGGTGATCAGCTGGTGCATGGTCATTTCGTCACGGCCTGTGGGCTCTTGGCGCAAATGGCTCAAAGTGCTCGCCTCCCTGCATTGTAATGAGGATGGTTCCTATGAATGTGACGATACTCACGCAAAGCATGGCGGGCAATATGAGGCGCAAAAATTGAGCACTATGCACTGTTGAGAAGTGATCCGTCGTGCTAATCTGCGCACTATGCCTACTTTGGATGAAACCGACGCACGCATTCTTTTGGCCCTTGTGAAGGATCCGCGCCAAACGGTGGTGGCCATGGCACAGCGGCTGGGCCTCTCCCGGAACACGGTTCAGGCCAGGATGGCTGCGCTGGAGAAGAACAACGTCTTTTTGCCCTTTGACCACCGCATTAGCCCTACCCTTCTGGGGTATCCGTTGACAGCCTTTATTACTGTGCATGTGCAACAAAAGAAGTTGCCCCAATTTGGTACGGCCCTGGCCAGCATCCCGGAAGTGATTGAGGCCCACGGACTCAGCGGCAGAGCAGATTTGCTGGTGCGGGTGGTATGCACCGGGGCTGAGGATCTTTTCCGGATCAACGGCAAAATTTTAGGGTGCGACGGCGTTGAACGCACCGAAACGTCCTTGGCCATGAATGAGGTGGTGCCCTTCCGCATGTCACCGCTGCTGGAACGGCACCGCAAAAAGTAGTTGCAGCTCCCGCCAATCTAATGCCCTGATGGCTCCGAAGGACTGTCACGGGTTCATTCAGAATCCTCTCAGGAAACGGCGTGCGCAACCTCTGCCCCGCCGTCAAGAAAAGGACAAATCATCATGCGCACTTCACCCAATAGATTGCTCGCCACAGTTTTCGGCGCCGTCTACCTTCTCGTTGGCATTGTAGGATTCTTCGTTACTAACGGCATTGGCTTCTTCGCCACCGAAGGCCGTAACTTGATCATCTTCGAGGTCAATCCCCTGCATAACGTCATTCACTTGGCCATCGGCGCAGCGCTATTAATTGCCGGTTTGTCCTCGGTCACGGCCGCTAAGACAGTTAACTCCACGGTGGGGTCCGTGTACTTGCTGGTAGGCATTGCCGGGTTGTTCCTTCCGGGCACGGCCCTGAACATCATTGCTCTCAACGGTGCCGATAACGTCCTGCATTTGGGCAGCGCCTTGGTCCTGTTGGCCGTCGGTTTCTCTCAGGACCGCTCTGCCGCAGTCCGCACGGCCTAATCATGGCAACGCTCCAGCACCGCCCCGCACCACCCCTCGGGATGGGCGGGCGCAGGTTCGCCATCAGCCAGGAGGCAATTGCCCCGGCACGGACTGATGTAAGCGCCCTGTCCGCTAGTTGCATCGCCGTAGCCATGCTGGGCATAGCCGCCTTGGCGGCGGCCGCCACCTCGAGCCTGCTGACACCCGCCACCGTTGCGGCTGGCGGTGCTGGCGCGGGCGGTGCTGGTGGCGGCTTTGCTGACATGGCGAGCTTCTTAGCGTGGCCTGCAGGGATAGTATCTGCCGCCTACTGCTTGGCTGCGCTGGTCTACGGCTTTGTTTCATTCCGACGCGGAACTCTTCAACGCCCTGAGGTAGCGGTCCGAGTCCTGGGGAGTACTGCGGGGCTACATATGGTTCTGCTGCTAGCTGGCTTGTGGCGCTTGCCGGAATCTGAACGAACCTTTGACGTGACCCTGGCTGCGCTGCTGACCTTGGAACTTGGCGTCATTGCTGCCCTCGGTTGGCGCCACAATGCCGCATTGCGCAAGGGAAGCTCAGCAAAGCCTGCAACCGCCCCTTCTGCAGCAGCAGTTCTTGGCACACTTTTTCTAGCATCGGTCATGGTTGCTGCAATCACCACGGTTGGTATGTCCGCATCCACCGCTGGTGAGCTTGCGGTACCGCATTCCGGGCACAGCGGCACCCACCAGGAATCAGTGGTACCGGACCAACTACAACGGCTCAAGGACCAGGGCCACCACCACTAAGCCCCACGGTAGGCGGTAGGCGGTACTCGGTACTCGGTACTCGGAACAGTAGGCGGTTCTCGGAACATCTAGCACCTACCCCACGCTCCTGACTTGTGCCTTGTGCCTTCTGCCCTGTGCCCTGTGCCCTGTGCCCCAGCTAACTTTATGTGTCAGCTGCCTTTACATGGCTCCATCTTGAGATGCCATCTAAGCCAAAGCTCAAGAAATCGCTCGGCTACGCCCGAACAATGGAGTGGCCATGCTGACTTAGCCGTTATGTGTAGCCATGCACGGAAGGTGCGATCCGCCGAAATCCACGGCAGATCGTCGTCGAACTTTAACCGCGGCCAACTGGGCAAGCCTTCACTGCGTATCCCATCACACCGAAACTTTCACTGCGCAAGCTTTCACTGCGCAAGCTTTCACTGCGCAACACAGCGCAGGCCCCGGGATACCTCCCGGGGCCTGCGCTGTGTTTGTCTTGTTCAGAGAAGGTGGCTAGTGATCAGCTGCCTTTTCGGCGCCAATGCCTGTCAGTGAGCGCACTTCCATCTCGGCCTGAATGCGCGGGTCCTCAGTGTTCTTATCCAAGACCGTGCCCAACCAGCCCAGGAAGAATGCCAGCGGGATGGAAACAATGCCGGGGTTAGCCAGCGGGAACCAAGAGAAATCGGCGCCCGGGATCATGGCCTTCGGGTTGCCGGAGACCACCGGTGAGAACGCGATCAAGAGGATGGCCGCCGCAAGGCCGCCGTACATGCTCCACAGCGCACCCTGGGTGGTGAACTTCTTCCAGAACAGCGAATACACAATCGTGGGCAGGTTTGCGGACGCTGCAATGGCGAAGGCCAGAGCCACCAGGAAGGCGATGTTCTGCCCGTTAGCCAGGATGCCGCCACCAATGGCGACCAGGCCAATCACAATGACAGTGCGCCGGGCAACCTTGACTTCCATTTCCGGCTTGGGCTCGCCCTTGACAATGACGTTGGAGTAAATGTCGTGGGCAAAGGATGCGGCTGCCGTGATGGTCAGGCCTGCAACAACAGCCAGGATCGTGGCGAAGGCAACGGCGGAAATGAAGCCGAGCAGCAGGGGCCCGCCCACCACAAAGGCCAGCAGCGGAGCCGCCGCGTTGACGCCGCCCGGGGCCGCCAGGATGGCTTCCTTGCCGATCAGTGCACCTGCACCGTAGCCAAGAACCAGGGTGAAGACGTAGAACGCGCCAATGAGCCAGATGGCCCAAACCACGGACTTGCGGGCTTCCTTGGCGGTGGGAACTGTGTAGAAGCGCATGAGCACGTGGGGCAGGGCCGCGGTACCCAAGACCAAGGCCAGGGCCAGGGAGACAAAGTCAAGCGGGGCCTTGCCGTACTGGGCGCCCGGATTCAGCAACGCCTCGCCCACACCGCCTTCGTTGATAGAGGTCTGGACTGCGGCGTCCATGAGGGTAGAGAGATTGAAACCGTGCATGGCCAAAACGATGATGGTCATGATGGCCGCGCCAATGATCAGCAGGAACGCCTTGATGATCTGCACCCATGTGGTGCCTTTCATGCCGCCGATTAATACGTAGACGATCATGAGCACGCCCACCACGGCGATCACAATGTTCTGGCCGGCCTTGTTGGTGTTGTCCAAGCCAAGCAGCAGCGAGACTAGTCCGCCGGCGCCAGCCATCTGGGCCAGCAGGTAGAAGAAGCAAACCACCAAGGTGGTGGTGGCGGCGGCAATGCGAATGGGGCGCTGCTTGAGCCGGAAGGAGAGGACATCGGCCATGGTGAACTTGCCGGTATTGCGCAGCAGTTCCGCTACAAGCAGCAGGGCTACAAGCCAGGCCACCAAGAAACCGATGGAGTACAGGAAGCCGTCGTAGCCGTTGACGGCAATGGCACCGGTGATGCCCAGGAAGGATGCGGCGGAGAGATAGTCACCGGCAATCGCGGTACCGTTCTGGCCGCCGGAGAAGGAGCGGCCCGCCGCGTAGTAGTCGGCAGCGGTTTTGTTGTTGCGGCTGGCGCGGAACACCACAATCATGGTGACGGCCACGAAGCCAATGAAGATCAAAATGTTGATCCAAGAATTTTCCTTGGTTTGTTCACTGAGCGACTTCGCCAGCGGTGCAACGTTTAACAGAGCGGAGGATAGGCTCACGGGCTAGACCTCTTCCTTGGACTTGGCGTCTGAATCAATCTGCTTTTCCAGGCGCTGGCGAATGGCCGCTGCCTGGGGGTCAAGTTTGCGGTTGGCGTACATGACGTACCACGTGGTGATGCCGAAGGTGCTGACGAACTGCAGCATCCCGAAGATCAAACCAACATTGATGTTGCCCCACACCTTGATGGACATGAAGTCATGGGCGTAAGCGGCCAACAGGACGTAGGCGAAGTACCAGACCAGAAAGCCAATGGCTACCGGGAAAACAAAGTTCCTGTGTGATTTGCGCAAACTCTTGAACTCTTCCGAGTTCTGTTCCGCAATAAAGTCCACTGGACCTTCAGCACGTGCGTGGGCAGAATTACCCATGATTCCTCCTCAAGTGATGTGATCTCTTTCACTATGAAGTGTTTTTGCTCACGCCCTGGGGTGTATTGGGTGTTGTCGCGGTGAACGGTCTCAGACGTGCGCCGAACGGTAGTTTTCCTTTCAGCTGTCCCGCCTCACGCCACCGCCCGGGCCGGTTACTCTTGGGAGCATGTCTTCTCCTGTTCTGAGCGACTCCACGCTCCTGCTGGTCATCGCCATTGCAGCCGTGGTGGCCGCCGTCGCCGTTGTTGCTTTAGTAGGGTTCCGGCTCTCGCGTTCTTACCGCGAATTGGGCACCGACGCCGAACATGCAACGTTCGCGGCCCTGCACTCAGCGGCAGCCGCCGGTGAACAACTGCGTGACGGGCTGGAACCGGCCGGCGCCCTCAAAGCGAGCAAACAGTTGCGCGCATTGCTCAACTGTGCAGCCTTTGCCATGACCGACGGCGCCCGCCTCTTGGCGTGGGATGGGACAGGCACCACAGCGCGCGAACCTACCTCCGAGGTGGTCATGGCCTTGGCAGCAAAGGCACTGAGCAACGGCCGCACCCAGGTGGCCACGCTGGATAAGACCTTGCGCGAATCGCTGGGGCTACCCCCGGACGGTGAACTCAAAGCTGCCGTGATCTGCCCACTCAAAGTAGATTCACGGGCTGTAGGAACCGTGATCATCTTGTCCAAGTCACCCAGTGCGGGGCTTGTCCGGGCCACCAACGAGGTTGCTGCGTGGGTGTCCGCCCAGTTGGAGCTGGCTGAGCTTACTTCCTCCCGCACGCTCCTGGCAGAGGCGGAAGTGCGTGCCCTGCGCGCCCAAATCAGCCCGCATTTCATTTACAACTCGCTCAATGCCATTGCTTCCTTCATCAATACTGATCCGCAGCGGGCCCGGGATCTGGTGGTGGAATTCGCCGATTTCACTCGCTACTCGTTCCGCCGGCACGGTGATTTCACCACGCTTGCCGAGGAACTGCGCTGCATTGACCGCTACCTGCTGCTGGAGAACGCCCGCTTCGGGGACAGGCTTCAGGTCAGCTTGCAGATTGCCCCGGAGGTCCTGAGTACCGTCATTCCCTTCCTGAGCCTGCAACCACTCGTGGAGAATGCTGTCCGGCACGGTATCGAGGCCAAGGTGGGCAAAGGCCTGGTGCAGATCGGAGCCCGTGATTTAGGCGCCTACACGGAAGTCACCATTGAGGACGACGGCGTGGGGATGGATCCGGAGCAACTGCGCCTTGTGTTGGCAGGCCAGCAGGACGGCACCCATGTAGGGTTGCGCAACGTCGATACCCGGCTGCGGCAGGTCTACGGGGACGACCACGGCCTCACCATTGACACAGGGGTGGGCCACGGGATGCTGATCACCATGACGGTGCCCAAGAACCAGCCCGGACACGACGCCTAAAAAATCGACTCCGCACCGTTTATTTGACGCTACCAAACTCGCTGGGTTTAGAGCGTTGCTGCGAATGTTTCCGCCCCTGCACCGCTGAATTCGGTGACGGCCACCGGACGGCCGGAAACTGCCAGCAAAAGTGCCATGGCACTAGCTCGAACCTCGGCGCCGGCACCATGGCTGAACACGGTATCCGTAGCCATCATGTGCCACCCCTTGGCCAGTTCCTTCCCACCGCCCATCTTCACTGAGGTCTTCAGCTGATATGCCAAGGCCGTGGCAACGTTCTCAGCCGGGTAGTCCCGGTCAATCCCCAACGGGCCGCGGATGTCCTCCCCATGCACGAACGCCTCCACTAGGCGGGTGGCTAAAGGTGCCGGTGGAGAAGAGGTGCGCAAACGCACAGCACGGAACTCGGCGAGCGTCTCCTGCGGGTCTTGGGCCTTCTCCCTCGCTACGCCAACAGCATTGGCGCGGTCAAAATCAAAGCGAGCAGCCAGCATGTCCCGCATGAAGCTCAGACGGGTGGTTTTTGCCGTGTCCACGAGATGGGCCAGCACATCATGGACATTCCACCCCGGGCAGGTGGAGGCACTAAGCCATGAGGTGGAGGCCAATGGCTCCAGATCCGCAATCAGTGCTTGGCGCTCATCATGGACTAAACGCCACAACGCCACATCAGCTTCCTTCATCATCCCGCCATCAAAGCAAGCACCCGCAGCACATGTCAACACTTCAACACGGCTCAGCGCCCTACCGCGGTTAGCGCCTCTCCGCCTCCCCACCCCTCGCTTCGCTCGGGCGGGGCCCCTTCCGCGGTTAGCGCCTCTCCGCCTCCCCACCCCTCGCTTCGCTCGGGCGGGGCCCCTCGGCGGTTAGCGCCTCTCCGCCTCCCCACCCCTCGCTTCGCTCGGGCGGGGCCCCTCGGCGGTTAGGCTTAGCCCCATGATCAATGTGCTTGTTGCTGACGACGAGTTGCCTGCTATCGAGGAATTGGCGTTTCTGTTGGGCCGGGACCCCCGTGTCGGCACCATCCACCAAGCCATGGGCGGGGCCGAAGCCCTCGATCTCTTGGCGGCACATGAGGTGGATGCCGTGTTCTTGGACATCCACATGCCAGGGCTGTCCGGGCTGGAACTAGCCGAGCTCATTGGCCAGCGCCCCAACCCGCCGGTCGTCGTGTTTGTGACGGCCGATGACGACCGTGCCCTCGAAGCCTTTGAGCTCGCCGCCATTGACTACCTGCTTAAGCCACTACGCACGGAACGCTTGACCCGGACGGTGGACAGGGTTGTGGAACTTGTGGCACACCCGGCCGCCGTCGACGAAGTAGAAATGATCACAGTAGACCAAGGCGGGATCAGCCGGATAATCCGCTTGGACGAGGTCAAGTTCGTGCAGGCGCAGGGCGACTACGCCCGGCTGCACACAGCCGAGGCCAGCTATTTGATCCGTGTCCCACTGGCAGATCTGGAACAACGCTGGGCCGAGGCCGGATTCTTACGTATTCACCGCTCCTACCTGGTATGCATGCAATTTGTCACTGCTTTGCGGCTCAGCACCGCAAAACCCACCGTGTCAGTGGGCAGTGCAGTTCTTCCTGTCAGTCGCAGGCACGTTCCCGTCCTCCGCGACCATTTGCAGGCCACCCGCGTGCGGCCCGCTCCGTGAGCCTTGGCCCCGGCCGCCCCCCAGCGCCCGGCAGGGTCCGGGTGTCAGCCCCGCGCACCCAAGCCCCCCATCTTCCCGCCACAACCTCAGTTTCACAAGAGGTTGCCGAACAATCGGCCGTGGGCGAGATCATGGTGCAGTCACTGATCCGTTCGCAATTGCGCCTTGCCTTAGTGGTGACCGCAGGATTCATGGCGTCCCTGCTTTTCTGCTGGGTGCTGGTGAGTTGGGTGCCATTCTTTTCACAGTGGCGCATTATGGGTATCCCCGCACCGTGGCTTCTCCTTGGAGTGGGCGCCTACCCCATCATCGGTGTCTGCGCCTGGCTCTATGTTCGTGCGGCCACCAAAAATGAGGCCCAGTACCGGGACCTTGTGGAGGAGAAATGAATCCGAGCATTGGCTACACGGCCCTTATTCTTGTCTCCGTCACAACAGCCCTTATTGGCTTTTACGGGCTGCGAGTCTCCCGGACAACCAGTGATTTCTACGTAGCTTCCCGCACAGTGCGCCCCTGGTGGAACGCCTCCGCGATTGGCGGAGAATATCTCTCCGCCGCCAGTTTTCTAGGCATCGCCGGACTCATCGTCATTTCCGGAATCGATGCCCTGTGGTTCCCCATCGGTTACACCGCCGGATACCTCATGCTGTTGTTCTTTGTGGCCGCTCCCCTGCGCCGCTCAGGGGCTTACACCATTCCGGATTTCGCCGAGGCCAGACTCGAGTCCACAACAGCCCGCTATGTCACAAGTGTTCTGGTGGTCATAGTCGGCTGGTTTTACATTGTGCCGCAATTACATGGGGCAGCGCTGACCATACGCACTACCACGGGGCTGCCTTCATGGGTTGGGGCCGGCGTCGTAGTAGTGGTTGTGGTTCTGACAGTGGTCACGGGCGGCATGCGCTCAATAACCTTTGTGCAGGCCTTTCAATACTGGCTTAAGCTCACTGCCCTAGCCGTTCCCGCCATCTTCATCCTCCTGATGCTGGCAGGCGAGGGCCCCGGAACCGTCCTGCAGACCGGCACGGAACTGTTCCCCCCAGCCGCTCCCATCACGGGCGATTCAAGCTACCGCACCTTTTCCTTGCTCATCGCCTTGCTCTTTGGCACCCTCGGACTGCCTCACGTCCTAGTCCGTTTCTATACCAACCCCAACGGCGCTGCTGCCCGGCGCACCACCTTGATCGTTTTGGGACTCCTCACTATTTTTTATCTCTTCCCCACTATCTACGGGGTGCTGGGACGGGCGTTTCTGCCAATGCCAGGAGCCGGGGAGTCCCCTGACGCCACGGTGCTACTGATCCCGGGCACACTCGTAGGAGGCGTGGCCGGTGACATGCTGTCCGCGTTGGTGGTAGCTGGCGCCTTTGCCGCATTCCTATCAACTACCTCAGGTTTAGTGGTCTCCCTGGCCGGCGTCATTAGCCAGGATCTCCTGGGGGGAAGCGTCAGGGGATTCCGACTCGCAGCCGTGCTTGCCGCCGTCGTCCCGTTAGGTTTTGCCATGATGACAGACTCACTGGCGTTGGCGGGAAGTGTGGGACTTGTGTTTGCATTCACTGCCTCCACCATTTGCCCACTGCTGCTGTTGGGTATCTGGTGGCGCGGGCTTACCGACGCCGGTGCCGTGGCCGGAATGCTCACCGGCGGGCTGCTGTGCGGTGCCGCAATACTTCTTGGCTCCGGGGTGGCGCACAATTCACCGTGGCGTGATGTGCTGACCCAGCCCGCCGCATGGACTGTCCCGGCAGCATTCCTGGTCACCATCTTGGTCTCCAAAGCCACAAAACACCGGCGCAGCGCCTCACTCTCCCGGTTCATGGCTAAGCTCCATGTGCCGGAACGGCCGCTGGCACAAGAAAACCCCCGCTCACAGGCCGGTTGACTCAGGCTGGTTGAGCGGGGGCTTCGGGAAGTGCTTGCTTGCTGGGTGTTACTGGCCGGACTTCATTTGCCGGGCACCGGGTCAATCGAGGCCATGAGCTCAACAACCCGGTCAAGGAAGGCGTCAACTTGGCTTTCTTCATAACCGTCGGTTCCCTTTGCCGGGGCGAACACCGCACGCCTGACTACATCTACGCTCAGCTCGCCGTTGTCTTCGATGTAGACCAGAAGTTCACGGCACAGCACGTCCACATCTTCAATGGTGTAGCTTTGCGCGTTGCGTCTTGCCGGGCGGCGGAAGCGTTCCCCGTCGGGGCGGTGCAGCCGTCCACGCAGTACCGACGCCGTCTTGCCGATCTTCATCATCCACGCTTTTTCACCCTCAGAGGCGATGAGCAGTTCCTTCTCACGCAACACAAACTCGTCTTCAATCCGATCCATGGCCGCATCCACCGCCAGGGCGCTGTACCCTCCGCGGGCCGGATCAAAAGAGGCCGTACGCACGTCATAGCTGGTGATTGCCTTGCCCTGCGTATCAGTGTTGAGGAAGTAGGCGCGGGCACGTTCCAAGAACACGTCTACTTGCTTGACGTTGTATCCAACTTCCTTGGGACCCACCAATTTGAACTTGGAGTTGGTCCGGTGTGTTTCTTCCACAGTCACAGTCATTCCTTGAACATTTCTCGTTAGAGGTGCAACATACGCTGCAAAGCACGGATTTCTAGAGTTAGAAACTGCCCAAAACAGTAAAGATCACATAAGCAACGGGAGCGGCAAACAAGATGGAGTCCAGCCTGTCCATGACCCCGCCGTGGCCGGGAAGGAGGTTACTCATGTCCTTCACACCGAGTTCTCGTTTCACCATTGACTCGGCGAAGTCTCCGCCAGTGCCGGCAAAGACCATACCCACGGCCAGGGCCAAACCAACCCACCAGTCTTGATCGAGCAAGAACACTGTTGCAGGAATAGCCACAAGGGTTGCTCCACCCAGAGATCCGGCAAAACCTTCCCAAGACTTTTTCGGACTGATCTTTGGTGCCATGGGATGTTTGCCAAACAACACCCCCACCAAGTAGCCGAACGTATCGTTTGCAACAACCAAAAGGAGCATGATGATCACTTGCACCACGCCGGCGTTCACGTGTCCAAGATCCAGTGTCAATGCGAGTGTGGGGCCGCTTTCCGCACGCAACATCAAGAAGACGAAACTGAGCAGGAACGGTATCCACATGAGGGTGAAAAGACCGGCCAGAATGCTCTTGACAGCTCCCGGCTCGGAATCCAGTGAGCGCCATAAAACGGTGGCACCGGCACTGGCAACAAGGGCGAAAAGGAGGCCCTCGGAACCAGCAAAGTAAGCAGCCGATGGCATGGCCAGGGCACCCACCATTACCGGGGTCAAGGGAGCTTTAATCCCTTTACCGGTGACGGCGCGCGTCACCTCCCAGACTCCGACGCAGGCGAACACGGTGGCCAGAGCTACGAAACCCACGGGGTAGAACAGTAAGGACCCCAGAACCAACCCCAGCAAAATGACACCCACAGTGATTGCTGCTGGCAAGTCACGGCCGGCTTTAGGGGTGCGCTGTGCTTTGGGTGTTGTAGCAACGTCAGGCATTGCTCCAATGGGGCCCTGTGGCACGGGGATCAGTGGGATACCTGTCACCGCCAGTGCCGAAACGGGTCCCGGAGCTATCAGGGAGGGTTCCATCTCCTCCGGAGCCACGGCCTCGGCATTGTTGGCCAGGGTGTCGTCGTTGCCACGCGCCGTCACGGCTGGCTCGCCTACCTGTCCCTGCGTCTGGGCGCTGGCCTGGGAGTCCCCGGCAGTTGCCGGCTCTTCCTGCTCTTGCGTCCCGGATTCAGTGGCAGTGTCCGTACTATCGGTTGCTCTCTCGGTGAGATTAGTTTTTGCTGCCGGACTGTTTTTGGGCACTATAACGGGAATCATGCCTGTCAGCTCAGCTTGGCGACGGGCTTTCCGTGAGGGGAATTGATACTCGGCTGGTGGTTGAGCCAACTTGAGCTCTGGATTTGACGCGGCCGGCTCCTGGTCGGAGCCGGCCGGCGTGCTCTGGGGGTCCTTCATTAGACCTCGAGAAGCTCGACTTCCTTGCGTTTGAGCAACTCATCGATATTGTCTGTGTGAGCCTTGGTGAGCGCGTCCAGTTCCTTTTCCGCGCGGTTTCCTTCGTCCTCACCGGCATCGCCATCCTTGACCAGCTTATCCAGCTGTTCCTTGGCCTTGCGGCGAATGTTGCGCACGGAGATCTTGGCGTCTTCACTCTTGGTGCGCACAATCTTGACGTATTCCTTGCGGCGTTCCTGCGTCAATTCCGGCATCATAATGCGGATAACATTGCCGTCGTTTGACGGGTTGGCGCCAACCTCGGAAGAACTCAGAGCGCGCTCAATGTCATGCATAGAGGTCTTGTCAAACGGTGTGATGAGCAGCGTACGGGCTTCCGGAACAGCGAATGCGGCCAACTGCTGCAACGGTGTGGGTGAACCATAGTAATCCACCATGACTTTGTGGAACATGGCGGGGTTGGCACGGCCGGTGCGAACCGCGGAGAAATCCTCCTTGGCTACCTCTACGGCCTTGTCCATCTTTTCCTCGGCCTCGAGCAAGGTATCTTCAATCACGCGTCTCTCCCTCAATAAGTGTGCACAACTTTTCCGCGGCACATGCCCACGGCAATCCTTCAACCATCCTACCGTGACCGGGGTCCAGCAGCGCCCAGCGGCCCAGCGGGTCCGGCAATATTTACGGGGTAACCATGGTGCCCAGTTCTTCGCCAAGGATGGCCCGGGCAACATTGCCTTCGCCCTCCATACCGAAAACCAGCATGCTCACGTTGTTGTCCCTGCACAGGCTGAACGCGGTCTGGTCCATGACGCGAATATCGCGGGCCATGGCTTCGTCGTAGCTGAGCGTGTCCAGCTTGATTGCCGTGGGGTCCTTCTTGGGGTCCGCGGTGTAGACGCCGTCAACACCGTTCTTGGCCATGAGTACCACGTCGGCGTGGACTTCTAGGGCACGCTGGGCGGCAACCGTGTCGGTGGAGAAGTACGGCAGGCCTGCGCCAGCACCAAAAATGACCACGCGGCTCTTCTCAAGGTGTCGGATGGCACGGCGGGGGATGTACGCTTCGGCAACTTGTCCCATGGTGATGGCGCTCTGGACGCGGGTGTCAACGCCTGCCTGCTCCAGGAAGTCCTGCAATGCCAGGCAGTTCATGACGGTTCCGAGCATGCCCATGTAGTCGGCACGCGAACGGTCCATGCCCGATGCGGAGAGCTCAGCGCCGCGGAAGAAGTTGCCGCCGCCAACAACAATAGCCACTTCCACCCTGTCTACCGTGCTGGCAATCTGCTGGGCTATGCCGCGGATGGTGTCCGGGTCAACACCTAATTTTCCTGCGCCAAAGACCTCGCCGGAGAGTTTCAACAACACACGACGGCGTTTGGCTGGCACTTCTGCGGGTGCTGCGCTGCTCTGCTCGGTCTGCGAAATATTCGTGGTCATGATGCCTTCCGTGGGTACAGGTACGTGGCTGCCCGTGTGCAGGGCTAGCCTGGTACCAATTGCCGGGGTGCCGTTGTTTGTGATGCTGTTTGCTGGCACCCAAAGCCGGTGCTTTACCGGCCCACAGGGGTGCGTCTAAAATCTTATCCGACGTTGCACGCAAAGAAGGGGCAACCGCAGTTTGCGGCTACCCCTTCTTCGTCACATCCGTCTGACTGCTCGGAGATGAGCAGCACAAAAATGTGGAGTTATGCTCCGACGCGGAAGCGTGCGAAGGCAACAGCCTTGACGCCTGCTTCTTCCAGAACAGCGCCAACACTCTTCTTGGAATCCTTGGCGAAGGCCTGGTCAACGAGGACCATTTCCTTGAAGAAGCCGGTCAACCGGCCTTCAACGATCTTCGTCATGGCAGCTTCGGGCTTACCCTCGGCCTGTGCGGTTTCGGCAGCAATGCGGCGTTCGCTTTCAACGGTCTCGGCAGCGATTTCGTCGCGGCTCAGGACCGTCGGGGACATGGCAGCAATGTGCACGGCTACGTCGTGTGCAACTTCCTGGTTGTCACCGTCAACGGCAAACAGTACGCCCACCTGTGCAGGCAGATCCTTGGAGGTCTTGTGCAGGTAAGCGTCAACGGTTGCACCTTCAACGCGGGCAAGGCGGCGGATAGCAACCTTTTCACCCAAGAGTGCGCCGGCTTCGATGACAACCTCAGACATGGGCTTGCCGTCAACATCAACAGCGAGCAGGGCCTCAACGTCGGTTACTCCGGAGGAGATGGCCGTGGCCAGCACCTTGTTGGAGAAATCGATGAAGGGAGCAGCCTTGGCAACAAAGTCAGTCTCGCAGTTAATTTCAACCATGACGCCAACACCGTTTTCAACGGCTGCGGCAACCAGGCCTTCAGCAGTGGAGCGGCCTTCACGCTTGGTGGCGCCCTTGAGGCCCTTGATGCGGATGAGCTCCATGGCCTTATCGGCGTCGCCGTTTGCCTCGTCGAGAGCCTTCTTGACGTCCATCATTCCAGCGCCTGTGCGCTCGCGCAGAGCCTTAATATCAGCGGCGGTGTAGTTCGCCATATGAACCCCTCAGTGTAGATGTTTGAGTATATAAATCTGTGATAGGCCAGTTCTGGCAGGACCGCTGCGCTTTGTCAGCGGTGCGATCCTGCCAGTATCCGGTGCCTTAGGTGGTAGCCCTGAGGGTAAATCCTTCAGGGCTACCGGGAAAAGTTTTTACTTTTCGGTTGCGTCTTCGGCAGGCGCCTCAACTACGGCTTCGGCAGCGGCTTCAGCCGGTGCTTCAACAACAGCTTCAACCGGTGCTTCAACAACGGCTTCGGCCGGAGCGGCAGCCTTGTCGCCTTCGAGGAGTTCGCGCTCCCACTCAGCCAAGGGCTCAGCCGGTGCTTCTGCGTTGCCGGTTGCCTTGTTGTTGCGGGCGATCAGGCCTTCTGCAACAGCATCGGCGATAACGCGGGTCAACAGCGCAACGGAGCGGATGGCGTCGTCGTTACCCGGGATCGGGAAATCAACTTCGTCAGGGTTGCAGTTGGAGTCCAAGATGGCAACAACCGGGATGTTCAGCTTGTGTGCCTCGTCGATGGCGAGGTGTTCCTTCGGTGTGTCAACAACCCAGAGCACGGACGGTGCCTTGGTCAGGTTGCGGATACCACCGAGGTTGGTCTGCAGCTTGGTGAGTTCACGCTTGAGGAGCAAGAGCTCCTTCTTGGTGTGGCCCGAGGAAGCAACGTCTTCGAAGTTGATCTCTTCGAGTTCCTTCATGCGAGCAATACGCTTGGAAACCGTCTGGAAGTTGGTGAGCATACCGCCCAACCAACGCTGGTTTACGTAAGGCATGCCAACACGGGTGGCCTGCTCTGCGATGGCTTCCTGAGCCTGCTTCTTGGTACCGACGAAGAGTACGGTTCCGCCGTGTGCAACGGTGGTCTTCGTGAACTCGTACGCCCGGTCAATGAAGGACAGTGACTGCTGCAGGTCAATGATGTAGATGCCGTTGCGCTCCGTGAGGATGAATCGCTTCATCTTCGGGTTCCAACGGCGGGTCTGGTGTCCAAAGTGGACGCCGCTGTCAAGCAGCTGGCGCATTGTTACGACGGGCATGCCGACGCTCCTTATTAGTTATTTACGGTTATTTAGCCTTGGGTTTCGCACCGGTTCCCCGAACTTTTCCCTCTGCTCCTGGCACCCATCGTGCTGTCCATGAACCACCGCAAGGTGGACCGTATGGGCACAATCCTTTTGCAGGATTCAAGAAAAATCTTGAATACCTCATCAGGGTGGGGTGCGCGTAGTCAGTGCACAAACAGTTCACTGCTCTGTCAATGTTACTACAGCGCCGCGTTGGTGACTTACCACTTTCACTCCCCCACAGCCCCACTTCTCGGCGGCTCAGCCACATTGAACGCCTGTCTCCTTTTAGTAGGGAGTACTGTTGGCGCACGCTGGGAGGATGAACTTGTTTTCGCGCCGAATCTCACTGCTTCTAGCGGTGCTGCTATCCATCGCACTATTGCCTGGACCGGCACCCGGCGCGCTGGCCGCATCCACCCTGGCTTCATCCGAGGCGAGGGCTTCAGCCGGCGCACAGCTTGGGAACGGACCGCCTCGCACCACCTCGGCCACTCCCCTACCTGTTTCCCTCGCCTGGGGTTGGCCGCTGGCGGGGAAACCGGAGGTGATTCACATTTTTGATCCACCGTCACACCCGTGGCTCAGCGGCCACCGGGGCGTGGACTTGGCCGCTGAGCAGGGCGCAGACGTGCTGGCACCCACCGAAGGGGTAGTGAGTTTCTCCGGCGTCGTTGTTACTCGAGCGGTCCTCACCCTTGCCACAGAAGATGGTTTGCGGCTGAGTTTCGAACCCGTCACGTCCCCACTAAAGGTAGGTGACGCCGTCGCACGAGGGCAGAAGTTGGGAACCTTGGAAGGGCCCACGCATTGCGAGAGCTCACCGGCTCATTCTTGCCTGCATTGGGGTGTGCGGCGCGGGGATGACTATCTAAATCCCTTGCAATTCATCCTGGACCTGCGCCCGTCGGTACTGCTGCCGCTGGCGCCATGACCCGGTGCGTCCATGGAATCAAACAGGAAGGTTAGACGATGGCGGATATTCCCGTAATGGCGCGCCCGGTAACAAGGGTATTGATCTCGTAGGTGCCCTCGTAGGAGTAGATGGCTTCAGAGTCGGCGAAGATCTTGGCGATCTCGTAGTCAGAAACGATCCCGTTGCCGCCAAAGAGGCTACGTCCCATGGCCACAGTCTCGCGCATGCGCGCAGTGGTGAACGCCTTGGCGAGCGCTGACTGTTCATCCTTGGCCTGGCCCAAGTCCTCAAGCTGTGAGAGGCGGACCATCATGCCGGTGGAAGCCACCGTGTTGCCAAGCATCTTCACGAGCTGGTCCTGCACCATTTGGAAGGAGGCAATGGGCCGGCCAAATTGTTCACGCTCAACCGCATAACGCCGGGTCACGTCAAAAGCGGCCATCTGCTGCCCCACGGCCTGCCAGGCGACGGCGAGGCGGGTGACCTTCAAGACCTTGTTGGTGTCGCGGAAACTGTTACCGCCTGCCAGCTTATAGTCATGCGGCACCACTACGTTTTCCAACACGATGTCCGCGTTCTGCACGGTGCGCAGGGCCGTCTTGTTTTCAATCTTGCTGGCGCTGTAGCCGGGAAGTGTGGTGTCAACCAGGAATGCCTTGACCTGGTTATCCGCAACGTCGCGGGCATAGATGACCACCCAGTCGGAGAATGTTGCGTTGCCAATCCAGCGTTTGGCGCCGTTGAGTATCCAGTTATCACCATCACGCACAGCCGTGGTCCGGGTGCCGCCAGCAACATCGGAGCCACCCAGGGGTTCTGTGAGCCCAAACGCGCCTATCTTCTTCAGGGAGTAAATATCCGGCAGCCAGGCATCCTTTTGCTCCTGTGATGCCAGCGCCTCAATGGAACCGGTGAACAAGCCGTCATGGACTCCCATGAAAGTGGCAATGGAAGCATCGGCTCGAGTGAACTCCGCATGGGCCAGGCCTGCAAACACGTTTGAATACCCTTGGCGATGAACGGGGCTCATCATATCCAGCTCGGCCAGCTTCGGGATGATCTCCATGGGAAATTCGGCGCGGTTCCAGCAGTCTGTGGCAATGGGCTTGACTTCCCGTGCCAGGAAGTCCCGGATTTCATGGAGGCGTGTGAGTTCCTTCGCGGTGAGCATTTGCTCAAACCCATAGAAGTCACCATCGGCGTAGGGGAGGTTGTTGATATCTACTGCAGCCTTGGACACGGGATTTCCTTTGCTTGTACTCATCGTTGGATAACTGGCTGTCTGGCCAAAACCAAACATGTTACTCGTCAGTAACTTACCTTAGTTCGGGTGGCCTCGGCAACACGAATATCCCCGGTTTTCACGCCGGTTAAACAAAAAACAGGCCAGAACCCCCGCAAGGGTCCTGGCCTGTGATGTTACATGTAGGGCCACTCGGACTTGAACCGAGGACCTTAGGATTATGAGTCCCGCGCTCTAACCAGCTGAGCTATGGCCCCATGTAAGGTGCTTTGCCAAGAAAAATTCATTCCGCGGAAAAGCACTCCTACGATCTTAGAGGATCACGGGCTAAACTGCGTGATCCTCGTAGCTTCCGCCACGATAAATATCTTCAAAGGTGTCCAGTGTTTTGCTCAGCCCGTGACGAGCCACCATCGCATGGCTTGCTTCTCCCATGGCAGCACGCTCTTGTGGCGGCAAACTCATGACCTTGGTGATTTTCGCCGCCAAATCGTCGCTGTCGTTGGGTATGAACAAGTAGCCGTTGAATCCTTCATCTACCAGATGAGGCAAAGCCATGGCGTTAGCCAGGATCACAGGGGTGGAGGCGCTCATGGCTTCCAGTGTCACAAGCGACTGCAATTCTGCTGTCCCTGGCATGACAAAGAGATCGGCTTTGAGGTAGATCTCACGCAATTCCTCGTCACTGATCAGGCCCGTAAACGTCACCCGCGAGGACAGCCCCAACTTCTCCACCTGTGCCTTCAGCGCATTCTTGACTTCACCTCCGCCCACCACAACCAGGTGCAGGTCCAGCTCGGCAGGCGTCTTGGCAACCGCGTCGATGAGGACATCAATGTGCTTTTCTTCGGCCAACCGCCCTACAAAGGCAAGGGTAGGGTACGGATTGCGGGGCGCTGTTTCACCCTCGGCCAGCTCATAGTTGCCCGACTCAATACCGTTGGACAACGGCAGCACCTTGCGCAGGAACGCGTGCTCATGCATGGCCTTTGCAGCCAGCGGTGTGGGTGTTGTGACAACATCGGCCTGGCTCATGACCTTGCCCATGTCCCGCCAGGAAACCCGGCCCACAATGTTCTTGAACCACTGCGGGAACGGCAGGAAGGGGTTGAGGTTTTCCGGCATGAAGTGGTTGGTAGCCACAATGCGGATGCCCCGGCGTGCAGCCTCGTAGACTACGTGCTCGCCAATCATATAGTGGCTTTGTACGTGCACCACATCGGGCTTGATCACGTCAAAAAGTGCCTTAATGTCCCTCTTGATCTCCCAAGGCAGGCACACGCGAAAGTATTCGTGGGTGGGAACTGGCCGTGAGCGCAGCCGGTGAACCGTGGCTTCTGGGCGCTTCTGCGTAAACATGGGCCCACCATCTTCACGGCATGCCATGACGTGTACGTCGTGGCCCCTCGCCGTCATCCCTGTCGCCAGGCGGAGACAGAACTGTGCCGCCCCGTTAATGTGGGGCGGGTAAGTGTCTGCCGCGATCAAGATGGTCAGCGGCTTTTGGGCGCTTTCGCTCGAAGTTGATGACACTGATAAAGCTCCTGGTGGATTCTTGACTGGCCCGCGGGCTGGCTCATTGTTGACGTTGCTATTTCTTTGCAGCTCGACGCCGTTTCACAACATCCGGGTGGTGTCTTGACAACGCGATAACCCCTACGATAGCAAGTATCGCCGCTCCAGCCATGGCAATCGCCAGCACGGCGGGTACATCGTCACGAAGCTCACCCAAAATGGTAATTCCAATGGCAATTCCCACAATGGGGTCGATGACCGTCAACCCGGCAATCACTAATTCTGGCGGACCGTTGGCGTAGGCGCTCTGGACGAACCAGCTGCCCAGTCCTCCTGCCACCGCAATGGCGATCACTGAATACCATTGGACGTTGAGTAGGAAAAGCCCGTTCGGATCGAAGATCTGTTTAGAAATAATGCGGGTTAGAACTGCCACAAAACCAAAGAGCATGCCCGAGCCGACAATGTAAAAGAATGACTTCAGACGCCGCTTGAACAAGATGAAGGTTCCGCCGAAGATGGTGACAACCACGGCGAGGAGCGTCACAACAGTCAGTTCCTCTGTGGCGGTGACGTGCGTATTCTCGCGCACGGCGTTGACCGCCAGAAGGACAAACAGGGCACTACCGGCAACGCAGGCGGTGATGGAAACCACCGTTGCCCGGTTGAGCCGGATGCCTTCCTCACGGGAGTTCACAATAGTGGTGATGACCAGGGCTATTGCCCCGATGGGTTGCACCACTGTCAACGTTCCAAGTGTCAGTGCCACCACATTCAAAGCGGTGCCAATACCTAGTAGAATCAGGCCCAATACCCACCGCGGATTGGTCAGCAGACGCAGGAAACCTGAGCCTCCAAGTGTCAGTCCACCCGTGTTGCTTTTCACGGCACTGCCTTGACGCTGAGCTCCAAAAGCGAGGAAAAAAGCACCCGCCACGGCGCACAACACGGCAATCCACATCATGGTCTGCCCAGTCCTGAGGCATGGCTGCCATCACCCTGTGCGTCTGCGGGGTGATGCAGTTCTCGGTGTTTACTCACAACAGCCACCATGTAGCGGCTGAACGCGATCACGTGCATCACCATGCCGGCGAAAAGGATCAGCCACGCCAAGACAAAGGTAAATTCGGAATCCAGGGCCTTGGCCAGCAGCAGCATGGGCGTACCCACCATGAGCGCGGCGGTCCGCGTCTTGCCCAGCATGGTGACCTTGAGATCAGCGTCTCCACGGAAGAAGTACAGCGTTACTGCCAGCAGTACCACGTCTGGAATCACCAACAGCAGCAGCAGCCACAGGGGCAAGATGTCCGCCAACACTAGCGTAATGGTGACCGCTACCAGGGCAACCCTGTCCGCGAGAGGGTCCATGATCCGGCCCAGCTGAGAGGTTTGGTGCAGTTTGCG
This sequence comes from Arthrobacter sp. UYCu511, assembly GCF_040547105.1. Taxonomy (NCBI): domain Bacteria; kingdom Bacillati; phylum Actinomycetota; class Actinomycetes; order Micrococcales; family Micrococcaceae; genus Arthrobacter; species Arthrobacter sp. UYCu511. The sequence continues at coordinate 167,743 of NZ_JBEPPB010000003.1, forward strand.
GGCAACATAGCCGTCAATCCAGTCAGTGCAGCCCATCATGGCCAGGACAAAGACGCCCCATCCGTACTCTTCGCGTGCTAGGACCAGCCACACAAACAGGGGCGTGCCAAGGAAACGGACCACCGTGATCAGATTGGGAATGGTGAGGATGGCGTTGGAAGCGTCCATGTTTGTTGGCGCACGTTCAGCCAAGACACTCACCTCCTACGAATAGGTCACCACGGCCAGCCGGCGCAGCACCGGAGACACTGGCCCTCTTGTGCGCAAAATATTGGGCGCGAATTATTTCTTCAACAACTTTCGCAGCAAAAATACACAGGTGGTGGCAGAGGCGGCGAATATTGCCAGCGGCTTCCAACGCTCCTTGACCGTTTCCACGCTCTGACCAATAGCGTTCGAGGCTGCTTTATTGACAGTTTTCTTGGCCCGAGTCTTGGCAGTATCTAGCAAGTAGGTGGCCTGTTTCTTCACGTCAGCCTCGGAGAGTAGATCTTCACGCAGCCCCAGCAAGTGTTCACGCCGTGCGGCGGTCCGGGCAAGGAGTTCGCTCTCATTGGCTTTGGGGCCTTGTTCAGCTTCCTTGGCAGCGCGTTCAGCCTTTGCCTTGGCTGCGGCGGCGTCGGCCTCTGCGGCTGCGGCCTTTTTCTGTTCCTTGGTCAGAACCACCGGGTCAAGGGTGCTCGGATCAAAGTCGCGGCCCTCCTTGAGGATGCCAAGGTCATGGCGGAGTCCACGCCACGCGTGCCGGGGAAGCAAAGGCAGCAGTGACTTGAACTTCTTATAACCAATGAGTGCGCTGATGCCAATGACCAGCAGCAGGGCCGCACAGACAATCAGGGCAGCGAGCCACAAAGGCATGAGCGTGGCTAAACCTGCGATGGCCGCAACCACCAGGGCAATGACCAACAGCACCGTGAACACAAGTGCCAATGCGGCAACTACGGCCAGTGCGCCCACCTTGGACTTCTTGTGCTCAAGTTCAAGCTTGGCCAAGGCAATTTCATCGTTAATCTGCCGTGGCAACAACCGGGACGCTGTCTTGGCCGCCTCAATCAGGGCAGAACCGTGGCCCTTTAAGTTGTCGTCCGCCGAGATATGCAGATCCTTGTGCAGATCCGTCACTGAGACCGCCTCCATTGTGAGGGCCCGCGCCTCTGCTGAGAGACCGGCACGAACCCGAAATCTTTGTAGTGCCCCCACCACGGTGGCACTACCGTAAAGTCAAAATTACCATCCCTGACCGCTGTGTAGGGCCCTCACCTGCCGCGCCAGTGTTGCGGAATAGTAAAGCTCCTGCGGCGGTTGCTCATTCTGTGCCACCCGCGCCCGCCATCAGACAGTGGTGGGAACGCTACAACAGCACATAAAATAGGACACGGCGGCATGTCTTTCCGACGTCCTAGCCTCCGCGCAGATCATATTTCTTGAGGATTTTTTACTTGACCACCACCGTGCACCCCGGCGATGCCCTATCTCGCCGGCAAAAGCTGATCTATGTTCTCGTGTTGGGGCTGCTAACAGCTCTTGGCCCATTCACGATTGATCTGTACCTGCCAGCTTTTCCTGTCATCGGTCAGGAACTCGGTGTCAGTGCCACGGCGGTTCAGCTAACACTGACTGCCACCACCATCGGCTTCGCTGCCGGCCAGCTGGTGGTTGGCCCGTTCAGTGACAAGTTCGGCCGGCGCGTTCCCCTGATTTTGGCCACGGCACTGCATGTGGGGGCCTCGGTGGGGGCCGCCATGTCCACAGACATCACCATGCTGGCGGTGTTCCGGGTGCTGCAAGGCATTGGTGCCGCCGGTGGTGGTGTTGTTGCGATGGCCATGGTCCGTGACCTCTTCGGCGGCTACCAGCTGGTCCGGATGCTCTCCCGGATGGCGCTGGTCAACGGCATGGCCCCCATCCTGGCTCCCGTGATTGGTTCCCAGTTGCTGGGCATTATGGACTGGCCAGGCATCTTCTGGTTCCTCGCAGCGTACGGCAGCTTGGTGGTTGTGGCCGCCACTGTTTTCATCGTTGAGACTCTGCCGCCTGAAAAACGGAAGTCCGACGGCGCAAGCGTCGCCGAGCGCTACAAAGCACTCTTCAGCGACAGATTCTTTGTCGGCACGCTATTTGTGGGCGGCTTGAACTTTGCTGCCCTCTTTACTTATTTGTCCGCATCAACGTTTCTTTTCCAAAACACCTACGGCTTCACACCACAGCAATACGGGTACTTGTTCGCCGTGAATTCCGTGGGAATTGTGGCAGGGGTACAGACCGCTTCGAGGATCATGCGCCATACCGGTCCGCAATGGGTTATAGCGTGGGCCACGGTAGGCCAAGTGAGCGCCGCGGCTGCCATGATTATCTGCGATCAGCTGGGCTTGGGTTTGTGGGGTGTCATGATTCCACTGTGGTTCTTTATCTGTGCCACCGGATTCATGTTCCCCTCGGTTCAGGTCCTTGGCTTGGCCCGTCATGGAAAGCAGGCGGGTACTGCTGCCTCGCTACTGGGGGCTGCAACTTTTGGCTTCGCCGGCATCATCACCCCCATCGTGGGTTTTGTTGGCGTGGCCACAGCCACTCCCATGGCCATCATCATGGGCTGCTGCATTCTGCTGGCAATGGCAGCCCTCTGGTTCATTGTGCGGCCACGGTTGGTGCCAGCCATCTAAACCTACTCTTGCCGCCGGTTGTGTCAGGTGTGCCTTTGCTATGCATGACACCGAGTTGCTCCCCTGCGCGCTTCAGCACGAGCTGCAGTGATCAGCTAGTTTGATCTGAAAAACATGACACACGGCACGCACCCGGGTTTATGCTGGGGTCATGCTCAGGATACTTATGGTTTCCATATTGCTCCTCGTGACAGCAGTTTCCGCGCTTCTGGTGGTATTTTTCGGTCCGGGTTGGTGGGTGGCTGTAGTGATCTTTGCCGCGCTCTTCATTCTGGCCGTCTTCGATGCCACACAGAAGAAGCACTCGATTCTGCGTAATTACCCGGTTATCGGGCATCTTCGTTTCGCGCTAGAGTACATCCGCCCGGAGCTTCAGCAGTACTTCATCGAGCGGAACTATGACGGGCGGCCCTTTGACAGGGATACCCGGTCCTTGATCTACGAACGCGCCAAAGGAACTAATCAAGAACAGGCCTTCGGTACTGAACGGGACGTCAACGAGGTTGGCTACGAGTACCTTGTCCACTCAACGGCCCCTCTGGAGCCCCCGGAGCACGCGCCCACAGTTCGCATCGGAGGACCGGAGTGCACACAACCGTATGAGATGGCGCTGTTGAATGTTTCCGCCATGAGTTTCGGAGCCCTCTCCGCCAACGCAATATTGGCGTTGAACAAGGGCGCCGCGATGGGCGGATTCGCCCATGACACAGGGGAAGGCGGCCTGACCGAATATCATTTACGCCATGGCGGGGACTTGGTGTGGGAACTAGGCAGTGGATATTTTGGGGCACGCACCAAAGAGGGCGATTTTGATCCGGACATGTTTGCGGACAAGGCTGCTCACGCTTCAGTCAAGTGCCTTTCCCTCAAACTCAGCCAAGGCGCCAAACCCGGCATAGGTGGAGTTCTCCCCGCGGGGAAGGTGAGTGCGGAAATCGCCAAGGCCCGCAATGTGCCCCAGGGTGTGAAGTGTGTCAGCCCCGCAGCGCACAAAGTTTTCTCCACTCCACGTGAACTCATCCACTTCATGGCCACCATGCGTGAACTGGCCAACGGCAAACCTGTGGGGTTCAAACTGTGTATTGGTTCACGCACTGACGTCCTCGCCATCTGCAAGGCCATAGTGTCCGAGGGCGTGGCTCCGGATTTCATTATTGTGGACGGTTCCGAAGGCGGCACGGGTGCTGCCCCCATGGAATATGAGGACCATATGGGCACACCCTTGACGGAGGGCTTGATGCTCCTGCACAACGCACTTGTTGGCGTTGGTCTTCGAGACCAGATACGGATTGGCGCTGCAGGCAAGGTGGCCACCGGCACTGACATTGTCAAGCGTCTAATACAGGGCGCCGATTACACCAACGCAGCCCGGGCCATGATGATGGCCACCGGCTGTATCCAATCCCAGCGCTGCCACACCAACCATTGTCCGGTGGGCGTGACCACCCAGGACCCGCGCCGGGCACGTGCCCTTGACGTTGAAAGCAAGAGCGTACGGGTGCAGCGTTTCCAGGAAGCAACCGTCAGCGAAGCTCTCCGAATGATGGCCTCAATGGGCAGTGAAGGCACTGCGGGGCTGAACCCGTTGATGATCCGGCGCCGGATCGGACACATGAACACCAAATCCTATGCCGAACTTTACAACTGGCTGGCCCCCGGCGAGCTGTTGGCACAAGCGCCCGCGGACTGGGCTGAAGATTGGTCCGCAGCGGACCCGGATTCGTTTGCCGCTCAAGGCGGTCTCAGCGGGAGGACATCGCAGTGAGCACCGTGGCAGAAACCATCATTGAAGCACTCGTGGGACTAGGGGTGAAAACAGTATGGGGTGTGGTCGGTGATGCCCTCAATCCCCTGACTGACGCAATTCGCCGCGAAGACCGGCTGGAATGGATTGGTGTCCGGCATGAAGAGGTGGCAGCTTTCGCCGCCGGAGCCCAATCCCAGCTGACAGGCACCTTGGGCGTCTGCATGGGAACGGTGGGCCCTGGATCCATCCATCTCCTCAACGGACTCTATGATGCCAAGAAGTCCTCCACTGCCCTACTGGCTATCTGTGGGCAGGTTCCCAGTAAAGAAATTGGCAGCGACTTTTTCCAGGAAATAAACAATGACAGGCTTTTCGCTGATGTGGCGCTCTACACCCAAACAGTGACGCACCCGTCCCAGATGCCATACCTGTTAGAACAAGCCATCAACGCCGCCATGACCCTACGCGGGGTGGCCGTGCTAACCATCCCTGGAGACATTGGCAGCGCCGCCAGTCCTAATGACGCCCAGCCTCACTTTGTCGACGTCGCTCAGCCCGCCGCGCCGGATCCCGGAGTTATTCGCGATGCCGCACAGCTCCTCAACGAGGCGGCAAAAGTCACGCTCCTCGTTGGCATGGGTGCGCGCGGCGCCAGGGAAGCGGTACTGGAGGTGGCGCGCAAACTGGCTGCGCCCATGGTCCTGACACTCAAGGCCAAGGAAGGGCTGGAAGCCAATAATCCATACCAGGTGGGCCAGTCCGGACTGATAGGAAACCCCGCTGCACAGCACGCCTTTGGAAGCTGCGAGGCGCTCTTGATGATTGGCACTGACTTTCCCTACCGTGATTCCTATCCCGAGGGAAAAACTGTCATCCAAATTGATAGCAACGGCGCTGTCATTGGCCGCCGGACCAATGTGGACTTGGGAGTTGTCGGTGATAGCCAACTCACACTGGCTGCCTTGCTTCCTGCACTGGTGGAAAAGAAAAGCCAAACGCATTTGGCGGACGCAAGAGAAAAGTATCAGGCGTGGACGCAGCGCCAGGCCACGCTGGCAGAACCGGACTATGATTCCACGCTTGTGGGCAGGGCCAGGACGGTGCTCGATAATCCCGGCGCCCTGATTCGCCCCGAGGCAGTGGCCGCGGCGGTGGATAGGCACGCAGCCTCGGATGCCATCTTTACCTCTGACACGGGAATGTCCACCGTGTGGCTGGCCCGCTTCGTCACCATGCGCGGAACCAGGCGGCTTCTAGGCTCCTTCAATCTAGGATCAATGGCTAACGCCATGCCCCAGGCACTGGGTGCGTCCGCTGTGGATAGGTCCCGGGAGGTGATTGCCTTTTGCGGTGACGGCGGATTGACCATGTTGCTGGGCGATCTCCTCACGGCAGTGGCCTATAACCTTCCCGTGAAGTTGGTGGTGTTCAACAATGGCCGTCTGGGCATGGTCAAGCTTGAACAGGAACAGGGCGGTTTACCGGAATTTGGCACCATTTTGGCGAACCCGGATTTGGCTCTGGTGGCGCGTTCGTGTGGGCTGCATGGGATTCGGGTCGAGGATGCCAACGATCTCGATGCTGCTGTGCAGGAAGCCATGCGCCATGACGGCCCGGTTTTGCTCGATGTTCTCACCAACCCGCAAGAGATCTCCGTACCCCCGCAAACCACGGCAGGGCAGGCCTGGGGATTCGCCATTGCAAAACTCAAGGAAGGCATGAGGAGCGTTGGCGATTCAGAAAGTTAGCGCACTATTATTAGGGGAAATCGCCATGGGGCAAAGGCAGCGTGGCTCAATGACAGCGTGGAGCAATGACTGAGCAACTGAACTATGACCTGGTGCGGGACTACAGCGATTTTCAGCTGCGCCGCTACCCAGAGCATCTCCTGGTAGAAGTCATCATCGAAGGACCGTTTGAAGAAGCGGGGAACAGAGCGTTCCGCTACCTCTTTTCCTACATCAGCGGCGCGAATCGGGTGAACCGCACAGTTGCCATGACGGCACCGGTTATCCAAGACTCCTCCTCGGAAAAGATCAAGATGACAGCCCCGGTCCTACAACAGGGCATCACAGGAAACAGTGCTGGAAAAGTAGGAGCACAAGGGGAACAGAGTTTTCGTGTGGCGTTTGTTCTGCCGCAAGGCACCACGCTAGAAAACGCTCCAGCTCCCACCAACCCTTTAGTTCATCTGCGGGCGGTGCCACAAAGTCTTACTGCTGTCATTAGATTCAGCGGCCGGTGGAGCCAACAGAGCTATGAACACCATCGTGTGAGCCTGACTCATGCTATGAACGTTGCAGGATTACAGGCTCAGAGCGCACCCCGATTTGCCAGATTCGATCCTCCTTTCAAACCTTCATTCCTGCGCCACAACGAAATCATGATTGATGTAGAAGACACCGAATAAGCGCGCACTCTACCATTTGTCAGTAGGCCGGGTCTGCCCAAATGCTGATTCCGCAGATCCTGCAGCGGCCGCTAACAGTTAGACTTCAAAAATGGATGAACTACTCCCCCCTCCCCTTGCCAAAACCGCCCGGAAAGCCGTGCTCCGCTCATTGTTGGCCTTCTTTGCAGTGCAGGGCGCAGTCATTGCGGGCCTGGTGGCCTTGGACACCGTCAAAAAACGGGACAGAAGCAAGCGCAAGGGCTTCCCCCACCCCGGTACTTTTGAACAGACCATAGCTGACACGACGCTCACCACGTACACCTTCGGTGCCGATCTTTACAAGGACATGCTCCAGGCGATCTATGACGCCCAGGAGAGCATCATGATCGAAACCTTCATCTGGAAAGATGATGAAACCGGGCAGGCCTTCAAGGACGCCATCAACGCCGCCGCAGAACGTGGGGTTGAGGTGTTTATCATTTATGACGGATTCGCAAACCTGGTGGTGCCCTTTTCCTTTTACCGCTTCCACCCCAACGTCCATGTCTACCGTTTCCCGGTAGTCCGCACCGCCATGCTCACCAAGACTGTGCGCAGCACGGGGCTAGATCACCGCAAGCTCCTCATTGTTGATGACAAGACCGGCTTTGTGGGCGGCTACAACATCGGATCCTTGTATGCCACCGAATGGCGGGACACCCACCTGCGCCTGGTAGGGGCTTCCGTATGGGATCTGCGGCAGGCCTTCGTGACAGTGTGGAATGAGAACTGCTCGGGCTCCAGAACCGAAATACCCCAAACCAGCCCGGAGGTTTGGGAGCCGCGGGTCCGTGCCGTGAACAACATCCCCTCAAATCTGGTCTATCCCATCCGCGGGGTCTATCTGGATGCTATTGCACGGGCTCAGAACCATATTTACGTGACCATGGCGTATTTCATCCCGGACCAGCAGATTCTGCGGGCCCTTCTCGCGGCCAGCCGCCGAGGAGTTGATGTTCGCATCATCCTGCCCATGGATTCCAACCACGTCCTTTCTGACTGGCTTTCACGCGGCTTCTACACATCGCTGCTCAGGGATGGGGTGACCGTTCTGCTGTACCGCAACGCCATGATCCACACCAAGACCGCAACCATTGATGGCACCTGGTCGACGGTGGGCAGCGCCAATATTGACAGGCTCAGCCTGACGGGCAATTACGAGATCAATCTTGAAATCCACGACTCCGACTTTGCCGCAGACATGGAGACGATCTTCGAGGTGGACAGCGTCAACTCCAAGGTCTTGACGATGGAGGAATGGGAGCACCGATCCCCGCTGGCTCGTTTCAGCGAAACGGTTCTTGTGCCCCTGCGCCCCCTACTCTGATTTCTGGGTTAGCGGCCAACGCAAAAGATCCCCGCCCTCACAAGGAGGACGGGGATCTTTTATGGAAAGCTCCCCCACCTGGACTTGAACCAGGAACCTTTCGATTAACAGTCGAACGCTCTGCCAATTGAGCTATAGGGGAATGCGGCAAGTAAATCCTAGCAGTCATTCACAGTTCAAATCAAATTAGATCAAAACCAATCATTTCTGCACACTCAACGCAATAATTGTCTCCGACCCACAAAGGGGCCGGAGACAATTTTTGCTTTGGCTCCCCCACCTGGACTTGAACCAGGAACCTTTCGATTAACAGTCGAACGCTCTGCCAATTGAGCTATAGGGGATCGTGCAGGAACAACAATAACAAAGGGTTGGCCAGTTGTGAAATCGGGGCCTCCCGAACCCCCTAGCCGTCCCCCCGAAGCTGTCTTCTGGCCGTTTCCAACTCCATCAACTCTCGCTGCAACAAGTTATAACTCTCCGGATCGACCGCCGGATCCATGCGCTGCAACGCCCCGAGCCGCTCTTCCTTCAAACGCGTGATCTGCAGCTCAAAAAGCCGTCGCAGAATATCCCGGCAGTACCGCTGAAGCGTTTCCTCCCGTGTGGCCGGCAGCGGGCTCAGGGCCAGCTCCGCCACCAGAGAACCCAACTCGGGCGGAACATGCGCCCGTACCCCCTCCAGCCACTGCGAGGTTGCCTCCTGCGACTCCCCCGCCTGATAGATGCCCTGCTGAATTGCCCTGTAAGCAGGCACCACAAATTCCGTGGCGGCAAAGTGCTGCCAATTCCCTGCCGATAAATACCCGGGGTGCTGCAAAACCACTTCCAGCGCCTCCCGCTCCATGCGTCCCTGCGGATCTCGCGGATCCGGGCGCACAAAAGCTGGTGGCGCCTCAATCACCTCCGATGCGGCCCCCGGCAGCTGCCGGCCATGAACGACGCCGTCTCCCTGGTTCCCCTGCCCCGTTAGCGCAGCGCCTGGCTGGCTGTGGGCGCCGGGCTGGGCATGCGAAGTCGACTGCGTGTGGAGGCCTGAGGCATGGGAGCCGGGCTGGGTATGAGAACGACGTTCTGCGCCCTTGACCGCGCGCAGGACCTCGTTGGGATCGGCCAGGCCCAGCCAGCCCGCCAACTCCTGGCTGTAGCCCATCCTGGTGGAGCCGTCGCGAATGGAGGCAACCACGGGGGCCGAGGCGCGCAATCCACTGACCCGGCCTTCCACGGTGCTCAAATCAAACTTGGCCAAGGTGGTGCGAATGGCAAATTCAAAGAGCGGGCGGCGCGAACGAATCAAGGCATGGACCGCCTCATCGCCCTTGCGCTGGCGCAGCTCACAGGGATCGGCTCCGGAGGGCTCCACCGCCACGAAGGTTTGGGCCACGAAGCGCTGGTCCTCATCGAACGCCTTCAACGCTGCCTTCTGCCCTGCCGCGTCGCCGTCGAAGGTGAACACTACCTCTCCGCCCGTGCCGTCATCCGAGAGCAGGCGCCTGGCGACCTTGATGTGCTCGGCACCAAAAGCCGTTCCGCAGGTGGCCACGGCTGTGTCGATGCCGGCTAGATGGCAAGCCATGACATCGGTGTATCCTTCCACCACTACGAGCTGGCGCTTGGAGGCGATGGCCTTCTTCGCAAGATCGATCCCATACAGTACCTGCGATTTTTTGTAGAGGCTGGTTTCCGGGGTGTTGAGGTATTTGGGGCCTTGATCGTCTTCGAAGAGCTTTCGGGCACCAAAGCCCACAGTGTCCCCGGCAATGTCACGAATGGGCCAGATCAGGCGTCCACGGAATCTGTCATAAATGCCGCGCTGTCCTTCGGAAAACATGCCCGTCAGCTTCAGTTCCTCGTGGGTGAAGCCCTTGCCCGTGAGGTGCTTGAGCAGCGCGTCCCAACCCTGCGGGGCAAAGCCCACGCCGAAGTGTTCGGCGGCCTCACGGTCAAAGCCGCGTTCACTCAGGAAGGCCCGGCCCGCCGCTGCCTGTGGGGTCAGGAGCTGGGCGCGGAAAAATTCGCCGGCAATCTTGTGCGCATCCAGCAGACGCTGGCGCTTGCCCACATCTTCACGGCGCGGCCCCGTTCCACCGTCCTCATACCGCAGCTCATAGCCAATCCGGCCAGCCAGTTTCTCCACAGCCTCGGAAAAGGAAATATGATCCATTTTCTGGATGAAGGAAATGACGTCGCCACTTTCCTGGCAACCAAAACAGTGGAAATAGCCCATTTGCGGACGCACATGGAAGGAGGGGCTGCGTTCGTCATGGAAAGGGCACAACCCTTTATAGGATCCAATTCCAGCGGACTTCAAGGTGACGTAGGCGTCAACAATTTCCTTGAGGTCGGTGCGCGTGCGCACCTCATCAATATCTTCACGTTTAATCAGGCCAGCCACCGGGCCAGTTTACGTGAGTTTCCTGCGCCCAGGTTCCGTTCCGGGCCCACCTGTTGAGAACTTCCCCGGCCCGCGCAAGCCGCCCTGCAAGCCAGAATTACGAGCCAGAATTACAAGCCAAAATTATAAGAGTGTCCGCTCCGTGCCCACGAGCCGCTCGTGCAGCGCCAGTGCCGATACATCAGTGAGTGAGGCGATCTGGTCGATAACCACCCGAAGCCGGGACGCGTCGTCGTCCGCGTCACGCCAATCAGCGGCAAACATGGTTTCCAGGTGCGCATCCCCTGTGACACTGAGCACGGCCACCAGCTCGCTGAGCACATCCTGCTGGCGCTGATAAATCGGTTGGCGGTGATCGGTAGTCATGACGAAGGTGGTGGCCAGGCCCTTCATGACAGCAATTTCCAGCAACGTTTCGGTAGGCACCACAACGTGAGCCGCGTACCGCGCCAACGGCCCGGTTCCGTGAATGGCCCGGGTCGCTGCAACTGCGCTTTGGCAGAAGCGGCCAATGAGCTGGCTCGTCATGTCCTTCAGTGCGGCCATGGAGCGGCGGCTGCCATCTGCGTGGCGCACCCACACATCAGTGGCTTCCAGCCGTTGCAACGCTGCATCGATCTCGGCCACATCCACGTTGGGCAGGTACCACTGCTGGGTGTAGCCCAGGACCCGGCTACGCTGGTCCGCATTGGCCAGCCACTTGAGCTGGACGTGACCGGCCACAATGGCATCTTCAACGTCATGGACGGAGTAGGAAATATCGTCGGCAAGGTCCATGACCTGCGCTTCAATGCAGGTCTTCCCGGCCGGGGCGCCTTCGCGCAGCCACGTAAAGACGGGAAGGTCGTCGGTGTAGGCGCCAAATTTTCCGGTGCGCAGTCCAGCAATCAGAGGCGCATCTACCGCCAGCCACGGGTATTTTGAGGAGGCATCCAGGGAGGCGCGGGTCAGGTTCAACCCAGCCGATCCGCCGTTGGCCGTAAGAACTTTGGATTCGAGCCTAGTCAGCAGCCGCAGAGTCTGGGCGTTGCCTTCAAAGCCGCCAATGGCGTGGGCCAGATCATTGAGCACCGATTCACCGTTGTGACCGAAAGGCGGGTGGCCAAGATCGTGAGCCAGACAGGCGGTGTCAACCACGTCCGGGTCACAGCCCAGCGTCCGGCCCAGTTCCCGGCCAATCTGGGCCACTTCCAGACTGTGGGTCAGCCTCGTGCGGACAAAATCGTCCGTGTCCGGGGCCACCACCTGGGTTTTGGCACCGAGCCGGCGCAGCGCCGAGGAATGCAACACCCGGGCCCTGTCCCGCTCAAACACTGTGCGCACAGTGCTCTTGGGGGCTTCTTGAACCCAACGCTGCTGGTCATGGGGCAAATACACGGACTGCAATTCAGCGGACATGTCCCTAAGTTTAGGGCCATCGCCGGACAGGGCGGGGACGCAGGTCCATAGGCACCACTAAAACGCCATTTCGGATCATGACACCGGTGGTGGCGCGGCGGTTGGGTTATCCGCCGGAGGAGTCCAGCTCCGCGCCGGTGAGCTCTTCCTTTTCCGAGCCGCTGACGGTGCGGCTGTCCAACCAGCCGGCAGGAAGGGCTGTGCGCTTGGGCGTTCCGGCGCGGCCGCGGGGGCCTTCAGCGTCAGAGCCTGGGTATTCCCCGGACATGTCCAGCTGGTCGAGCAGCCCGCGCAGCACCTCGAGTGTAGGCACCGAGGCCAGCGCCGCACGCAATTCCCCGCCAACCACATAACCCTTGAAGTACCAGGCCATGTGCTTGCGGATATCACGCAGGGCCTTGTTTTCGTCGTCGAAGGTGTCAACAAGAAGTTCCGCATGCCGATACACGGCCGCGGCAACCTCAGCCATGCCGGGCTTGTGGCGCTCATCGCTGCCCTCAAAGGCGGACATCAGGTCAGCGAAAAGCCAAGGGCGGCCCTGGCAGCCACGGCCCACCACCACGCCGTCGACCCCGGTCTGGCGCACCATGGCGATGGCATCCTCGGCGCTCCAAATGTCTCCATTGCCCAGGACAGGAACATCCGGGAGGGCCTCGCGCAGCCGGGCAATAGCGTCCCAGTCTGCCTTGCCGGAGTAGAACTGATTGGCTGTGCGCCCATGCAACGCAACCGCGGCAACTCCGGCGTCGCGGGCTATGCGGCCAGCCTCCAGGTAGGTGAGGTGATCCTCGTCAATGCCTTTGCGCATCTTGATGGTCAGCGGCAGCCCGCCCTTGGTTGCTTCGCGGACCGCTGTCTGGACAATGTCGGTGAACAGGTCCAGTTTCCACGGCAGGGCAGCACCGCCGCCACGCCGGGTCACCTTGGCCACGGGGCAGCCAAAGTTCAAATCAATGTGGTCCGCATGATCTTCCTCAACCAGCATGCGCACGGCCTTGCCCACAGTTTCAGGATCCACACTGTACAACTGCACGGAGCGGATCTTTTCATCCGGGTCGTGGCTGATGAGCCGCATGGACTCGGGCGTGCGTTCCACCAAGGCGCGCGAGGTCACCATTTCGGAGACAAACACACCACCTCCGTGCTCACGGCACAACCTACGGAAGGCTGTGTTGGTAATGCCAGCCATGGGGGCGAGTACCACGGGTGTTTCTACCGTGATGTTGCCTAGTTTCAGGGGCGGGAGGTCCAATTTGGTCTCGCTGGTGGGGATATCAAGAACAGTCACTATGCAATTCTCTCAAATGCCACCAAATTAATCTCCCCGGGTAGCGGCCCACGCCCCGGAACCGACCCACGGCCCGTCACGGGTTCCTCTCACAAAGCGTTCTTCACTATGCACCGCGCACGTGCGCCACCAACAACTCCACGAACCTTTCCGGCTGTTCCAGTGCCGGTGAGTGCCCGGACCCAGCAAACACCTCCTCTGAATAACGGCCACCCTTCGCAGCGTAGCTCTCCAGCACGGCCCGGGTCTGTGCCAGCATCTGCTGTGCCGGAGCCTTCTCCTGCCCCGGCCAGCCCGGGATCACACCGGCTTGGCCCAAGAAGTTCAAGTCAAAGGCGGAACCATCAGAGACAATGGCATCGGCATCACCGCGCACCCAAAGAACAGGTGGTTTGATGGCCAACTCTGCAATGGCCGAGACGTTGAAGTTACCCGGTGACATGGTGTTCAAGACTCCCCTGGCGCCGGCTGCGAAGCCTGGCCAATTCTCCGAAGGCACGGAATCGCCAGGATAATTCTCCGGGCCCGTCGCAGTGGAGAGCATGGACTCCACCCACGTGTCCTCGTGCTCGGAGACAAAACCTGCAGCGACATAGGAACCCTTGTAGACCGACCAAGGTCCCAGCGGGTTTTCCCGACTCGTGTCACCAGCCTCAAGCGCCGCAACGAAGCCGGGGTTAACCCCGCCTCCCCCGGTGCCAGCATCATCGGTGGTGAGGCGGGTCCCGTCCAGTCGGGTACCGCCAAAACCATAAGGCGAGACGGGCGCCTGCAAGGTGATGCTTGCAACGGGGTAGTCCAGCGCATATTGCATGACAACCCCGCCACCCATGCTCCAGCCCACAAGGTGGACGGGCCCAAGTCCCAGCTCACGGACCACCGAGTAGACATCGTCGCTGAAGTCGCGCACTCCCCGGCTTGCATCTACGGGAGCACCCTCGCTGCCGCCGAAGCCGCGCAGATCTATGGCATAAGCGTCAACATCATCTGGCAAGGCCAGCATGATCGGCTGCCAGAACAGTGAGGAGGAGACATTCCCGTGGACAAACACGACGGCGGGCCCGCCAGCTCCTGCCCCGGTCCGGGTGAGCACGTTGGCGAGTAGCCGATCCGTTTGAACAGTGCTGGCTCTGATGCCTTCAAAGAGTGGCACGACGGGACCCCTTCTTAACGCTGCAGTACCTACTTGTGATATTCCCCACCCTAGATCAGGGTTGTGACATTCCACGCCACCGCGACCCGGAGCGGCCCAATCGTGCTCGGCGCGATTCCGCTCGGCCCAGCAAGGATGCGCCAACACTTAGCTCGGCGCGAGGGGCGCCTGCATCCTTCCCTTAGCTTCGCCTCCCTTTTCATTCACCCGGCCTAGTGCCCAAGGTCACGGAGTAGCGAAGCCTTCAAAAGTTGCCGCAAACCCACAAATTATTGTTAGACTGACTGGTCAGTACAAAGATTAGGAATGGGTACCTGTTCCGGAAATATAAACCTCCGGGCAAGGCAGCCATCACCCCACGAGAAGGAACCACTGTGCAGATTCATGCCAACAACCTCGCGTTGAACGCAGGCCGCGGCCCTGTTTACGGCCCACTCACCTTTGACACGAACGGGGGTCTGACAGTGCTCCGAGGGGATCCTGGAAGCGGGCGCACCGCGTTGCTGCTCACACTGGCCGGGCGCATGAGGCCCGACTCCGGCAGCCTGACTGTCGGCGGGCATCACCTCCCCCGCCAACTGCGCGCCGTTCAGAAAATTAGCTCCGTGGCCGGATTCGTGGGCATCGACAGCCTCGAGGAATCTGTCACTGTGGGGGCTGCTTTGCGCGAACGCCTCGCCTGGCTCGCACCCTGGTGGTCCATTGTGCGTAGCCCCAATGACGTGGCGGTGGCGCGCCTCTGCACACCCATCTTTGGCAACGAACCGATCCCCCACGCTGACACTGTGATTTGGGATCTGGCGGAGAGTCAGCAGTTCTTGCTCCGACTGGTGCTAGCCACCCTGTCCGCCCCGGAACTGCTCCTGGTGGATGACATTGAGCAACTGCGCAACACGGCTTCCCGCTCCATCATCTGGGCCCGGCTGGCAGATCTGGCAGCTTCCGGCACCCATGTGGTGGTCTGCGCCTCGTCTTTCGATGATCAGCTCTGGGCAGACTTGGGCATTGCCCCGGCGCTCATCGATATTAATCTTCAACCGGCAGATGTGAACCCGCGCGTGGAGAACCCTGCCGAGGGGAACCCGCCTGCCGTCGGCCCTGCGCTTCTCACCATGGCGGCGGCACCCAGTTCCGAACACCTGACAGCCCAGTCCGAACCGATCAAGGAGTCCCACTAAATGTTTGCCTTTTTATCCTCTGGCACTGAACTTGGCCGGTTCAAACGCGGCAAGTTGCCCAAAATTGCCGTGGCCGTGATGCTCTTCATCCCGCTCATCTACGGCGCCCTCTACCTGTGGGCGTTCCAAGCCCCCGACAAGCACATGGACAACCTCCCTGTGGCTCTGGTCAACCAAGACACCGGTGCGATCAAAGATGGCGCGCCGGTGAACGCCGGTGATGACCTCGCCGCCGAGCTCATGGACGGCATGGAGCTCAAGTGGGAGCAGACAGATGCGGCCACGGCCGCGCAGGGTGTGGCGGACGGTAGCTACTACTTCGCCATGAGCATCCCGGCGGACTTCTCCAAGAACGCCGTCTCGGTAGGCACGGACACACCTGCTCAAACCATGATCGACGTCGAATTCAACGACACCAATAACTTCCTCTCGAGCGTTTTGGGCAAGCAGGCCATGTCCCAGGTGCGGGACGCGGTGTCCGAGCAATTGGGCGAGCAAACCTCCTCCGCCCTGCTCGTGGGATTGCACGACGCCGGAGAAGGACTCCGCGCCGCAACGTCTGGTTCCGCTGAAGTCACCCAGGGCATCGACAGCGCCAAGGACGGTGCCGGGAAATTAGTGGCGGGAATGAAGGATCTGGCTGCAGGCACCGTGACGCTCCAAGACGGTGCCCTCCAACTCGCCGACGGCGCCACCTCCTTGTCCCAAGGCGTCTCCACACTGGCCGGAGGAGCCACCACGTTAAACACCGGCGCAGCCACACTGTCCACGGGTGCTAGTTCACTGGCCAGCGGTGTGGCAGAGCTGAACACCGGCGCGGCCTCATTGGCAGCGGGAAGCAACACCCTGGCCATCGGCGCCTCGGACTTGGCAACGTCACTGGCCCAGGCAGTCCCAGACGCCAAGGCACTGGATACCGGCGCCGCCTCTGTCTTCTCCAGCGCCGGCACCCTGTCTGCGAGCGCTAGCAAGGTTTCCGCGTCTGCATCAACTCTGGCCGGCACGGCCGATGACGTGGCCGCCGGTGCCACGGCCACATCCACACAGCTGGCAGCACTCATTGCCGCCGTGGAGGCCATGCCGGCAGACACTCCCGCCAGCGCAATATTGGGGAGCCTGGAGACGTTGAACAACGATGCAGCCGTTCCCCTGGCAGCCGGGGCCGGAAAGTTGGCGGCCGGAGCGCACCAGCTTTCCACGAACGCCATCACGCCCCTCTCTGACGGGGCCGCAAAGCTGTCCGCCGGGGCTGGCACAGTCTCCGCGGGTGTCACCAAACTCAGCGCAGGGGTAGGCGAGGCGGCCACGGGTGCCGGGAAACTCTCGCAGGGTGCCACCGCCTTGAACACCGGCGCCACCGCGCTGTCCACTGGCGCCGAGAGCGCCGCCACAGGGTCTTCACGTGTTGCAACTGGCGCATCCGAGCTCGCTGGCGGGGCATCTGCGCTGGCCGAAGGTGCTGGCACGGCAAAGGACGGGGCCGCGGCTCTGGCCACGGGCGCCGGTTCCTTGAGCACGGGCAGCACAGACCTGGCAAGTGGTAGCGGCAAGCTGGTGGAAGGCGGCACCACACTAGCTGACGGGGCCCAGAAATTGTCCACCGGCAGCCACACACTCACCCAGAAGCTCGACGACGGCGGCAAGGCAATCCCCGACGATTCCGCAGCTCTCCTCTCCGAAAAATCTCGGGTCTTAGCAAACCCTGTTGCCATGAACCAGCAGTGGGCCAATCAATCCAATGGTTTCGGCGACGGTTTTGCCCCGTTCTTCATCGCCTTGGCCACCTTTGTTGGTGCCCTGATCTCTTGGCTGCTGCTGCGCGCACTTCCCACCCGGGCGCTTGCCGCCGGGGCGAGCGGGCTGCGCAGTGTTCTGACAGGTCTGCTCCCGGCCCTTGCCATAGGGCTGGGCCAGGTGCTGATCATGGTGGCCGTGCTGCTGTGGGGATTGGATATGAAGCCCGTGTATCCCGTGGCGATGGCCGCCTTCATCTATCTGACCACGGTGTGTTTCCTGGCGCTGCAGCAAATGTTCATCATTGTCTTTGGCACAGCCGCCGGGCGGGTGGTGAGCCTGGTGCTGCTGATGCTGCAGCTGAGCTCCTCCGGAGGCACCTACCCGGTGGAGACCACTCCCGGCTTCTTCCAGGCGCTGCACCCGTACATGCCTGCCACTTACGTGGTGAATGGACTTCGGCAGTTGATGACTGGTGGAATAGACTCCCGGTTGTGGATCTCCGTGGCGTTCCTGGCCGTGCTTGCGGCGGGTTCCGTGGCAGTTAGCGCGTTCTGCGCCGGCCGGCAGCGGGTGTTCTCCATCAAACGGCTACATCCGGAACTGGAGATGTAGCCAACAGGGCGCGGTGAGCTGAGTGCGCGCCGGATGTCTTTAGACTTATTAGAAGCTAATCTCCGTTCAAGAATCAAGGAATCTAAGTGCCTCGCATCTCCCCCACCAAGAAGGCCATTCTGGCTGCCGCGCTGGAGCTCGGTGCGCTGCACGGGATTTCCGGGACCACCATGGATGAGGTGGCCGAAAGCGCCGGTGTGGCCAAGGGAAGTGTTTATTACAACTTCTCTTCCAAGGACAAGCTCTTTGAGGAGCTGTTGACCACGGGAGTGGCTTCGCTCTCGCAAACGCTGCGCACAGCCCGTGAACAAGCTGCGGGGTTTGCCGCGATTGAGGCCATGGTCTCGGACATGCTGGCGCTAATTGCACAGAACAGGGCGTTGGCCAAGCTCATGGCGGCGGAAATTTTCCGCACGGACAGGGTGTGGCAAAATGCGGTATCGGTGTTGCGCCGTGAGGCGGTCAGCGAGTTTGGTGCCGCACTGTTGCCGCTGGTTCCAGCCGGCACTTCTGAGAGCAGCCGCTTACTGATGGCCGGTGGAATCTTCGGGGCCACCCTCATGGGCGGGCTGGAATGGCTATTGTTCAGCCCGGACACCCCCGTGGCGGAAGTATCCGCCGCGATCTTGTTCATTTTCTCGGGCAAGCTGGCCGCAGATGCGCCCAACCCCTAACTCTTCTCACCACCCTTGAGCTTGAGTCAGGCTTCTTGAGTCAGGCTTCTTGAGTCCGGCTTCTTGTGGCCTGGCCGGCTTTGGTGCAGATTGGAGAGGAACAGTCCCGGGCGCAGTGAAGATGCCCCCAGGGCAGGCACCCAGGCAGGCACCCAGGCAGGAACGACGGCGGTCCCCGCGTCAGTGCCGTGCTGAACCGGGAATCGGGGTGGGGCTTTCCCTGGGGATGGCGCATTCCGTGGGGGTGGCGCATTGTGCAGGAGGTGGTGATGGCTGGATCCGGGGTGGGTTTACGGTCCGAGCGGGGCCCTGTTCTACTGGCGCTCATGGTCAGCATGGCCCTGGTGGCCCTGGACTCAACAGTCCTTGCCACAGCGGTGCCGTCTATCGTGGAGAACTTGGGTGGCTTTGCCTCGTTCCCGTGGCTGTTTTCCGTCTATCTACTGGCACAGGCTGTAACGGTCCCGGTCTATGCGAAGCTTTCTGACACGCTGGGGCGCAAACCCGTCATTCTGGCCGGTATCAGCATCTTCATGGCGGGTTCAATCCTGGCCGGGTTCGCGTGGAGCATGCCAGTGCTGATCGCGTGCCGCGTTGTGCAGGGGCTCGGTGCCGGGGCCATTCAGCCGGCCACCACAACCATTGCCGGTGATATATATTCCGTCGAGGAGCGCGCCAAAGCTCAAGGGTATCTCTCCGGGGTTTGGGCAGTTGCCGCCGTGTTGGGCCCAGCCATTGGTGGCCTGTTTTCCCAGTTCGTCAGCTGGCGCTGGATCTTCTTCATAAACGTTCCGGTGTGTTTGGTGGCTATGGTGTTGATCCTCCACTCCTACCACGAGAAGGTGGAACGCCGGCGGGTCCGTATTGATTACCCCGGCACGGTGCTGCTCGCCACAGGAATGTCGCTGATCATCTTGGCTGTGCTTGAGGGCGGCCAGGCATGGGCGTGGGGTTCGCCACTAAGCATCGGTGGTTTTGTGCTTGGCGCCGCCTGCCTCGGCGCCTTTGTCCTGGTTGAACGCCGAACCGCCAACCCGGTTCTGCCTTTGTGGGTACTCTCGCGCCGCCTGCTGTTGAGCACTACGCTGGTCTCCCTCGGCGTCGGGGCCGTGTTGATTGGCCTCAGCTCTTACGTTCCGACCTTTTTGGAAGGCTCCATTGGCACGGTTCCTCTGCTGGCAGGGCTGGCCGTAGCCGCCCAATCCATTGGCTGGCCTATTGCCTCAAGCTTCTCCGGCCGCCTGTACATGCGGTACGGCTTTCGTAACACGGCAGTGTTGGGAATGTCCATCATTGTCTTGGGCGCCCTGGCTCTGGTTATCACCTCTGAGCGTCCCAATGTTGCGGTGGTGGCGGCCTGTTGTTTGGTCATCGGCGCCGGCTTGGGATTCGCTTCCACCCCGGCCATCGTGGCGGCCCAGTCCTCCGTGGGCTGGGGCGAACGTGGGGTGGTGACGGGTTCGAACATGCTGGCACGGGCGGTTGGTAGTTCGGTGGGCGTGGCCATCTTCGGGGCCGTGGCGAATACCATCGTGGCTAACTCCGAAGCTGCTAACTCCGGCGCACCTAACTCAGGAGTGGCCGGCTCCGGCGCTGCTGCAACGGGCCCGGCCACCATCATTGCCTCGGCCCATGGGGTGTTTTTGGCGGTGCTGGTTTGCGCCATTCTGGGGCTCATTGCGGCAGCTGCCATGCCACGAAAAGTCCTAGTAGTCACCGACTAGGACTTTTCGTTGCTGTCCCCGTGCCCGTGTGTGCTGCGGCATGTCTGCCCTCGGCCCAGCGGTCCAGCGGCCCAGCGGCCCAGCGGCCCAAAGGATCAGCGGATCAGAGCCCCAGGATGCTGGTGGCGATCAGGAAGTAAATGATCAGGCCCGTTGCATCCACGAAGGTTGATATGAACGGGTTGGAGAATACTGCCGGGTCTGCACGCACGGCCTTGCCCAGCAGCGGCATGAGCCCGCCAATGCTCGCCGCCATGGTGCACACTCCCAAAAGGGTCAGGCCAATGACCCAGCCAATCGGCACAGTGAATACCAGTGAGGCAATCACGAACCCCAAGGAACCCAGCAGCAGACCGAGGAACGCGCCAACCCTGACTTCACGGGCAAAGACCTTCACGAAGTCACGCGGGCGCACATCGCCCAACGCCAAGGCCCGGGTGATAGTGGTGGCCGCCTGATTGCCGGTATTGCCCCCCGTGCCTATCAGCAGCGGGATAAACAGTGAGAGCACCACTTGTTGTTCCAAGGTTGCCTCAAAGGCGCCAATGACTTGGACGGTGAGCGTGGCGCCCAGTGCCAGTACCAGCAGCCACACCACCCGGGCCCGGACGATGGTTCCCACCGGCGTGGCCAGGTATGGACGGCGCAATGGTTCGGTTCCACCGGATCGGGCAGCGTCTTCTGTTTCTGCGTCCTCGAGAATCTGCAGCGCATCATCCACTGTGAGGATACCGACCAGCCGCTCCTCGGCGTCGACAATAGGCAGCACCAGAACCTTGGCATCAGCACAGTAGCGGGCGGCTTCTTCCACATCCTCGGTGGCGGGAAAGCTCAGCGGCGCCTTCATGATCTCTGCCACCAGGGCGTCGTCGTCGGCCCTCAACACATCACGCAAGGAGATAACACCCACTAGGTGGCGCCCTGAATCGGTGACGGGAAGAGTGTAGACGCTCTCGGCGTCGTCCAAGTGTGTCCGAACCCTGGCGAAGGTCTCGGCCATGCTCAGGTGCGGGTGAGTGGTGACAAACTCGGGGCTCATGTAGCGGCCCACGGCGCCTTGCGGGTACCCGAGCACAGTGCTGGTCAGCGCCCGCTCTTTCTCATCAAGGCCCGAGATCAGGCGGTTGGCCACGGACGCCGGCAGCTCATCCAGCAGTGCCACCCTGTCATCGGGACTCAGCTGGGCGAAGACCTCGGCAACATCGGCTTCCTGCAGCCCTGAGACAAGATCTGCCTGCAGCGCCGCATCCAGGCGTTCAAAGACCTCAATGGCACGGTCCTTTGGCAGCGTCCTGTAGGCCACCGCCCGCTCAATGGTGTTGAGCCGTTCCAGCTGTTCCAAAATTTCGCTGATGTTTAGCGGCCGTAATGCCTGCGAAATAGCGGACAGATCGTGATCGTTCAATGCCTTCATCAAAAGCTCGGCGCTGTTCTCAAAGGTCTGGATGGGGTACTTGATCATTCTCCGGGTCCCTCCGGTGGGTGCACACGGGAACGCCCTGCAGTGCTGGCCGCAGGTGTGTGCAGAAATTGTTGTGGGCGTGATGCGCTAAACCGCAACCGCGCAACCAACGACGGCGACCGGGAACCACTGGATTCCCGTCTTTCGGCGGGACAACTCATCCAAGAAAGCACCCCCGGCTCAAAAGTTCGGGGCTCGCGGCGCAGTGCGCGTCTTGGGAATGAAAGTTAGCGTGTTCTCCGATGGCGCAGGCGAGGCTCGCGCGGTGAGGTAGATCGACTAGGTCCGTCGTCCATGCGTGCGGCTCACCTCCAACATTCCAAGGCCCATCCCGGGCGTATTAAGTGGCATCAATCCCCTGTACTGCAAAGGAATTGGCCCTCATTTCATCCTAGGCCACGAGCGGACGGAACCACGAATCACACACTCCCGTATGGGTCACCCATTGTGTTCTGCTCCCGGGGCATCTAAGAATGGACTATGACGGTCACAGTGAGGTCTTTAGAAACGGCAGTTCCCCCCACCATTCTCATCCAGCCCGTGGCACGCGACGTCTTTGCAGCGCAGCCCGGACTGACACGCTTGGGACAGCGTTTGGTACGTACCTGCTTTGACGGAGCCGCCATTGACACCCGGCATACGGCCGTTGCGGAGATGAGCCTAGACTTCGCCGGCCCGGATCCAACATTTTACGACGGCGCCTCCGGACTCCTTCTCAATCCCACCACCAAAGAACGTAACGATCTGTTCGCCAGCGAAGCATCAGCATTGTTCATCGAGTGCGCTGCCAAGGCTCTCGCCGCCGCAGAGGGCCTCACGGCCGAGGATATCACCCACGTTGTGACTGTTTCCTGCACCGGATTCTTCAACCCCGGCCCCGATTACAAGATTGTCCGGGCGTTGGGGCTGGCACCTTCGGTGCAGCGCTACCACCTAGGCTTCATGGGCTGCTACGCCGCCTTTCCTGCACTGCGGGCAGCCAAAGCATTTTGCGACGCCGATCCGCAGGCTGTGGTGCTGGTGGTCTCCGTGGAACTCTGTTCCCTTCACGTGCGAACCTCCAACAACCCTGACACCATCATGGGCTCCTCTCTCTTTGCCGACGGTGCAGCAGCGGCAGTAGTCACGGCCAGGGAGCTTGAAACCACCGGCACCTTCTTAGAACTTGATCACTTTGAAACTGTGTTGACCCCTGTGGGTGAGGACTCCATGGCATGGAATATTGGTGATCATGGTTTTGAAATGGTGCTTGATAGCTATGTTCCGAAAATCATTGATGAACACATTGTGGGTGCCCTGGAACCACTTCTGGCTTCCTCCCCCTTGCAAGGGCTGCCCTATAGCGACATCAAGCACTGGGCCATCCACCCCGGGGGCCGCAGTATCTTGGACAAGGTCCAAAGCAAGTTGGCACTTAGCGAGGAGCAACTGGTCCCGGCCCGTGAAACGCTGCGCAACTTTGGCAATATGAGCAGCGCAACAGTGATGTTTGTGCTCAAGCACATTCTGGAACTTCCCCAGCAGTCCGCACGGGAGGATATCTGCGCCATGGCTTTTGGCCCCGGCCTGACGGTGGAATCGGCACTCTTCACGAAAGTGGGCTCGCCATCCTCTCCCCCCACCGAGACTGGGGAACTCGTAACGGCCGGCCATGCCTGAACGGGCACCAGAACCCACGCCAGAACCGGCGCCAGAACCGGCACACCCTGAACAGCCTTTAGCCAGCCCCCGGTTCTTGGCCGTCAGGGATCAGAAGGCACGGGAGGAAATGGACAATCCGCATTGTGAGCCCACCAAACTAGCCCGCACCTACGCTCAATTCCCCCTCATTAACGCCGTTGTTTCACGCTGGCGCAGCGTCTACAAACAGCTCATTAGGCCGTTGCTGTCAACCACGCACACCACCACGCTGCTGGATATAGGCTGCGGAGGCGGGGACATTCCCGCAGCCTTGGCCCGCTGGGCAGCACGGGATGGGCTCTCACTACAGATCACCGCGATCGATCCCGATCCGCGAGCGATTGGTTATTCCCGCGCTCATTCGGCGCATCCCGGCGTGGAGTTTCGCCAGGCCCACAGCAGTGCCCTGGTCACGGAGGGTGCCGTGTATGACGTTGTCATTTCCAACCACATGCTCCACCACTTATCCGCAGCCGAGCTCACAGACCTTCTGACAGACTCCGCAGCCATGGCTCAGCAGCTGGTGGTGCATAGCGACATTGCCCGCAGCCCGCTGGCCTACGCCTTGTTTTCCGTGGCGACCTGGCCGTTCTTTCCGGGCTCGTTTATCCGCCACGATGGCTTAATCTCCATTCGACGCAGCTACACCGCAGCCGAATTGCGGACCCAGCTGCCACCTGGCTGGTGGGTACAATCAGCGCGGCCCTGGCGCAATCTACTGCGCTCCACCCCTGGGCCACAGCATGTCTGACGCCAAACAGCCAGCGCCTGCCCAGACCTCCCAGTCTGCCCATACTGCCCAGCCAAATCAGCCCCACCAGCCTGCCAAGCCTGCCCAGTCTTCCAAGCCTGCCCAGTCCTCCCAATCCCATCAGCCCCACACGAGCATGTTCGACGTCGTCATTGTGGGCGCCGGACCGGTGGGATTGTTCCTTGCCACGCTGCTACTTCAGGAGGGGCTCTCGGTGCGCATCCTGGAACAACGTTCCTCACCACGCAGCGATTCGCGCGCCATCGGCATTCACCCGCCCGCGCTGGCGGCACTGGCGCTGGCCAAGGTGGAGGCGCCCCTGCTGGCAGAAGGCCTGCGCATCCCCAGCGGTGTGGCCCGCAGCGGCGGCCGTGACGTGGGTTCCATAGACTTCGCACGGGGCGCACCGGAACGCCCTTTTGTGCTGACCCTCAAGCAGGTACGCACAGAGGCTCTGCTGGCCCAGCGGCTCGCAGAGCTGGACCCGAACGCCGTGGTGCGTGGTTTCTGTGTGCAGTCCATCCACGACGGCGGCACCTTCCTCACGCTCTCCGAAACGGTCGCCGCTAGTGTTGTGGACGCTTCTGTTCGAGACTGCGCTGTTGTGGACGCCCCGGTTCAGGAGCATGTTCAGGGCCGGCTGGTGGTGGGTGCTGACGGTGCACGTTCCGCTGTACGCCGGCTACTGGGCATTCCTACCAGCGGGCGCAACTATCCTGACACGTATTTGATGGGCGATTTTCCCGACACCGGAGACGATGGAAACACTGCAGTGTTGTTTCTGGAGCCAGAAGGCATTCTGGAATCGTTCCCTCTGCCGGGCCGCTTGCGCCGCTGGGTTGTCCACACGGATTCGTTACTCACGGACGCGGACGCAGCAGACCTTGCACAACTTGTTCGTCAGCGCACGGGGGTGGAACTTGATCCCGGGGCGAACAGTATGCTCAGCGCTTTTGAGGTCCGTACCCGGCTGGCCCGGCGCATGGTCCAGGGCAGGGTGGTGCTGGTCGGAGATGCTGCCCACGAGATCAGTCCCATTGGCGGTCAGGGCATGAATCTGGGGTGGTTGGATGCCGCCGCCGTGGCCCCCATCATCGTCGCTGCCCTGCGGGGTGAGAAAACGGGCAGACGGCTGGCGGAATTTGAGCGGGTCAGGATGGGCGCGGCCCGCACTGCAGCACACCAAGCCCAGCTGAACATGATGCTGGGGCGGAAGTCCCCGGCGCAGTTCTTGCAATTGCGCAACGCAGCCTTGGGAGGGCTGTTCACACTAGGCGTTGTCCAAAACTTTGCTGCCCGGCGCTTCACCATGCACAACATCCGTTGATAGCTGCACGGCCCGGACGCGGCCTGTCGCTTTAACAACAGCCACCGCCACCAAAGTGGTGACAGGGATGGCTAGAACCAGACCAATGGAGCCCACCAGAATCCGTACAATCTCCTCAGCCAGTTCCACTCCAGTCAACGCGAGCAGGAGCTCTTGGTCAAAGAGTGAAACCATTAAGAGCACCGGCAGGGCACTGCCTGCGTAGGCGAAGGCAATGGTGTAGACCGTGGAGGCAATGTGGTCGCGGCCAATTCTCATGGCAGAGGTGAACAACTCCCGGGTACTGGTCTCTGGGGCCAGCTCGTAGAGCTCCCAAACGGCGGAGGACTGGGTGATGGTGACATCATTGAGCACTCCCAATCCGGAGATCACCAGACCACAGAGGATCATGCCGGATAAGGACATGCCCTGGGTCATGTTCAGAAGCTGGTAGCCGTATTCTCCCGAGGTGCCGGTCAGGGCGGCGGCGTCCACCGCCCAAGCTGCCAAACCTGCCGTGACACCCAACCCGAAGAGGGTTCCCAGAAGCGCCGTTGAGGTGCGGGCGGAGAAGCCGTGGGCAAAGTACAGGACACCGAACATGATGGCGCTGGAGCCAGTGAGGGCCACCAGCAGAGGCGGCTGGCCCTGGGCGAGTGCAGGCAGGATGAACCAGGCCAGCACCCCGAACGCTCCGATCAAGCCCACGATGGCTCGCAGTCCTCGCCAGCGGGCTACCGCTACCACCACCACGGCATACAACACCGCCAGTAAGCCAATGGGGAAAGTCCGGACAAAATCCATGAAGACGTAGGCGGGGCCGTTTTGTTCAACACCCGTAACAGCCGCCAGGCCGGAGAGATTCAAATATCTGATGGAGTCACCCACGTGGACGCCACGGGATTGCACAATGTCAGGGCTGATGAGCACAGGAACTTCAGCCAGCCCGTCAGCGGCGGTGAAGGCGATGAAGCAGCTACTGCCTAGGCTGCCACCTGCACTGAGTGAGCAATCCTCCGTGACCGTGCGCTGCACAGTTCCAGAATCAATACTGGCCCCTGGCGCTGCGGCATAAGGATTGCCAGCCGCTGCGGGAGAGCCTTCAGTGCTGGGCCACATAAAGGCCATGGCAATAATGGTCAGGATGGCCAGTGGCACCAAGATCCAGCTCAGCAGCACCACAGCCCTGCGGCGCATGGCTTTGCGGCGGCGGAGCTCCGGCCGGCTCAGAGCCGATTCATCAGCGTGCGAATGTGAATGGCCCATGGGCTATGAAAGTCCTCGTGGTTGAGTGCGGTGGTTCATACATGCGGTGCTGAGAAAGCACAGAGAAAGTACAGAGGAGGAGCTGGGCTCCCTCGCGGGCAGCAAGATTTCCGCGGTCGCCAAGCGACCTTGAAAATCCATCCCCGCTCCGGGAGTCCAGCTCCGCCTCCTTAGCCAGCCCGCGCTTTGGTCACTCCCCGAGAACCAGGGTTTCGGTGCCGCGCACCTTGGCCGCACCCACGGAAATCATGGGGTTGACCACGGCACAGAGAGCTTCCATGGAATCGTCCAGTTCCAGCAGCACCGGGTACTGGTGTGTGATCAGCGCCAGCAGATCGTACGCCGACTGCACAGCCTCATCGTGTCCCAGCGTTGGCTCCACGCCGAGGAACACCTCGGAGGCCGTAGCAGCAACTTCCTCAGTGGTCTCGATGTGCCCCTGCGAGTAGCTCAGCGCAAAGGCCTGGATCTTGCCTTTTTTGCTTGGGGCAACGGCCGCACCGAAGGCACTGGCAGGCTCGGCCCGCAGAACCAAGGCGCCGTGGGCGCCGGTGAGGTCATCAAGGAACATGCGCTGAACCAGTCCTGGGCTCAGCGGACCTGTGGGATCCCACTGGTTCACGGCCTCGTAGTAACGGCCCACTACCTCAGTCAGTTCCACCGAGCCGGTGGCCAGATCCTGTACCCGGGCCCCGGCTTCTTCCTCGGTACCCTCCCCGAACATGGGCAGCTTCAGTGCGCCGGGGCCCACCTCAACAACCCTGTTCCGCTGCAAAATAGCCAGCCCCATCGCCTCGGCAAACGCCGCGCCCGAGGTGCCGGGGGCAACCTTGGTGCGCAACGCCGTCGTGCTTACCAAACCTGCGGCAAGTGCGCCGTCAGCTTCGCGGCGCAACATGGTGACCAAGGTGGCGCCAACGCCTGCGCGCCGGTGGTCTTTGGCAACCTCAACATAAGCCCAGAGGCGTGAGGGGTGCAGCTTGGTGGAATAGACCACCGCGGCCGCGACCGGAATGCCCTGGTCCGTAGCAACGATGGTGCGCCGCCACGGATTGGCATCCTGCGCCGGTACCAGCGCGGCACGGAACGCACCGGCTGGGGCGGAATCGGCGTCTCCCCAGATCTCCAGAAGGGTCAGGTCATCGCCGTCTTGCCACGGCCGGTAACTTAGTTCAACCATGCTTAGGCACCCAGGAGGCGTGTTGCCAGGTATGCCTGGACCTGGTCCAGGGGTACTCGCTCCTGGCTCATGGTGTCGCGCTCACGGATGGTCACGGCGTTGTCCTCGAGGGTCTCGAAGTCAACAGTGATGCAGAACGGGGTGCCGATCTCGTCCTGGCGGCGGTAACGGCGGCCGATGGCGCCGGCGTCGTCGAACTCGATGTTCCAGTGCTTGCGCAGCGTGTTGGCAAGCTCCTTGGCCTTCGGTGAAAGCTCCTCGTTGCGGGAGAGCGGCAGGACAGCGGCCTTGACGGGGGCCAGGCGCGGGTCCAGCTTCAGCACGGTGCGCTTGTCCACGCCACCCTTGGCGTTGGGGGCCTCGTCCTCCACGTAGGCATCCACCAGGAACGCCATCATGGAGCGGGTCAGGCCGAAGGAGGGCTCGATCACGTAGGGGGTGAAGCGCTCGCCCGTGGCCTGGTTGAAGTAGCTCAGATCCGTGCCGGAGCCCTTGGTGTGTGAGCCCAAGTCATAGTCGGTGCGGTTGGCAACGCCCATGAGCTCACCCCACTTGGAACCCTGGAAGCCGAAGTTGTACTCAAAGTCGATGGTGCCGGCGGAGTAGTGGGCGCGCTCGTCGTCGGGCACGTCAAAGCGGCGCATGTTCTCCGGGTCGATGCCCAAATCGATGAACCAGTCCCAGCACAGCTCAACCCATTCCTTGAACCACTTATCGGCGTCTTCGCCGGGCACAAAGAACTCAATTTCCATCTGTTCGAACTCGCGCGTGCGGAAAATGAAGTTTCCGGGCGTGATCTCGTTGCGGAAAGCCTTGCCGATCTGGCCAATGCCGAACGGGGGCTTCTTGCGGCTGGTGGTCAGCACGTTGTTGAAGTTCACAAAGATGCCCTGGGCGGTTTCCGGGCGCATGTAGGCCATGCCGGCGTCGCTCTCCACGGGCCCCAGGAACGTCTTCATCAGGCCGGAGAACAGCTGCGGTTCGGTGAACTGGCCCTTGGTGCCGCAATCCGGGCACACAATCTCTTCCATCCCGTTTTCGGGCTGGCGCTTCTTCTTCGCCGCGAACGCCTCGATGAGGTGGTCCTGACGGTGACGCTTGTGGCACTGGGTGCATTCAACGAGGGGGTCTGTGAACGTGGCAACATGCCCGGAGGCTTCCCATACGGCCTTGGGCAAGATGATGGAGGAATCCAGTCCCACCATGTCCTCGCGGCCGCGCACAAACGACTGCCACCATTCACGCTTGATGTTTTCCTTCAGCTCAACGCCGAGAGGGCCATAATCCCAGGCCGACCGCGAACCGCCGTAAATCTCACCGGCCTGAAAAACAAAGCCGCGACGTTTCGCGAGTGAAATAACCTGGTCTAGCTTGGACTGAGGCGCCACTTATTACTCCTAATACTTACGAGGCCGCTGGGTGCGGTCCGTCCCGCGCTCCACATTACCGGTGGGGGCCCGGTTGGGAGCAATTTTGCTCACTGCGCCACACATCCCCCTTGGTTTTGCGCTGCCCCTGATGGACGACGGCGGGCCGCAGCTGGGTGTGGGGGCTTGGCTGGAGCGGGGGCTTGTCTGGGGCGGGGGTCCGGCTGGGCGCCCGGATCCAGACTCCCGGCGCCTCTACACGTGCCCCATCAGCCCTTTTTCAGTGTGGCGTTGTGTGCTTGATCTCCTTCCTTGGAGAAATATTTATAGAATTTTTCTTCGGGTAACTATTGCGTTTTGATTACTTTGGACTTATCCTGAAGATATGAGTATTCGGGAGGACTTCCCCGGGGACCGGGGCGCTGAAGCCACACAGGATGTGGCCTCGACCCTCGCTGCAATTACTCTTCCTTCCATTGAACCCTTTGGGTCTGACAGTCCAGAGCTTTACGGACTGCAGGGACGCCCTGAGTATCCAGTACCCTTCCCACTGCCCATAACGCAGCTGTCGGTGGCACAGTGCGTATACAACTCGGGGATGGAAGCCCTGAGCCTAATCAAGCGTCTTGAAGATGCCGTTGCCGGATGTAAGGCAAGGCTGGTAGCGCGGATATCTGGGGCATCAGCCGTTGAGGCCCAGCTGCTCAAATTGGATCGGTGGCAGAACGGCGTTGCAGCTTCCTCTGCGGCTACGGAAATGGCTTTGACGCTGGGGATTCCGGAACCAACAGCCGCAGCCTTGGAGCATCACAGCACGGTCTTGGTACAGGAGCATCCAGAGGTACTGGAGGCTCTGGAAGCCGGAATCCTCTCGTGGCGTCACGCCACCATCATCAACGAGGAAATCCTGACTCTTCAAGAAACAGCCAGCACCACAGCCGAGGATAAGGCCATGCTAGAGGCCCGGCTGCTGGTGCTCTCCGAAAACACCACGGCGGCATCTTTCCTTGGTAAGGCCCGCAGGGCCAGGGAAAAGATGCATCCGGAAACCATCACCACCCGTACCAAAGAAGCCTTTGCCAAGCGCAATATCAAATGTGATGCCGGCAAGGACGGCATGTCCTGGCTGACCCTCCACCTGCCAACCATTAGTGCCAGCGCCATTTACACGCGCTGCACCAGTCTGGCCCGCACCATCAAGTCCGACGCCGCAGCAGCACAACGGGTCGCGGACCAAGCCACCGCCGGCAACACCGGAACAAACCAAACCGGAACCACCCAACCTGGGACCGGCCAGGATTGCCGGGAATATAGAACCCTCGAGCAGCTCAGGGCCGATGTTGCCACCCTTCTCTTACTCGGCCAAGAGCTACCCAGCAACAACACCACAACCAACACAGCCACTGTAGGTGCGGCGGGTACCGCGGGGACTCCGGGCGCGCCAGGTACCGCGGGGACTCCGGGTACCGCGGATACTGCGGGCGCGCCAGATACCCGCCGGGCTAACACCGGCTCTAGCCAGGAACCGAGTACTGCCGGTAGCCATGGAGTTGGCACTACGGCAACCCAGGAACCGAATACGCAGAAAACTGGCACTTCGGGCCCTCTGGCCACTTATCGTGAGCACGAGGCCGTTTATCTTCAGCAGTTGCATGATCTGGCACAGTCAAGAAGCCTGGTTGATCCACCACTGCCGGAGGCCCTGGTGTTGGTAACGGTTCCCTTCCTGGGATTGCTGGGCCTCACGGATGAACCGGCTGAACTGGCGGGACGTGAAGGGGGGCCAATTCCAGAAGAGATCGCCAGAAAACTACTAAAAAACGCCTCAACGTTCCTGCGAGTTTTGACCGATCCCATTACGGGAGCACCGCTGCCTCTGGAACCACAGCGATACACCCTAAGAGCCGCAGAAAAGGCGGTTCTCCAGGCACTGGCAGGCGGCTGTTACATACCAAACTGCCCCAACCCCGTCATGGATACCGAGTTGGACCATCTACGGGCCTTTGAATTCGGCGGAGCCTCCACCCTGGCCAATGTACGCCCGGCCTGCAAACGCCACCACATCATGAAGCATCTCAAGGATGACAAAGACCGGCATGGGCGCCGACGCTCCATCAATGAGCCCGAGAGGAACGGCTTGAAAGTGCGCGGCTGGACACCCAAAGTGAACCCGGACGGCCGAATTGGCTGGACCATGCCCAGCGGCACCTATCAGCCACCCCTGAACAACGATCCCCCTGCGCCGCACTATCCAACATGGCTCAAAAAGATCATCGCCCACTCACTCACGCGCAGCAGAACTCCTCGAAGCAATGATGCCTAGCCCCACCTCCGGCGGGTCCGGGATTTAGAGGATCGGCATAACCGGCACAACGCAGGCGGGGCTGGCAAAGTTCACCATCTGCACCGGACTCGCCTCTGGAAGACCTCGCTCGTCAAGGACAAAGACGGCTAGTTGATCGGAATGCTGGTTGGCCACATAGAGCTTGTGATTACCTTGGCCGGCTCTCACCACAGCGAAGTGCCGTGGCCATCTGCCTCCGCTGGAGACTTGGCGCAGGAACTCAGGAGGCCTTGCAATGCTCCTTATGTCCGGGTTGGCCGGCAGGCCAGTCACGTCCAACACCACTATTGTGTTGGGTCCCCGTACCGCGGCATAGAGCAACTTACCATCGGCCGAGAGCTCAATATGGGACGGGAAAAACTCCGCGGAAGCCGCAATCTCTGCGGCCGATTCGGCCAGTGGCACCCTGAACAGCCAGCGCCAAGAATGCCCATCCTCGCCCTGCTCCGCCGTTGGCCCAGGCGCATCACCAGCCGTTGGCCCAGGCGCATCACCCGAGCGTGCGAGAAGGGCCCGCTGCAACACGTGAAGGTGCCCGTCCAACTCACCGGCAACCAGCAGATAGTCCCCCCGGAGCGCAACATGGCGTGGTCCCGTGCCCGGCGGAAGTTCAGCAGATACTATCCGCACCCGGGAACTGGCCGAATATTCATCCACCCTGTCGGCACCAAGATCACTTACCAAGACGGTTCCCCATGCAGTGGCTGTAACCTGGTGGGCGTGCGATTCTCCCTGCCGCCCGGACACCGGACCGCTGCCGGGGTGGGACAGGAGTTCTGGAACTTTGGCCGCAGTTCCATCCAGCAGGCCGGCAAGAGGCACCACGGCGGCAGTTCCTGACGAGTAGTTCGCTACCCATGCAGCATCGTCAACGATGGCTACGTGGCAGCTATCGGCGCCACCACTGGAAGCCCTACCCAAAACCTCCAAGGTCTGCATGTCCAGGGCCACGACGTTGCCATGTGGCAGTTCCTCAACAGAGATCACCATGCCTTTACCGTGGTCCACGACAGACTGGTCCACGACAGACTGGTCCACGACGGAGTGGGTCATGACGGAGCGCGCCATGAAGGATGGGTTTGTCACAGCTACCGCTTCCGCCTGACGCTCCCCCACAACACCATCGGCCAGCAGCTCATAGCGAGCAATCCCCGGTCCTGTTCCGGAGCCTGCCTCGGTATAGCCGCTGACAAGAAGTGATGGGACTGCTGCCATGGAGGGCTCCTCAGACGGTAAAAGGTACGTTTCATCCACGGTATCCCGCCCACCCAAATATGTGGTTGTATGACTCAACATCACAAGGTACTGTGCATTGCATGGTACTCAATGACACTGTCAGCACCAATCTTCGCAAGGGGGTTTTGGAGTATTGCGTACTTGCTTTGATCGGCCGCGGGGAAATGTACGGCTTAGACATTGCCAACGGCCTCCAGCGCCGGGGGCTGCTCACCAGCGAAGGAACGCTCTATCCCCTGCTGGCACGGCTGCGCCGCAACGGACTGGTGGAAACCAGCTGGCGTGAATCCGCCCAAGGCGCACCACGGCGCTACTACACGCTGACAGCCACTGGCCAGGAATCGCTCACTGCCTTTGCCAGCGTCTGGGAGACCTTCAGCACCGCCGTCTCCGACACACTCGACTCATCAACCGGAGGAACACCATGAAACACGCCACCGACAGTCCGGAAGTCGGCAACTACCTGGCTGCTCTCGAAGCCCGGCTTGCCCACCTGCCCGCCGATCAATCGGAGGAAATCCTGTTCGGTGTGCGCGAGCACATTGCCGAAGCAATGGCACGAGGTTCCCAATCGACGGCCGAGGTAGTCGCGTCTCTGGGTAGCCCCGATGATGTGCTCACCGGTTACCTTGCGGACACTCCCCCGCCGGTCGTCCAACAGCCGATAGCCCCGCCTACGGCGCCACAGAACTACCAATCCTCAACTCTCTGGGTGGTTGCGACAGTCATCCTGCTCCCCTTTGGCGTCTTCCTTGCCGGCATCGGCTACCTGTTTGGATTGGCCGGATTGTGGATGGGGACACGGTGGAAACTCTGGGAAAAAATCATGGGAACGTTGCTCTTCCCCGGCGGGATGCTCGGTGCCTTCTACGCGACCTTCATGCCCTTCTGGGTTGCGCCCGTGTCCGGGCGGGGAGACACTGCCGAAGCCACCATGTCGAACCCTGTATTGCCCGGCATGGGCTTGATCGCTGGTCTGGCCATGATGTGCCTCCCAATCATCGTCGCAGTGTATTTGCTGGTGGTCGGCTTGCGCCGCGGCGGCAAACAACCATAAGGCACGCCCCTACTAAGCAAGGCCCAAATCATCCCCGCGCACATCCCCGGGGACATCACGTCATCGAACCGCCTAGAGATGCGGCACAATTAACCCATGAGTGCACACGAGATCATTGACATCCCCATCCGCGACGACATGATCCGCCTGGGCCAGCTGCTCAAGCTTGCCAGCCTGGTTGAAGACGGTGTGGAGGCCACCGAGCTCATCAAGAACGGCCTGGTCAAGGTCAACGGTGAGATTGACGACCGCCGCGGCCGCCAGCTCCACCATGGTGACACTGTCACCGTGAACGGAGAAAGCGTCCGCATCACCGCGGGCGGCTAGATTCCGCACGGATCCGGTTGCAAAGGAATCCTGCGATCAACCGATCCGTTGACTAATGGACCCACCGCACGCGCAAACGGCGGGCACCCTACTGGGGTGCCCGCCGTCGTGCTTGGTGCAGCTCCTATGTGACGCTCAGCGCCTAGGACGGATTCAGGACCTTGTACTGCAGGAATTCGCCCACATGCGCAATCTCCTGGGCATTGATGCCGTGATACATGCCCGAATACAGGACTTTAGTGAGCTTTGCGTGCCCATGCATCCAGGTGTTCGTGGCCTCGATGGCGCTCTCGGGGATCACCGGGTCAGCCTGATCGCGGCCCCAGAAAATCTCCGGTTTGCGCGCTGCCACGGCGGCATCGTCAAAGAACGGATCGCCCTCCGCATCAACCACAAATCCGGAGAGTCCCACCACGGCGGCATAATCCGCCGGCCGGTGGCGCAGCAAGGACGTTGCCATGCACATCCCCTGCGAGAAGCCCAACAAGCTCACCGAGGTGTGCTGCTCACGCACCGCATCAAGCCACAGTTCGACGGCGGCCGCGGACTCCGTCACAGCGCTCACCGAATAACTCAGATCGTTGCGCAACGGGAACCATGCGTATCCCGGCCCGGCTGCCAGCGGGGCCCTCACCGAGGCAATGGTGAAGTCGGGCGGCAGTTGAGCTGCCAACGAAAACAAATCGGCCTCATCCGCGCCATAGCCGTGGAATATCACCAGCAGGGGAGTTCGCGCACGCTCATTCTCGGGACGGGACCAAAGGACTGTAGGGGTTTCATTCATGGGCCCATCTTTCCATGCCGTGCGGGCGGGCCTTTCCTCCGAAGCGGCACGGCAAAAAAGTAGGGGGTGGCGCCACCGGCATGTTACCGGGCAGTATTAGGGTGTGAATGATTCATTGCATCAGCATCCGTGGTCCCGCTATGTCGCCTTGGGTGACTCTTTCACCGAAGGCATCGGTGACCCCGAACCGAACAGCCCCGGCGGCTACCGCGGCTGGGCGGACCGTCTTGCCGAGGAGCTCAGCCGCGGATCCGATGATTTCAAGTACGCCAACCTGGCCGTTCGCGGCCGCATGCTGGGCCAGATTCTCAATGAACAACTTGAGCCTGCGGTTGCGCTCAAACCCGATCTGATCAGCATCTCCGCTGGCGGCAATGACCTGATCCGCCCGGGTTCGGACCCCGATGCCCTGGCCGAGAAGCTTGATCGCGCCGTCGCAAAAATGGCGGCTACCGGCGCCACCGTGCTGCTCTTTAACGGCCCCGACATCCGCGATACCCCGGTCTTGGGCATGGTGCGCGGCCGGGTGGCCATCTATAACGAGAACCTGCGCACCATCGCGGCCCGGCACGACGCCGTTATTGCCGACATGTGGTCTCTGCGTGGGCTGTTGACGCCACAAATGTGGGCTGATGACCGCCTGCATTTTGCACCATTGGGGCACCACACTGTCACCATGATGGCCCTAAAGGCGTTGAACGTTCCAAATTCGCTTGTGCCTGAGGTCCCCAAGCCGCTTCCCGTGCAGAAATGGCAGACGGCGCGGGCCGAAGACCTTGTCTGGGCCAAGGCATATCTGATGCCCTGGGTGCTGCGTAGGCTCCGCCACCAATCCTCCGGCGACGGCATCACCGCCAAGCGCCCCACCCCGGGACCCGTGTTCGGGCAAGTCCACGGAAGCATTCACAGGGAATAAGCGCTCCACGAGTGGCTAGGCGTCCGGCGCCAGCTCAGCTTGAGATCCTTGGCCAAACCCACCCTCACCGATCCCGCTGTCCGCTTTTTCGTGTTTGCCGTGCAACTCGTGCCTGCCATGCTTCTCAGGAAAAGCGGCAGAGGTGGAGAACGGTTCGAAGGAATCCTCGGGCGTGGTTACGGGAGCAAGGTGCGCACCCGTGTGTTGTGGCTCCGTAGCTTGCGGATTTGTAGGGTGCGCGTCGGCGTGGTGCCGGCGAAAGAGCAGCGCTGACATTAGCGCACCGAATGCGAAGAAACCTGCTGCCCACCAATACGCCACGCTGTAGCTGTGCACGGCAGCCTGGGCCAGAACCTCGGGCGTGACCGGCAGATGCGAGGCGGCATAAGCCGTGGCTGCCGTGGCCGCAAGAGTGTTCAAAAGCGCCGTCCCAATGGACCCGCCTACCTGCTGGCTCGTGTTCACCATGGCCGATGCCACGCCGGCAAAGTCGCCCTCCACACCGTAAGTTGCTGTCTGGATGGAAGTGGGCATGATCAGACCCAAACCAAAACCGACAATCATCAGCGCGGGCAACAACCCGCCCGCATAGCTGCTCTCCAAGCCCAACCGGGTCAGAGCCACCAAGCCAATGCAGGCCACGATCATGCCTGCCGGCACCACAATTTTCGGGCCCATTTTGGGCAGCAGCAGATTCGTGGCCAGCTGCGCGGCCACAATTAGCGTGCCAATCATGGGCAGAAAACCGATACCCGCTTGTATGGGCGAATAATGCAGGGACGTTTGCACGTAGTAGGTCACGAAGAGGAAGATCCCAAACATGCCGGCACCGGCAATCAGGACAGAGATGAAAGCGGCGCCGCGGTTACGGTCCAGCACAATCTTCAGTGGCAAGAGGGGGTGGACGGCCCGGCGCTGCCAGAGCACAAAAATACATAAAAGCACTGCGGCACCCACAAGCATGCCCCAAGTCAGCGGCGAACCCCAGCCGTGGGTTTCAGCGTTGGAAAAGCCGTAAACAATGGAGAAAAGACCGGCTGAGACGAGGATGGTGCCGGGCAAATCCAGCTTGGGCCGGGGTCCCCCGCCGCGGGATTTATCAATGAAAATACTCGCCATGATCACGGCGAAGAAGGCAATGACAACATTGATGTACAAGTTCCAGCGCCAGTTCAAATCTTCCGTGACAAAGCCACCCACAAGAAGCCCAACGGCGCCTCCGGCACCAGCAATGGCTCCGAAGACTCCAAAAGCACGCGAACGTTCCTTGGGAATGGTGAACGTGGTGGTCAAAACTGCCAGCGCAGTGGGGGCCAGCATTGCGCCCAGCGCTCCCTGGAGGGAACGGGCAAAAATGAGCATCCCGAAGCTAGTTGAAGCGCCACCGAGAGCAGAAGCCGAAGCGAAGCCAACCAGCCCAATGAGGAACATCCGTTTGCGGCCCACCAGATCAGATAACCGCCCACCCAAGAGCAGCAAGCTGCCAAAAGCGAGCGTGTAGGCCGTGATAACCCATTGACGTTCACCGTCGCTGAAGCCCAGATCATGTTGGGCGGAGGGCAGCGCAATGTTAACCACCGTAGTGTCAAGAACCACCATGAGCTGAGCCAGGGCCACGGTGCCTAGGGTCCACCACCGCCGGTTCGAGTGGAGCGCGGTAGCGCTGCCTCCGGTGATGGTGCTTTGCAGGTGTGCCATAGCCGCCACAGTAGAGGAAAAGAATGCGCACAGGGATCCTTTTTCTCTGCGAGTTCGCACTGAAAACACGTTCTGTTCATCCCGGGAGTCAAACGGCGTATCTACCAGCTTTCACGGATAGGATGAGTACGGCAACTATCTCAGCTGCCGTACTCGGAAGAGGTGTCTCGTGCCGGTCCTATTCGCGTCCGTTGCAGCGGTCAGTAGCGCCGCTTCTTCATCGTCCTCCTTCAATATCCAACCGTTTTTTGTGCTGATAATAGTGGGCATTGCTCTCTTAAGTACCTTCATCAAGGCTGCCGCCCGCAAGCGGAACAACAAACAAAACAACAATCAGTACCCTAATAATCAGCACACCCCGAATTCCGCCGGCAGAACGGGCGTTGCCCACCCGCAAATGAACGCCCCTTACGTGGGCACCTTGCTCAATGGTGTTCCGATGCGCAACTATGACACTGCGCACGGGCACCAAACCACCGGATTCGCCAACGAGCGCATGAAGGCCGAGGCAGAGCTGAAACGCCAACTCGATGCCTTGGATGCAGCCCGCCGCAATGGCCAGGTCACCGCCGAACAATACGCGGTGCACCGCGAGGCCATCTTCAAGAACTTCTAGCACTTCAAGAACAAAAAAGTTGCTGGTCTCCCTGAACGGGGGACCAACAACTTTTTTTATGCCACTTAGACTTTGAGCTACTGGGCCCTGAACAGGGATGCCGCTAGCAGGTCACCCACCGCGGCCACTTCGGTCAAGAAACCGTCATGTCCAATGGGTGAATCAATGCTGGCAACCACAACATTTCCAGGCAGCGCTGCCGCGAGCTCCTCCGATTGGGTGGGGAAATACAACCTGTCGCTGTTGACCGCAGCCACCATGAATTCCACCCCTGAGGCCACTTTCAAGGCCTGTTCCAGGCTCCCCCGGCCACGGCTCGCATCGTGACTCATGAGCGCTTCGGTAATGACAATGTAACTATTCGCGTCAAAACGGCCCACCAACTTGTGCGCCTGGTGGTCCAGATAGCTCTCGATCTGGAACTGTCCCCCCACCTCCGGGGCGAGCCGCACGTGGCTAATGGTGCCGCCGTCGTCCTGGGATTTACGGCCAAACCGTTGACCCATTTCAGGCTCAGACCTGTAGGTGATGTGCGCGATCCGCCGGGCCAGTCCCAGACCTGTGGTGGGGGCAGCGCCGTCGTAATAGTCGCCGCCAACAAAATGCGGATCCTGCCGGATGGCCAGCACCTGGGCCTGGGCGAAGGCAATTTGCTCGGCCGTGCTGGAGGCACAGGAAGCGACGACGGCGCAGCGGCGCACCTTTTCGGGGTACATGAGCGCCCACTCCAGTGCACGGGCACCGCCCATGGAACCGCCAATGACCGCATGCCACGAGGTGACGCCCAGGCGCGACGACAACCGGGCCTCGGCCTCGACAGAATCACGGATGGTGATGAAGGGGAACCGGGAACCGTAGGGTTTGCCGTCCTCCGCAATACTGGAGGGGCCGGTGGTTCCGTAACAGCCGCCCAGCATGTTGGCGCACACCACAAAGTACTTGTTGGTGTCAATAACGGCGCCGGGGCCAACGAGGCCTTCCCACCAACCATCTTCCTCGGACTCGCCTCTGCTGACGTGCGTGCTTCCGGTCAAGGCATGTTGGATCAGCACGGCATTGTCACCGGCGGCGTTCAATGTCCCCCAGCATTCAAAAGCCATGGTCACCGAGGGCAGCACGCCCCCGGCCTCTAGGGGAAGGGCGCCGATCTCGATCGAGCGCAACACACCTCCGCCTTGTCCCACAGCTGCACAGAAGTCCTCACCAACAGGTTGCGCCGCGGCAGCAGCGAACCCCGAGGACAACAAGCCCTTATCCACAGCCCGTCCCACGCGGATCACGCCGATTTTGCGGCGCGGAACCCGGCTTCAAGGTCAGCGATGATGTCTGCAACATTTTCCAAACCCACCGACAAGCGCACCAGACCCGGCCGTACACCTGCGGCCAGTTGCTGCTCCGGCGTGAGCTGGGCGTGGGTGGTGGAAGCGGGGTGGATGACGAGGGAACGCACATCACCTAAGTTAGCCACCAGCGAGTGCAGCTCTAGGCCGTCAACAAAACGCTTGCCAGCCTCGAGCCCTCCCAAGATGTCAAAACCGATGATGGCACCAGTGCCGTTGGGGCCGTACTTGCGACCGCGCTCAAACCAAGGGCTGGAGGGAATGCCCGCGTAGGCCACAGCCTCCACGTTTTCATTTCCTTCCAGCCACTGTGCCACCGTGACGGCGTTGCTGACGTGCCGTTCCACGCGCAGGCTCAGCGTCTCGATGCCCTGAGCGATCAGGAAGGCGTTGAACGGGGAAATTGCTGCTCCCAGGTCACGCAGCAACTGCACACGAGCCTTGAGAATGTAAGCGAGATTGGCACCTAGTGCGCAGCCCACACCCAAGTCACGGGCATAGACCAGACCGTTGTAGCTTTCATCCGGGGTGTTGAAGCCGGGGAACTTCTCCGGGTTTGCAGCGAAATCAAACTTGCCGCCGTCAACTATTACCCCGCCAATGGCCGTACCGTGCCCGCCGAGGTACTTGGTGGCGGAGTGGATGACAATGTCCGCACCCCATTCCAGCGGGCGGATCAGGTACGGGGTGGCCAGAGTATTGTCCACAATCAGCGGCACACCGGCCTCGTGGGCAATCGCGCTGATGTTTTCCAGGTCAAGGACGTCCTGGCGCGGGTTGGAGACCGTCTCGCCGAAGAAGGCCTTGGTATTGGGCTGCACGGCGGCACGCCACTGATCCAGGTTATCGGGATCGGCAACGAAGGTGACCTCAATGCCGAGCTTCTTCAGCGTGTGGGCCAGCAGGTTGAACGTGCCACCGTACACGCTGGGGCTGGAGACAATATGGTCCCCGGACTCGGCAATGTTCAAGATGGCGAACGTGGTGGCGGCCTGCCCCGAGGCCAGCATCAGCGCACCAACGCCGCCTTCAAGGCTCGCGATGCGGTCTTCAACAACGGACGTGGTGGGATTGCCCAGGCGCGTGTAGATGGGCTCCAACTCGGTCAACGCGAAGCGGGCGGCAGCGCTCTCTGCGGACGGGAAGACGAAAGACGTGGTCTGATAAATGGGGAGGGCACGGGCGCCGGTGGTGGCGTCGGGCTCCTGACCTACGTGGATCTGACGGGTTTCAAATGACCAACCGTTGCTCATGGTTGTTTCCTTCACACTAGAGGCCTACGGCAAAGGCCCTCCACCGCGCCATGCGGGAAGGGCCTGAACGGATATGGCCCGCGCTTGCACCTCAAACCGGATGGTTCGGTGCCAGGTCTTCACCCGGGGCACCCCGCCGCGGAAGGAGGGTTGCCGGTCAGCAAGCCGGGGCTATTCGCTGACACTCATGACCTGCCTCCAGTGTGAAAGAATGCCCAAGATTTCGCAAGAATATG
Source organism: Arthrobacter sp. UYCu511 (assembly GCF_040547105.1). Classification (NCBI taxonomy): domain Bacteria; kingdom Bacillati; phylum Actinomycetota; class Actinomycetes; order Micrococcales; family Micrococcaceae; genus Arthrobacter; species Arthrobacter sp. UYCu511. The sequence goes on from NZ_JBEPPB010000003.1 coordinate 208,886, forward strand.
ACGAGTTTATGACTTTTTGCGAATATTTGCGTGGAATTTGCGCAAGAGAGAGCTTTAGGGCGAATTAGTCACTGATATTGGAGAGATTTTTCCCCCTGCACGGCGCCCGGCAGGGTTTCGGGTGTAGATCGGGATCATTTTCCACTGGCTTGACCGGGCTGGCCGGTAAGCGAGTGATTACTTTCCTAGGCCTGCGCGGCGCAGGGCTTCTGCCATGGCTGTACTGGCTGTGTTGGTGGTATTAGCCGTATTGGTGGAGGTGCCCGTCCCTCTATCCCGGGGCTGCCCGCCTTGGCGGCCCTGCGATCCCGGATTCCCCTGCCGGCGCTGGCCGCTAGCTCCACTCTTCGGAGCCGGGCCGCCACTCTTGGCCGCCGGGTTGCCACTTTGGGGCGCACTGCGCGCAGGTGAGGGACCTCCTAACGCGCGGGAGCCGGCGTCGGGCTTGGCGTTCCTCTCCCCGGCTTGATCATCAAGGCGCAGCGTCAAGGAGATGCGTTTGCGCTCGGGCTCAACTTCTAGAACCTTCACCCGCACCACTTGACCGGATTTAACCACGGTGTGCGGGTCCGAAACGAAGCTGTTGCTCATGGCTGAGACGTGGACCAGCCCGTCCTGGTGGACACCAATATCGACGAAGGCTCCGAAGGCGGCCACGTTCGACACGGTGCCTTCTAGAATCATGCCGGGGCGCAGATCGGTGATCTTCTCAATGCCCTCAGCAAAGGTGGCAGTCTCAAAACGGGGCCGGGGATCACGGCCAGGCTTTTGCAACTCGGAGATGATGTCAGCAACCGTGGGCAGACCAAAGTCACCGTCCACGAAGTCGGCCGGGTTCACGCCACCCACGGCCCCAACGCCTCCGGCAATATCGTGGGCCCCTGCACCCACTGCAGCGAGGATTTTACGTGCCACACCGTACGCTTCAGGGTGCACACTGGAGGCATCCAGCGGCTCCGCTCCCCCGGTGATCCGCAGGAACCCGGCACACTGCTCAAAAGCCTTGGGCCCCAACCGCGCCACCTTGAGCAGTTCGCGCCGCTTGCTGAAGGGCCCGTGCTGGTTCCTGTGAGCCACAATATTCTCGCTCAACAAGGGACCCACTCCGGCCACCCTCGCCAACAACGCAGGTGAAGCAGTATTCAGGTCCACCCCCACGGCGTTGACACAGTCTTCTACGACGGCGTCGAGGGAGCGGTCCAGCTTGGCCGGCGTCAGATCATGCTGATACTGCCCCACCCCAATGGATTTGGGTTCGATCTTGACCAGTTCGGCCAGCGGGTCCTGTAGCCGGCGAGCAATCGAGACAGCGCCGCGCAAAGACACATCCATGCCAGGCAGTTCGGCACTAGCCAAGGCGGACGCCGAATAGACGGACGCGCCAGCTTCGGAGACCACCAGCTTGGTGACCTTTCGCTCGGGATTGATCCGCTTGAGCTCAGCCACAAGTTCAGTGGCCAACCTGTCAGTTTCACGGCTCGCCGTGCCGTTGCCAATAGCAATCAACTCAACGTCATACCTTTGCGCCAGTGATACCAGGGTTGCCAGGGATTCGTTCCAGCGATTTACCGGTGCGTGCGGGTAAATGGTATCCGTTGCCGCTACTTTGCCGGTCCCGTCCACGAGCGCCACCTTGGTACCTGTGCGCAGGCCCGGATCAAGGCCCAAGGTGGAGCGGTTTCCGGCCGGGGCGGCGAGCAGAACATCGCGCAGGTTTGCAGCAAAGACCCGCACTGATTCCTCTTCTGCACTCTGGAACAAGCGCACGCGCAGGTCCACCGAGAGGCGGGTCAGGATGCGTGTGCGCCACGCCAGCTTGGCACTGGTCACGAGCCAGGAGTCGGCAGCGCGGCCGGATTCGGCAATGCCAAGTGAGTGGGCCACGGCGTTTTCATACTTGGCGCGGGCCTGCACTTGAGCGTCTGCATCGCGGGTATCACCCTCTGCCAAATCCAGTGAGAGCACACCCTCTTTTTCACCGCGCAACAGGGCCAATACCCGGTGGCTGGGCAGGGTGTGCGGCGGCTGTGCGAAGTCAAAATAGTCCTTGAACTTCTCCCCGTCGGAGCTCTTGCCCGCCTTGACGGAGGACCGCAGCCGGCCAGTTTTCCAGAGCCGTTCACGCAGCTCGCCCACCAAAACCGCGTCCTGACCAGCACGTTCAATCAGGATGGCTCGGGCGCCGGCAAGCGCGTCATCGGCTGTGTCCACACCGCGTCCGGCATCCACGAAGGCGTCAGCCTCTACGGCCGGGAACTTTGAGGGGTCCGCCAGCAGCGCGTCGAGCAAAGGCTCCAGACCCGCTTCCCTAGGCGTATCCGCCTTGGTCTTGCGGGTGGATTTGTACGGCAGGTACAGATCCTCCAGCTCCGATTTTGTGGCGGCAGTCTCCACCGATCGGCGCAGCACCGCGCTAAGTTTGCCCAGCCCGTGGATGGTCTCCAGCACCACCATGCGGCGGGCCTCTAGCTCACGCAGATAACGCAGCCGCTCCTCCAGATCACGCAATTGCGTGTCATCGAGGGTCCCGGTGACTTCTTTTCGGTACCGGGCAATAAAGGGCACGCTCGCGCCGTCGTCCATCAAGCCAATGGCAGCCCGCACTTGGGCGGCGCGCACACCCAACTCGGCGGCAATGGCGGTGGCTATACGCTCGGCCACGGTTGCGGCGGTGGGCAGATTCAAGGGTGCATCAGTCTCAGTCACCTTATCAATTCTGCCCCACCGGCAGAGTTCGCGCAGCACCCCAACATCAGACGTCCCATGTGACTTAGGTAACGCTAAGTCGAGCGGAATGGAACAAAGTGCCAAGATGAACTCATGCGAATGGATCATGTTTCTTACGCCAGTGAATCAGATGGATTGGCTGCCACCACGGAGCGAATCGCGACAGCCCTCGGGGTCACCGCGGTGAAGGGCGGAATACACCCGCGCTTCGGCACCCGCAATATGATCATCCCCCTGACCGATCACCATTATTTGGAAATTGTCGAGTGCCTCAACCACCCGGCCTCGGATAAGGCCCCCTTTGGACAGGCTGTCAAGGCCCGCTCCGCAGCAGGTGGTGGCTGGATGGGTTGGTGCGTCGCCGTTGACGACCTAGCCCCCTTTGAGGATCGACTGGGACGCAGCGCGGTCCCGGGCAACCGCAAATTCCCCGACGGCCAGGAACTTATCTGGCAACAGATCGGCATCAAGGGCCTGATTGCCGACCCCCAAGTCCCCTACATGCTCAAATGGGAGGGCGACCCCACCTTGCACCCTTCCCAGGCCCGTGCCGCCACCGTGCGGTTGTCCTCCTTGACCATTGCCGGCAGCGCCGAACGCGTCACAGAATGGCTCGGCGAACCCGTCGAGGCCCCTCTGGAAGACGTCGCTGTGGAATGGATCGCCCCGCGCGGCACCCCCGGCATCATGTCCGTCACCTTTGAAACGGCTAACGGCCAGGTCACCATCTAGCACTCTCACCATCAAGCACTAAGCCAGCAGGGCCCATCCTCCAGTGAGGGTGGGCCCTGCTGGCGTTTCTCAGTTCGCCCGGCGTACCCACGCGTACCCGGCGCACGGTCCACGGTCCTCGGCGCGCCCACGCGTACCCGGCGCACAGTGCACACAGCACGCCGGGCAGAAAACATCAGCCGCCGAAGCCCAGTGCCGGGCCCAGCGTGAAGGCCGCAATGTCCACCAGCGCGTGGGCTATCACCAACGGCGCTACTCGGCCCCACTTTTTATAAACCCAGCCAAAGAGCAGGCCCATGGCAAAGTTGCCAATGAACGGGCCGAAGCCTTGATAGAGGTGATAGCTTCCCCGCAGCAATGCCGCCAGGAAGATGGCAGCCCACCAGCTTAGCCCAATCTTTGTCAACCTCCCCAGCAGGTAGCCGTTGAGAATCACTTCCTCCAGCACCCCGGCCCGGATGGCTGAGAGGATCAGTACAGGGATAGTCCACCAGTACTGATTCAGGGCGCTGGGGATGATCTCGGTGGTGATGCCCATGGCCCGGCCAGCCGCATACAGCCCTAACGATGGCACCCCAATGATGACCAGCAAGCCCAGCGCACCCAGCGCATCACGGAACGGGTGCCGCCAATCGAGCCCGATCTTTTTGAACACTGACTTGCCCGGCTCGGCCAGCAGATAAAACACCAGCATGACCGGCACCAGGGCAAAGAAGATGCCAAGAATCTGGTACGTAAAGTCAAAGAACTCGCGGTTGCTTTGGACAGTATTCAAGGTAGAAGTGCCTTGGGCTATGGGTGCCCGGCTCATTTTGTCCAGCAACGAGACCACCGAGTACACGGCCGACTGCCCCAGTGAGAGTCCCAGGACCAGCAATACTTCAATGATCAGCCGGCGCCGGGACTTACTCCCCCACTCCGCACCCCCAGCAAAATCCGCACCCCCAGCAAAATCAGGGCTTCCCACAAGTCCAGCGCCCCCGGCACGTGAGGGGGTTGGGGCTGGGACAAAAGGGCCGCCGTCGGAAGCGGGAAGTACGGGACGCTGTTCACTCATATACGTAATGATGCACGGCCCAGAGCATTTGTGCACCCGGACCGCACCCCGGCTGGGATAGGGTCAGCAGATGGGTGCTCCTCGTCAAATCATCATGGTCCGTCACGGCCAGTCGGCGGCTAATGTGGACCAGAGCATTTACAACCGGCTGCCGGATTACCGGATCCCATTGACGGAGCTGGGCGTGGCCCAGGCGAAGGCAACCGGTGAGCATGTGCGCCGGCAATTGGATGGCCAAAAAGTGCGCGTCTATGTCTCACCGTATCTGCGTGCCCATCAAACCCTTGAAGCCATGAATTTGGGGGACCTCGTAGAGACCGTCATGGAAGAGCCGCGGTTGCGGGAGCAGGATTGGGCAAATTTCCAGAACCCCGCAGAGATTGCCGACCAAAAGGAACTCCGCAACGCCTACGGTCACTTCTTCTACCGCTTTCGGGAAGGCGAATCGGGCTCAGATGTTTATGACAGGGTCTCCTCCTTCATGGAAACCCTCTTCCGCCACTGGGCCCGCCCCGACTACGCTCCCAACACGTTACTGGTCACGCACGGGCTGACCATGCGGCTATTTTGCATGCGTTGGTTCCACTGGTCGGTGGAGTATTTTGAGTCACTGAACAATCCCTCCAACGCCGAAACTCGCACCCTCATCAAGGACGGCCAGCGCTACATCCTGGACGCCCCCTTTGGGCAATGGACGGCCGCCGAGCCCACCAAAACAGTCATGGACGCTCCCGAACACATTTGGTGACACAAGTGCCGCAATAGGCCACACTCCACTGGCCTAATTATATTTTTTAGTCCTTCAAAGGGTAACCTTGCCTAAGTACAGGGGCAGACCCCAGTCGCACCTTCGACGGACTCCGGAGCAACACGTGCTCGCAACATTTGTCATTGGCCTTCGTGAAGGCCTCGAAGCCGCTCTCATAGTGGGTATGATCGCAGCATTTCTGCGCCGCAATGGCGTATCCCTTCGGCCAATGTGGCTGGGTGTGGGTGCCGCGGTCCTCCTGAGCGCCCTCACAGGAATTGTGCTGGAACTAGTCTCAGCGGCGCTGCCACAACAGCAGCAAGAAGCCATGGAGACGCTCATTGGCGCCGCGGCCGTGCTGATAGTGACCTACATGATCCTGTGGATGAGCAAGAATTCGCGCTCCATGAAATCCGTTCTCGAGACGCATGCTTGGTCGGCCCTCAAGGGCGGCTCCGTCACTGCACTGGCGCTCATGGCGTTTCTGGCCGTGCTGCGAGAAGGCGTGGAAACCGCCGTCTTCATGGTTGCCGCCTTCCAATCATCCCTGAGCCCGCTGGCAGCCGGATTGGGCGCCGTGCTGGGTTTGGGTATTGCTTGCGGCATTGGCTTCCTGCTCTTTCGCGGCGCCATCAAGCTCAACCTGGCCAAGTTCTTCAAAGCCACCGGCATATTTCTGGTGTTCGTGGCCGCCGGCCTGGTCATGAAATCCCTACGGACCGCGCACGAGGCCGGGTGGATTAACGTAGGCCAAGGCACCACGATAGATCTCACCTGGCTGGCACCCAATGGCTCCGCCCGGGCCGCAATCCTCACCGGCGTGTTCGGCATCCCGCCGGATCCCCGCGTTGTGGAGCTCTTGGGCTGGGCCCTGTACCTGATCCCCATGCTGGCCTTCATCCTCTGGCCGCGCACCTGGCGACCCAGCCCGGCAGCCCTGCCGCGCGTGTACTTCGCCAGCGCCGGAGCCATGGGCGTTGCTGCCCTAACCCTCGCCATCACCGCACCCCTGGCCATCCCCGCGAACCCTCTTGCTACCAGCACGACGGCGGCCATCACCTCCTCCGGTGACCCGGCAGCCACGCTGCGCGTTGCGCAGCAAAGAGACGCTTCCGGTGCCACTCTCGGAGATCTCTTTGCTTCTTGGTCTGCGCCAGCATCCCTCTCCCTCGTAGAAACAGCTAGCAACGGCACCGAAATTTCGCATGAACTCACGGGACACGGCACGGAATCTCACGCCGGGCGCACCGTCTCGGTCTTCACGAGCAAGAGCGCACCAGGCCAGAGAACTGCCGGCCTGCGTGCACCCGGCGGCACGGCTGGCCAGAGAACTGCCGGCGAGAGCACCGAATCTGCCACCCTTACTGCCAAGGAACTGGCCACTCTCAACGGCGGCCGCATGCCGGTGGGTATCAGCGCCTCAGCCAACCCGGGCCCCTTCACCGCCTCGTGGAAGCACCAGGGCCAGATCACGCTCTGGATGGCCCAAGGGGTCATAGTGGACGCCGTCAACACTCAGGCCAGCACCCTCACCCTCACCGGGGGCGGGCTTGGCTCACCACGGACCATTGCCGTGCACAACGCGCAAGGCTGGCACGTCCCGGACGCCCAGGTCAGTTCCACCGTGGCGGCACTGAACAGTTACGAATCCGCCGCCTCAGAAAACGTTCTGTGGGCGCGGTATCTGCCAGCGCTCTTGGGCATCACCGCACTCTTCCTGGCCGTCGCAGGCCTGCGAAAGCTCCGGGCAGCAGGTACCAGCACAGCACGCGCCACAAAATCCGAAACCACCCCGCAGCGCTCGGCAGCAGCATCTTGAAAATCAGCATCTTGAAACAGCCGCTGGACGCCATGAAATCGATCCTTTTGTAGACACCACGTTTTAGACCACCCTTTTGCAGCACACGTTAGATTGACCCCAACACGATAAAAGGACCTCAATGACTTCCTCCCGAATCACCCGCCCCGGAGTTCCTGCCCTCTTCGCCGGAGCGGCAGTGCTAGCGCTTTCGCTGGCAGCATGCGGCGCCGCTCCCTCCTCTGGAAACTCCTCTGAGAACTCCTCTGGAAAATCGGCAGAGAGCACCTCTCAGGAGGGCGCTGCTCCCGTCAGTAATGGCGCAGCCCAGATCAACGTCAGTGTTGAGCAGGTCAACGGTGAAGAACAATGCGTGCCTGACCACGCTTTTGCACCGGCTGGCCCAGTCACCTTCACCGTAATGAACAAGGATGCCTCCGGCGTCAGCGAAGTAGAACTGCTCAGCGACAAGCGAATCCTGGGCGAGCGTGAGAACGTCATCCCCGGCCTGAAGCCTGTCAGTTTCACCGTGACCTTGGCTGGTGGCCAATACCAGCTCTATTGCCCCGGCGCCAGCACAGAGAATGTCCCCTTCACGGTGACCGGTAGTGCTGCCTCAGCCGCAGCCAACGGTGTCAGCGAACTACTCAAAGAAGGCACCAGCGGCTACGCAAAGTACGTAACAGGTCAGGTGGAGAACCTTGTCAGCGCCGTGGCGGCGCTGCAAACCGCAGTGGATGCCGGTGACGTGAACGCCGCCCAAAAAGCCTACGCAGCGGCGCGCCCCTTCTTCGAGAGGATTGAGCCCGTGGCAGAGAGCTTCCCCGATCTGGATCCGGCCCTGGATTTGCGTGTGGCCGATGTTGAACCAGGCACCGAGTGGACAGGTTTCCACCCCCTCGAAAAGGACCTCTTCGAAGCCAAAGCCATCACTGCCTCCACCAAAGCGCTGGCTGCCGGGATCGTGAAGAATGTTCACACGCTGGCATCCCTGACCAAGGAATTGGAAAACACCGGCGCCTACAAGCCCGAGGAACTGGCTAACGGCGCCAGCGGACTGCTCGAGGAGGTCCAGTCCTCCAAAATCACCGGCGAAGAAGAAGCATACTCCAAGCTGGATCTGCTGGACTTCGCCGCCAACATTGAAGGCTCACAGCAGGCATTTGAATACCTTAAGCCCGCCTTGGAAGAGATTGACGGGACCCTGAGCGCCCAAATTGAGGCCCAGTTTGAGAATGTCAACAAGGCCTTGACAGGCTACCAGGATGAGGCGGCCCTGGGCGGCTGGAAGCCCTACACGGACGAGCTCAAGAAGAGCGACGGCGCCAAGCTCACCGCACTGATCCAGGCCTTGCAGGCACCGCTGGCCAAGATCTCGGAAAAGGTAGCCACCGTCTAATGAACGAGCCCACAGCCGCCCCGGACCAACAACCCGCCCAAAAACCTGCACAACAAACACAACAGCCTGAACAGCCTGCTACACAGCAGCTTTCGCGGCGACGATTCTTTGGCGGCTCGGCAGCCGTTGCCGGTGCCGGCGGGCTGGTTTTGGGTGCTGGTGCTGCTGTGGCACTCACTGGCGCCAAGGCACCCACGCCGCCCACCGAGCTTGAACTGGTGGAGCAGCGTTCTGCCCTCACGGAACCTTTCTACGGGGAACACCAAGGCGGGATCGCCACAGCCCCGCAGGACCATCTGGTATTCACCAGCTTTGATCTGACCGCCACAACCGCCGTGGAGTTGCAGCTGGTGCTGGCCAAGTGGTCTGCGGCCATGGCACAAATGACGGCCGGGCGCCCCGTGGGAAAAGTTGAGCCCAGCCGTGAGCACGCCATTCCCGTTGACACGGGTGAGGCTACAGATTTGGGTGCCCACGGACTGACCTTGACACTGGGTTTTGGGCCCTCGCTCTTTGACGAACGGTTTGGGCTGGAGAAGTTCAAGCCCGTGGACTTTGCACAGCTGCCCGCCATGGCCGGGGAATCGCTGGATCCCGCCATGACAGGCGGTGACTTGTGTATCCAGGCCTGTTCCAACGATCCGCAAGTGGCGTACCACGCGGTACGGAACCTGGCACGGATGGCCCGGACGTCCGTGCGAACAAAATGGACTGTCCTGGGCTTTGGCCGCGCCTCGGCCGGGGCGAATCAAACCACGCCGCGAAACCTCATGGGCTTCAAGGACGGCACCCGGAACATCACCAGCGACGACGATTTTGCGCAGCACGTGTGGGTCGGGGACGAGGCCGGACAACCATGGATGGTAGGCGGCAGCTACTTGGTGGCCCGCAAAATCCACATGCTCATTGAGACCTGGGACGAGGACCCCATTGGGGACCAGCAAAGCATCTTTGGCCGCACCAAGGCCGAGGGCGCACCTCTGTCAGGGGCCAAGGAACATGATGTCCCAGACTTCCATGCCGTGCACGGCGGCGCCCCTGCCATTCCAGGTGATTCACACATGGCCCTGGCCGCGCATGAAAACAATGGTGGCACCAAGATCCTGCGCCGCGGCTACAACTTCACCGATGGACTGGACTCCGTAGGCAGGCTCGATGCAGGCCTGATGTTCTTGAGCTTCCAGAAAGACCCGGAACAATTCATCTCGCTGCAGCGCAAGATGGGAAAATCGGACCGGCTCAACGAGTACATCCGGCACGTGGGCTCAGGAGTATTTGCCGTTCCGGCCGGGCTACCCGCCGCGGGTAGCTACTACGGCAAAGAATTCTTCGCCTAGACGGCTCCCGCTCAGCTATTCCCAGATCGACCCGTGAGCTAATGCCTCTTAGACACTTCTAAGCGGCATTAGCTCACGGATCGATTCGTTGGTGCGGGCTGAAACTAGACGTTTACGGGGACGCGGTTGTCCTTTTCCAAGATAGCGGAACCGTCAGCAGCACCCGGGGTAACCTCAGCACCAGCCGAAGAGCCGAAGCCGTGATCGTCGTCGTCCATATTGATTTCATCGAACGGGTCACGGCCGGCTAGGACTTCGCGGGCCTTGTCCATATCAAGCTCGTGGGTCCACTTGCCAATCAGCAAGGTGGCCACGGCGTTGCCGGTGAAGTTGGTGAGTGCGCGGCACTCGGACATGAACTTATCGATCCCCACAATCACGCCCATGCCATCGAGCAGAACCGGCTTGTGAGCGGCCAAACCGGCAGCCAGAGTTGCCAGACCGGCACCGGTGACACCGGCAGCACCCTTGGAGGCAATGACCATGAAGACCAGCAGGCCAATCTGCTCGCCAAGGTTCATCGGCAGGCCCATGGCGGTGGAGATGAACAAGGCACTCATGGTCAGGTAGATGGCGGTACCGTCAAGGTTGAAGGAGTATCCGGTGGGGACAGTGATGCCGACAACGGGCTTGGAAACACCGGCGTGTTCCATCTTGGCCATCAGTCGCGGCAGGGCCGACTCGGAGGAGGAGGTTGCGAAAATGAGCAGGTATTCGCGGCCCAGGTAACGCATCAGGGTGAAGATGTTCAGGCCAGTCACTAGACGCAGGATGGAACCCAAGATCACCACGATGAACAGTGCACACGTCAGGTAGAAGGCACCCATGAGGATGGCCATGGAACCAATGGCGGCCCAGCCCGTGGCACCTACTACTGCGGCAATGGCACCGAAGGCGCCTACCGGAGCCAGCCACATGATCATGGTCATCAGCTTGAACACTACTTTTTGAATGTGCTTGACGCCGTTGAGCACCGGCTCGCCGGCCTTGCCCAGGGACTGCACTGCGAAACCAACCATGAGGGCCAGCACCAGGGTGGGCAGTACGGGGATATCCCCGGGGATCATTTCCATCAAAAACTTCACAGTGGAGTTCTCCTCGGCGCCGCCACCGGCCTTGTAAGGCTGCAAGTGCAAACCGGCTCCCGGGTGGATGATGTTGCCCACCAGCAAACCAATAGCCAGCGCCACGGTGGACATGGTCATGAAGTACAGCAGCGCCAGGCCACCCACCTTGCCCACGGTGGCAGCCTTGGCAATGGAGCCAACACCAATCACCAAGGTGCAGAAAATGATGGGTGCAATGACCATCTTGATCAGCGCAATGAACATGGTCCCGAGCGGCTTCAGTGACTTGCCCACTTCGGGAGCAAGCAGGCCGATCGCCGCACCAAAAACCACCGCGGCGATGACCGCAATGTACAGCCAATGGGTTTTATCCAGCCGGCGTTTTGCCGGCTTGGCCGTGCTGAGGGTCCCTCGTCCTTGAGAGCTCATAGTGACTCCTTGCTTATGCGTTTCTGCTTTGCAGGTCTGCGCGGCTGGTGATTAGCATTGGTAGGTAGGGCGTGGCATCCGCCTCACATAAGATTGCCCCGCAACGTGACTTATCTCACCGTTGTGTTCATATTGGTCGCACGAAAGGTTGTTCATGGTGTGGCGTGGCTGGAGTATTGCCCGCAGGTTGTTCGTTGCCAACCTGATTTTTGTGGTGCTCTTGACCGCCGGGCTGGCCACGGTGATGGTGCACGACGCCGGCTCCCGCACTTATGAGCAGACCAGCGCGCGGCTGCTTGCCGTGGCCACCGCAATCGCCGATTCCCCCGCCGTGGCAGCTGCGGCTAAGCAACCCAATCCGAGCGCCACGCTGCAGCCGTATGCAAAGTCCGTGATGGCTGATGCGCACGTAGATTTCGTCACCATGATGAACCCCGCAGGTATCCGGTGGACTCACCCCGATCCTGCAGAGATCGGCAAGCAATATGTGGGATCCATCGCCCAGGCACAGGCCGGAAGTACTTATTTTGAAACCACGGCGGGCACTCTTGGGCCGTCGGTTCGCGTGATTGTTCCCGTCAAGGACACTGACGGGACAGTGCTTGCCATGGTGGCAGCTGGAACCACCGTGGACAATGTCCAAGTGCTGGTAGCCAGCAGGCTCCCCACAGTTCTGGGGCTGGCTGCAGCGCTGTTGATGGCCGGTTCCTTGGCAGCTTGGGCATTGGGCAGATACCTCAAACGCGTCACCTTGGGTTGGGGCCCCGAAGAACTGGGCCAGCTGTTCACGTACTACGAATCTGTGCTCCATTCAGTGCGTGAAGGCTTGGTACTGGTGGATACGCGCGGCACCATAGTGCTCTACAACGACCACGCGGCATTGCTGCTCGGGATCACGGCGCTCGGGAACAAGTCATCAGGGCACACGGCACTACGGCACAAGTCACTAGGGCACACGGCTCCCACTGCCGGGCAGACGCCAGCAGCGCAGCCTAGTTTGAATTCCTTGGGACTGCCGGATTCACTGCGGGAACTGTTGGAAAGTGGCCGTACCGCCACCGATGAGGTTCATCTAGCCGGTGATCGGCTCTTGGTGGTGAGCCAGCGTCCGGCGCTCGCCCCGGGGAACAACGCTCCAGCAGGGACTGTTACAACCTTGCGTGACCACACAGAATTGACGGCCCTGGCGAGCAGCCTCAGCAGTACCCAGACGTTGGTGGAGGCCCTGCGTTCCCAAACCCACGAACATGCAAACCGGCTGCACGCCATCATTTCCTTGATCGAACTGGAGCGGCCCCGTGAAGCCTTGGACTTCGCCACGGCTGAACATCGTGACACCGTTCGCCTGGGCGGGAAGTTTGTCGAAGCACTCGATGAGCCATTCCTGGCCGCGCTGCTGCTGGGCAAACGCGCCCAGGCTGCTGAGCGCGGCGTGAGCCTGGAGCTGACCGCCGCCGGAATTCTGCCACCGGACACCTTGGATCCGCGCGAACTGGTCACACTGCTGGGCAACTTGGTGGACAACGCCATGGACGCCGCCGCTAGTTGTAGCGACAGTCCCACAGTGTGGGTGGATCTGCTGGTGGCCGACGGCGAGCTCACCATTACAGTTGCCGACAACGGTCCCGGCCTGCCCACTACCGATTTGGATATCCTTGGCAGAATAGGCACCACAGATAAATCCTCGGTCTCCCCGGGCGGTCGCGGCTACGGCATGGCACTGATTCGCCGCGCAACCACCGCTCTCGGCGGCACCATCACCGGTGAGAACGACGGCGGTGCCCTCATGACCGCGGTTTTTCCGGTGGACGCCCTTGAAGCCCATTCGTCATCAATGAACGGAACACCATGAGCGTACCTGCCCCCATCAGGGTCCTTGTGGTGGACGATGACGCCATCGCGTTAGCCGCGCACGCAGAGTATGTGCGCCGCTTGGACGGTTTTGAGGTGGTGGCCCAAGCCCATGGCATGCAGGCCGCGTTGGTGGCCTTGCATGATCCCGCCATCCCTGCCGTGCAACTGATTCTGTTGGACATGAACCTCACAGATGGGCACGGTCTGGATTTGTTGCGGCGCATTCACGGACTGGGACTGGTCCCGGATGTTGTGGCCATCACGGCGGTGCGCGATGTCCAGGTGGTCCGGTCAGCCATTGCGCTGGGCATTACGGCGTATCTGATCAAGCCCTTCACTTTTGCTGCGTTCCGGGAAAAGCTGGAGAATTACCGCAGCTACCACTCTGTTCTGGCGGACAGGACCCAAACCTCCCAGGATGCCATTGACCGGGCACTTTCACAGCTGCGGCCCACAGGGAAATTGGTGTTGCCCAAGGGCATGCTTCCGGAGACGCTTCGAGCAGTAGCTGATTGGCTCCGTTCCCACCAGCATCCAGCATCGGCCACCGAGGCCGCTGCCGAACTAGCCATGTCCCGAGTGACAGCGCGCCGGTATATGGATCACTTGGTGGAAACTGGTTCCGCCAGCAAAGCGCCCCGGCACGGTTCCCCAGGCCGCCCGGAACTGGAATACCACTGGCTACTCCCCCGCTGAGCAACTACTCAATGCTCAAGCGGCGGGGCCACAATCACGTTGGTACCGGCTTCCCGGAACGCCGCAAGCTGCTCATCGGTGATGCGGGCATCAGTGATCAGGTTGCGGAAATCATGCTCTTCCATGGTGGCGAAGGCGCGCTTGCCAATTTTTGAGGCATCCGCCAAAATGTAGGCTTCCGAGGCGCGCCGAGCCATCCTGGAATTCACCGAGGCCTCCCCCTCATCATTGGTGGTGGGACCGGCACCTGGCTCGATCCCGTTGACACCAATGAAGGCAAAATCCAGTGCCACGCGCTGCAAAATACTGTCGGCGTAGGGACCCACTAACTCGTACGAGCGCGGGTTGACGATCCCACCTGTCACCATGATCTTAAAATTGGGGCGGATGGCCAGCTGCGCCGCAATATTGATGGCATTGGTGACAACCGTCAGCGTGGGCCTGTTGGAATGCACCATCAGGTCCTCGCGGGTGGAGAGCACCTGTGCCAAAGCCGTGCTGGTGGTTCCGCCGCACAAACCAATAACAGCGCCCTTGGGAATCAACGCGCTGGCAGCGTGCGCGATCAGCTGCTTTTCTTCCGCATGGTCATCACGGTTGTAGCGCCCCGGAAGGTCATAGGAAACAGAACCACTGGTGGCACCGCCACGGGTTCGTGTCAGCAGCCGCTCATTGGCCAACGAGTCCAGATCGCGGCGGGCCGTGGCCGGGGAGACCCCGAGCTTTCCCACGATCTCACCGACCTCCACATGGCCGTCGGCCGCCAAGATGTCCAAAATGGCTGTGAGCCGTTCAGTTCTGTTCATGTCCACTCCTTGGCGGCCCACAGGCCTTGAGAATTAGCTTTCCGTTGCGGCAATTGCTGCAAACATGCTCAATAGCCGTGAAACTTCCGGGATCAAAGCATCGCGGCCAGCGCCAAGATACTTGCGTGAATCCACCACGGCAGGGTTGTCCTGCAAATATTCTCGCACCGCCCGGGTGAAGAACCCGTTCAGGTGTGTGGAGACATTGATCTTAGTCATGCCTGCCGCAATGGCTGCCACTATGTTCTCATCCGAGACACCCGATGAGCCGTGCAACACGAGGGGCACGCTCAAGGCGGCCTTCAGCTCCGCTATACGGGTGAGGTTCAAGGCTGCGGAACGTTCGGTCATGGCATGTGAGGAACCCACCGCTACGGCCAGCGCATCCACGCCCGTGGCAGCAACAAAGGCTGCCGCTTCAAGCGGATCGGTCAACACGCCGGGGGCATGCGCACCGTCCTTGCCACCCACCTTGCCCAGCTCGGCCTCAACATATACGCCGCGCTCATGGGCGTAGGCGGCCACACGGGCCGTAACCTCAACGTTTTGCTCATACTCAAAGTGTGCGCCGTCATACATGATGGAGCCGAATCCCAAGTCCACGGCCTGGTAGGCCAGGGTTTCATCCTCGGCGTGGTCCAGGTGCACGGACACCGGCACGCTGGCCTTGCGGGCCGCTGCCAGGGTGGCTGCCGCAACGGGTTCCAGCCCACCGTGGAACTTGGCGCAGTTCTCCGAGATCTGCAGGATCAGAGGGCGCCCGGCCCGCTCCGCTCCGGCAATCAGCCCTTCAAGGGTCTCCAGGTGGATCACGTTGAACGCGCCCTGTCCCACCCCTGTCTTGACGGCCAGGTCCATGATCTCGCGGGTGTTTGTCAATGCCATCTTAAAAAGGTCCTTAATGTTCTGTGATGATGAGTTGATCGGCGAGCTCCGCGTACCGTGGGGATATTTCCCCGGCACCGGGCATGAGAACGGCGGCGGCACTCCAGGAGGTGGCCCGGCGCAGGATCTCCCGCAGGTCCAAGACTCCCTGGGCAAGCGCGACGGCGGCCGCACTCACCGCCGCGTCTCCGGCCCCCGTGGGGTTCCCACTCAGGGGTGCTGGCAGTTTCGCTTGCAAAAAAGTACCCGGGCTCTCGGCGCTGAAGGCCAGCATGCCTTCCTCGCCAACACTGACGAGCACCCGTTTGGCACCGAAGTCCATGAGTTTGCGGGCGGCACTAACCAGGTCCTTTTCAGCGACGGCTTCCATGAGCTCGTGGTTGTTGGGCTTGAGTAGATCGGCTCCGGCCTTGGCAGCAGCCACAATGCCGGAACCCGAGGTGTCAATGATAGCCGGAACCCCGGCAGCGTGAGCCAGAGCCACCAGTGCCGGATAGAAATCATCCGGCGCAGCTTCCGGGAGGGAACCCGAGCCCACCAGCACGCCCGGCTTGCGGACACCGGTGGATGCTTGGCTGCCAGCCAAGCCATCCACCACCGCCGCAGCCAGACGCTGCCACTCTTGTGCGGTGAGTGCTGGGCCGGACTCGTTGAAAATACTGGTGCAATAATCCGCGGCGGTATCCACCAAGGCGATGCTGCTGCGGGTGGCAGCAGCCACGGGTACCAAGTGGTGCGGTATGCCGGAGGATGCCAGGTCCGCACGGAACCGCTCCCCCGACAGTCCGCCCACCGTGGCGATGGCCAGGGTGGGAAAGCCCAGCTGGTGGGCAACCCGTGAGACGTTTAAGCCTTTTCCGCCGGCCCTGTACAACGGGGTGGGGACACGGTGGGAGGAACCCAATTCCACGCCGTCAACGGTGTAAGTGACATCAACGGCCGGGTTGGGGGTGAGCGTCAGGACCAGGTTGTTCAAATCAGAGTTGTTCACGTCAGAGATGTTTACGTCAGAGTTGTTCACGCCAGGGTTGTTCATGCTGTCCCTTCCTCGGCCGAGGCGGCGTGAAGGCTGCGAGCCTTCAGTGCCGAACCTATGAGGCCGGCGTTCTCGCCCAGGGCTGCGTGTACATAGTGGGGGCGGCGGTGGAACGTCAGGAGTTCATCAACCCGTGCCGCCAACGGTTCAAAGAGTGCCGCGCCAGCCATGGACAAGCCACCACCAAGAACAACTGTTTCGGTACCTAGGATGGATACGCACTGAGCCACACTAAAAGCCAAGGCGTCTATGGCATCAGCCCAGACGGTCTTGGCCGCAAGGTCACCTTCGGCGGCCAGCGCCAAAACATCGCGGGCCCCTGCCACAGGTGTGCCGGTGGCAGCGGTGTAGCGGCGGGCAACAGCCCCTGCCGAGCCCAGGGATTCCATGATGGCCATGCCGCCATCCGGAGAAGGCACCATGGCGTGGCCAATTTCACCTGCGTAGCCGCCACCGGCAATACGTTTGCCATCACACACCACGGCCCCGGCAATTCCCGTGCCAATGACCATGACCAGCACATCCGTCTTGCCCACGGCGGCACCTAGCCGGAATTCAGCTTCACCAGCCATGCCGACGTCGTGCCCGAATCCCACAGGCAGGCCAAGGGCTTGTGTCAGTGTTGCTGTGAAGGGGAAGTTCTTCCAGCCCAAGTTGGCTGAAAACACGCCAATACCGTTCTCTTCATCCACAATGCCGGGCACTGTGACGCCAACGGCGGAGATTTTCAGCTCGGGATGGGCGCTACGGTACTGTCCCGTGAGCTCAACAATCCGGGCGCAAACGCTGGCCCCCGAGCGCTCCCCGTCAAGAGGTGTGGGGTGGCGTTGGAGGTCACGGACCTCAACCTCACCGCCTAGCCCAACCTCACCGCATAGCCCACCCTCACCGCCTAGTCCACCCAGGACAATCCCGGCCTTCATGTCAGTGCCACCAATATCAAAAGCCAGGACGGCATCCTGGACAAGAGAGGTGTTGCCTACACCGCTGTCATCAGCAGCACCAGTTTCTCCAGCGCGGTTCATCAAGGTGTTCATGAATAAGTCTCTTTCGGCGTTCAGTGCGTGCAAACTTGGGAAGGTTGCGGCTCAAAGGGTGGCGGCAAACAGCAGGCACCCCACCTCGGAAGAAGTGGGGTGCCTAACATTTTAGCCGGACACCGGTGTGACTAGTCGTCCAGGATGACCGAGCGTGAGAGGTTACGCGGCAGGTCAGGGTTCATGCCGCGGGCGCGGGCACGTTCCAAGGTGACGCGGTGAATGCGGGCCAGCTCGGCCAGCGGGTGCGTGGTGGTGTTCACGTACAGCGCACCGGTCTTGGCAACGTCGCGGTCCAGGCCTTCGGGCTGGTCGCCGAACATCCAGGTGACACGGTTCGGGGCTGCGATGGAGATGGGGCCGTGGCGGTATTCCTTGGCCGGGTAGGATTCGGTCCAGCCCTGAACGGCTTCGCGCATCTTCAGGCCAGCCTCGTGGGCCAGGCCTACGGTCCAGCCGGTTCCCAAGAAGGTGAACTGCTCAGCGTCAATAAGTTCCTGCTCAACGGGTGCGGTGACGGTGATCTTGGCGTCCTCAACGGCGGCGCTCAGATCCATGCCAACACTTGTCAACAGGTAGCTCAACGCGGTGGTGGCGAAGCGGGTCTGCACCACTGATTGCTCGTCAGCGTAGGGAAGCTCCACCACGGCGTCAGCCAAGGTCATGATCGGTGAGTTGATATCGCCCACCAGTGCAACGGTGTGCACGGTGCCCTTGATCGCGGTGAGGATTTCCAGCACCTCGGTGGTGGTCCCTGAGCGGGTGATGGCGATGACAGCGTCATAGCCGCGCTCGGCACCCAAGAAGGCTTCGGATGCGGCGAAGGCGTCGGTTACACCCTTGCCGGCGGCTTCACGTGCCGTGGCGTAGCTCTGTGCCATGAACCAAGAGGTGCCGCAGCCAATGACAGCAACGCGTGCGCCGTCGGCCGGTAGCAGGTTCTCACTCTTAGCCTGGGCAATTGCTTGGGCCCACACTTCGGGCTGGCTGGTGAGTTCGGCATCCATGAAGGGGCCAAGCTGGGTGTTCTCGCTCATGCTACTTATTTCTCCTCAAATAGGGCCCCGAGGGCAAATTCTCAATACCTTCGGGTATCTTCTGCTGCCTCAACAATAGCACAACTTGATTGCTTACGTCTTGAAAACGTCAGATTCAATCACTAACCATCACGCCGGTTAGCCCTGGCAGGAAGGGCGTGGGTCGCTCAGGGCCAGGGCCTCGCCAGGGCGCGCGCAGCGCCCTCATCAAGCAAAAAAGTGTTGCCGAAACGAGGCGTCACACAAGCGCTGGACTGCTACAGTGTTATGGATAACAGAGTGAGGCGGGCCACAATCCTTAAGCTCACCCTCATCAGCGTCACCACCAACAAGTGCGCAAATTGCCACTTGCACCTGCAACAAAGCTGTTCAAGGAGTTCTTGATGTCATTGACCCGACACCACCGAAAGTGGTTGGGGATGGGAATTGCCGGGGCCGTCATGGCTGGCACCATTGTCCCTATCGCCGCCGCCCTACCTGCCTTCGCGGCTGATGGAACGGCGGTGATTACCTCAGGAACCATGTCCGTCGAGGTTTCTACGGCCTTCCCGCAGGCGCTGAAATACACGCTGGGGACAAAAACCATGACGGGCGCCACCGCCGTCGCCACCAAGATGAAGATCAACGGCGCGGATCAGGCCGTCACCGTGACTTCCAAGGTCAATGTCGATGGCAAGTCGATCGAGTACGCCATTGCCGTTCCCGGTATGGCTGGCGTGAGCATGAAAGCCAAACTCGCTGTTGAGAAGAATGTGCTCACATTCAACATCACCGAGATCACTGAAACCGGGACCGCCAAGGTCGAACGCCTCCAGATCATGGACCAGGACCTCATCACACTGTCCTCAGCTCAGGCCGGGGCGAGCCTTGCCACCGCAGTGGTTTCCGTTGACCGAGCCAAGAGCGGTGACAACATCACCGCGCTGACCGCTGACACTGCTGTTGATGCTGAGGCTAAAACCTCCATGGTGGCTATCGCCAACACCAATGATTTGGCAGCCAGCTTTGAGTCCAACTCAATGTATGACGGTGCCTTTGGGGCCCCGGATAACGGGCTCGCTGGCGCCGACAAGGGCAGGATCTGGCGTCAAGTCAAGGCCGACGGCGCCAACAAGTTGGTAGGCTTCTCCTCCGGTGCCTGGCTGTACCGTGCCAAGAACTCCACCGAAACTGAGCCACTACCCATGGCCAAGGTCATCATCACCGGCGACGTCAACGCCGATGGACAAGTCAATTGGCAAGATGGCGCCATTGCCTCGCGTGATATTCAGATCAAACCTTATGGTTGGGAGGATGTGAAGAACCGTGTAGTTCAGAGCATTCCCTTCAACTTTGCCAGCCAGGCAACCAACCCGTTCCTGCGCACCCTCGATGACGTCAAGCACGTAGCTCTGGCCACTGATGGACTGGGCCAGTACTCCTTGGAGAAGGGCTTCACCTCGGAGGGACACGACTCCGCCAACACCGACTTTGACGGCAACTTCAACGTCCGCGCTGGCGGGCTTGCCGACATGAACACCATGCTGGAGCAGGCCAAGAAGTTCGGTGCCACGTTCACTGTGCACATCAACAACACCGAGGCCTACCCTTCTGCCCATTCATTCAATGAGCAGTTCATTAAGCAACCGCCGCAGAAGAACTGGAACTGGCTGGAACAGGCTTACATCATTGACCAACGCCACGACGTGCTTTCTGGAGATCAGAAATCCCGCCTGGATGGCATGGCCGAATCTGTCAATGACAATCTGACGGCCAACTATGTTGATGTGTATTACGAGTCAGGATGGGTGGGCGAGCGCCTCCAGCGCAACCTCATCGATGCCGGGTACTCGGTTTCTTCTGAGTGGGCTGATTCCTTGGTCCGCAACAACACCTGGTCACACTGGGCTGTGGATGAAAACTACGGTGGCAGCACCAATAAGGGTTGGAACTCAGAAATTCTGCGTTTCTCCCAGAACACCCAACGCGATACGTGGAACCCGGATCCGCGCCTAGGCACACCACACTTGGTGGAGTGGCAGGGCTGGACGGGACAGAACAACTACAACAATTTCCTCAAGAACGTCTGGGACAACAACGTCCCCGCCAAGTTCCTCCAGCAGCAGGAAATCACCACGTGGACACCCGAGGCCATCACCCTCGAGAATAATCTGCGCGTCACGGGCACCACGCTGGAGAATCGCATCATCACTCAGAACGGTGCCAAGGTTCTGGAGGGGCACAATTATTTGCTCCCCTGGTCCAGCGATTTGGTGCAGTTCGGTGAAGAGGCCGTCAATGACACCAACAACCAGACCAAGCTGTACAACTACAGCCGTGATGGCGGCGCCCAGACATGGACTCTGACCCCAGCCTTCGCCACACAGAGCACCTTGAAACTCTATGAGCTCACCGATCAGGGCCGTAAGTTCCTCAGCGACGTTCCTGTCACAGGCGGCAAGATCAGCCTGTCCCCGAAGGCCAATACCGCCTACGTGCTGGCACCGACCTCGGCACTGGCAACAGTTCCGGCGAACGCTGACGCCGCCTGGGGCTTTGGCACCGGCATCAAGGACCCGGGTTTCAACTCCGGCGCCCTGGCCAATTGGGCACCAACAGGTGATGTCACCGTGAACAACTCTGCCAAGGGCCTGAACAGCGTCAAGTTCGGGGCTGCCGCCTCCAGCATCTCGCAAAAACTGGCTCCCTTGAATAAGGGCACCTACTCTGTCAGTGCCTGGGTTGAGATTGACCCAACCGTGAACAACCAGGAGAAGTTCCCGCGCGGCAAACGTGAAACCACGCTTGAGGCAACGGTTTCGAATAAGCCCGCGGTGAAGAACACCACAAACTCCTCTGCCTTGTTCAACACTGTTGCAGCAGATCAGAAGAACCGCACCTACACTCAACGCGTCCGCGTGCTGATTGACGTGGCGAACAACGGCGATGCACCTACCGTGAAGTTCTCCGCCCCGGCAGGCAGCACCGCCGTCTTGATTGATGATTTCCGGGTCATCAAGACCGAGCATGTCAGTGCCGCTGATGTGGTTTCCGGTTCACCGACCGGTGTGGTGTTGGCTGAAGACTTTGAAAACGTTGACCAGGGCTGGGGCCCGTTTGTGAAGGGCAACGCCGGTGGTATCACCGATCCGCGTACCCACCTGGCCCCAATCCACGCGCCTTACACGCAAAAGGGCTGGAACAACAAGCCCATTGACAACGTCCTTGATGGCCAGTTCAGTTTGCTCTCACACGAGGAAAATGGGGGCCTGGTGTACCGCACCACCCCCGCCACCATGGCCTTTACGCAGGGTCACGACTATGAGATTTCCTTCGATTACCAGTCTGCCAAGGCTGGCGAATACACCTGGGTAGGCGGCTATGACGGGGCAGCAGGGGCAGTACAGACTGTGTCAACTCCTGTCCCGCTCATGCAAACAACTGAGCGTTGGGTGCAGAACTTCACTGCTTCGGCCTGTGGGGATAGCTATGTTGGCTTGTTACGCAGCGGAACCACGGCAGCGGATTTCTCTTTGGATAATCTTCTGATCCGTGACCTGGGTGAGTCCAGCAAAACTCCGGCCTGTGCGCAGCTGTCCCTTGCACAAACCGGACCCATCATTGAGCAGGGAACTGATAACGAGTTCACCACCACGTTGGTCTCCAATGAGCCCGCCGCCGTCGCTAACGCCAAGGTTTCACTGCAGTTGCCGGAGGGCTGGACTGCCACCGCAACAACCCCCGCGACAGCAACCTCCTTGGCTCCGGGCGCATCACTAGTCACCAAGTGGAATGTGGTGGCTCCGGCCACGGCAGATGGCAATTACAACATCAAGGCCACGTCCACTTACACCACCACGGTGGCTCCGATCGGGGCTCGCGTGGCGGAAACCACACTGGGCGCCTACACCATGCCCCACCCGCCCACCGCAGATACCTATGCCTCAGACATGCAGTGGATTGGTACTCCTGATAACGGTTGGGGTCCTGCAGAAAAGGACCTGAGCAACGGCGAGCAGGGAGAAAAGGATGGCAAGGCAATCACGCTGGACGGCAAAACGTACAGCAAGGGCCTCGGCGTTCACGCAGCCTCCAAGATCAAGTACTTTGTGGGTGCACAGTGCTCCGCTTTCACCGCCCTCATCGGCGTTGACGATTTCCAGGGCACCAAGGGCTCGGTCATCTTCAAGGTGCTCGGCGATGGAACGGAACTTTACAATTCCGGCATTATGACAGGCGCAACACCTGCCAAGAACATTGACGTCAAGCTCAACGGCGCCAAATATATTGAGCTGGTTGTTGACCCCAACGGCAGCAACGGCAATGACTGGGCCGACTGGGCCGACGCCATGTTCCGCTGCTCGGATGACTCCCCCGCACTCGAGCTGGCCCCCGTGGTCAACCCGGCCGGTCCGCTGGAGCAGGGCAAGACCTACACCGTCACCGTTGGTGACTTGAAGGCCAACTCTGAGGCAACCTTCTCGCTGGGAACCGCCGAACTGGGCAAGGCAACCGCCAACGCCGCAGGCATGGCAACCTACAGCTACAAGGTTGCCGCGGATGCAACCGAGGGCGAGTCAAGCATCAACGTGGCTGGTACCGACAGCAACGGCAAGGCAGCCACCGGCTCCGTCGCCGTGAGCATTGTTGGCACTCCGCCGGCAGCTCCCACCCAGGACGTCTTCGCAAGCGACCTGGAGTTTGTGGGCACGCCCACCAACGGATGGGGCCCTGTTGAGCGTGACTTGAACAACGGTGAGGACGCCGAAGGCGACGGTGCTCCGATCACGATCGATGCCACCGTCTACAAGAAGGGTCTGGGCGTTCACGCCGATTCCAGTGTTCGCTTCTACTTGGGCGGACAGTGCACCAGTTTCACCGCCATGGTAGGCATCGATGATGCCAAGCTGCCCAAGGCACACCGCGGCAACGTGGTGTTCACCGTGGTTGGCGATGGCGAAACTCTTGCCACGTCCCCGCAGCTGACAGTTGATGACGAGGCGCTTAAGATCACTGCCGATGTCACGGGTAAGAACTACGTGGACCTGAACGTTGCCAAGATCAATGTGGGCGGCACGAATGGCGACGAGTGGGCTGACTGGGCGGATGCCAAGTTCAGCTGTGGCGATGAGGCCCCGGCCTTGACGCTGGTACCCGTTGTTGACGGTGGCAACGCCGTTGCGCAGGGCTCCACGCATAAGGTTACGGTTGGCGACTTGAAGGCTGGCTCCACAGCCACCTTGAAGCTGACCACCGGTGCCGTTGCTGCCTTGGCAGCCGGCGATGACCTCACGGCCGTGGTCAACGCTGATGGTGTGGCTACGTTTAGCTTGGTTATTCCGGCTGACGCTCCTGTTGGCACAGCAACGCTGACTGCCACTGGTACGGATAAGTTCGGCAAGGAAGCAAGCGGAACCGTCAACCTCGCGATCACTGCCAAGGCAGTGGACCCGACGGACCCGCCCACCACTGAACCCCCCGCCACCACGGACCCGACGGATCCGGCCACCACTTCGCCGGCCACTACTCCGCCGGCCACCACGGGACCCACAACTCCGGGTGCACCGGGGGCTACCACCCCGGGTGCAACTACACCTGCCGCAAGCACACCGGGAGCAACCACACCGGGCGCTACCACACCGGGCGCAAGTTCGGGAGCAACCACTGCTCCCGCCGGCGGGGATGAGCTCTCCCACACTGGCGCCAACGGAGTGCTGCCGATCCTCGGCATTGCCTTGCTTGCCCTATTTGGGGGTGCGGGGACCATGTTGGTCCGACGCCGCCGGCGCCATGGTTAGGTTCTAGCCACTGTCACCACGGCAGTAAGCAGTAAGCAGTGAGCAGTGAGCAGTAAGCAGTAAGCAGTAAGCAGTGACTAAGAAGGGGTGCTGGCTTGAAGAAATTCAAGCCAGCACCCCTTCCTTTTGCGCTCCTCCAAGAAGTGCTGTGAGATGCCGCCATACCAGGTAAGGACAAAAGCAGCCCAACACATCTTGGCCATGCGGTAGAAGGAGCCACTTTTCGCACGCCCATGCTTGAGGCGTGCCCGCTGTGTGCATGAGCCAGTGTGGGCATGAGCCAGTGTGGGCATGAGCCATTTCCTTCCCTCTGGTTGCTCTGCCGCTCGGGCAGTATGCTTCTGCAATGACACACATTACGGGGCGCCAGCGGTGGGCAAGAATTGCTGCCTGGACAGTATCCCTCGGTGCAACGATTTGCGGCATCGTTCTGGTGGCTATGGGGAAGATAAGCATGTGGGTCAGCGACCCTAGTACACCAAATACCTATACAAACCAGAACGTTCAAGTGGGGTTGCTGGGGATTGTTCTCCTCGCCGTTGGTCTGCTCTCGGTCATGGCTGTTCTGATCGCAGAGGGGTACACCCGGCGGGTAGAAACAAAGAATCAATCGCTTGAGCCCCCGCAAACCCATGAGGTTCAGGTGCATGAGTCTTCGATATGATCGGTGATCCCGCTGTACTCACGTCCAGCCCCGCAATGAACAGGCTGGTATTGAACGGGCTGGTATTGACACCGATCAGCCGTGCCTTACCGCTCCGACCACAGCCGGGAAGCGGGCAACGGGTAACAGGCATCACGAACGAGTCTTGCCGTGTATCAATGGGGAAAAATCTGCGGCTTTCACATAGCGGGTTGTTTGAGGGCCAACGCTAGTGAGCGCTGCGCTTCCTGGTGCAGTGCAGGCACCGCGCTGTCCTCAATAATCCCGCGCAGGATCGATAAGGAGTCGGGATGGTTGAAACTCTCCAGTGCACGCACAATTTTCCACTGCATTAGCTCATCATTCGGACTGCCCTGGAGCCTTTTGAGCAGCGCTCGCAGCGCAACCAAGCGATGAGCTTCGGTCGCTGAGGAATAGAAGCACATGAAGCCAACAGCATCAATGACCTCCACTACCTGTGCCCGGGTCCCGCTCTGAATGACCGATGTCATGGTGGGCAAAATTGCGGGGTCCATTCGAGCAAGAATTCGCGCCACAATGTCCCTTGGGAGCGGATAGCTAGATTTTCTGAACGCATCAGTGGATGGCTGCTTGTGTTGATTTCTGCCGATTGTACCTAGCAGTGGAATCAGCATCTGAGCGGCTTCTTCACCACCAGTTTGGAGTGCTTCACAGAGCTCAATCTTGGTGTAAAGCTTGGTTTCGCGCTTGAGCCGATCCGCAAAGAGCCGGTTCGTCGAAGCATCCGGTTGTGCTTTTTGTGCGAGCAGGCGAATGGCAGCGGATCGCTCCAACGGATCCTCAGAGTCCAGCAGTTGAGCCAGGTCCGCCGTTGACAGATGGCTGAATACGTCAAGATCTTCGATACCCAGGAATCCACGATCACGCAATTGACTTCTCGAGCTCTTCATTTGCTCGCCACTCTACCTTGGCCGGGGTATCTAGAACTGGCCAGATCCACCCCTACCATTAGGCTTCCCGCACCTTATACTTCCCGCACCCTAGATTTCCCGCACGCCGGCTCGCCACACACCGGATGTCAGTGGCATGCCGGGGCGGTAGGCAAGATGCGTTGCGGACGGCGCCCGGAGCATGTGCAGATCAGCCCTGTGTCCCACGGCAAGGGTGCCAACAGCCCGCTTCCCATCCTGGTCAAGCCCGGTTTCCCGACCCAATGCCAGTGCTCCCCCATACGTAGCAGCGCGCACAGCCTCATGTACGCTCAGACCCATCTGCAGCACGGCCGTTGCAACGCAGAATGCCAGGGAGGAGGTGTAGGAGGTACCGGGGTTGGCATTGGAAGCGATGGCCACTGGCACCCCGGCATCGAGCAGCTGGCGGGCGGGTGCCAGCGGCGCCCGGGTGGAAAGATCACAGGCTGGCAGCACGGTGGCGACCGTGCCACGCTCACCCGCCCCGCGCCCCGCATTGGCACCGGCCTGCCAGCCTGACCACGACTGCGCAAGCAGGGCCACATCGGAATCGGTCAGAAAATTGACGTGGTCCACGCTTGCGGCCTTGAACTCCACGGCTAGCCCAACCCCGGCTCCGTGGCCCAGCTGATTGCCGTGCACGCGCAGCCCGAGGCCGGCGGCACGGCAGGCGTTGAGCACGGCACGTGACTGCTCTTCCGTGAAGGCGCCGCGCTCACAGAACACATCGGCCCAGGAGACGTAAGGGCGGACGGCGTCGAGCATGTCCGTGCAAACTAGCGCGGTGTACTCATCGGCGTCCATGCCGGCCGGGACCAGGTGGGCACCCAAGTACGTGACCTCGTCCACCACGGTGGAGGCGATCCGGGCGCAGCGGGCTTCGTTATCCACATCCAGACCGTAGCCTGTCTTGGTCTCCAGATAGGTGGTGCCCTGGGAGACTGCCTCGCCAACGCGGCCCAAGCCCATGCGGGTGAGATCGTAGTCGCCTGCGTTGCGGGTGGCTTCCATGGTCACCGCAATGCCTCCGGCACTGTATTTCTCCCCGGCCATACGCGCCTCAAACTCGGCCGTGCGGTCTCCGGCGAAGATCAGATGCGTGTGCGAGTCCACCCAGCCGGGAAGCACCGCCCGGCCCTGGGCATCCGTATGGGTATCCGCCGCGGGCGCCTGCTCGCTGGGACCGATCCATGAGATGCGCTCCCCCTCAAGCACAATGGCGCCGTTGTGCAGCGTACCCAGCTCGCCATCCTGGGTCATTAGTTCGCCAATATTGGAGATCAGTTCGCTCATGTTCTTAGCGTACGGCGCCATGGGGCGGCCCGGGCGCCACGCCCCAGAGCCGCGTCTGGAATAACAGACATCAAGATGGCCGAGCAGGCCACCTGCATTTGCCGCACCGGCTTGCCCCCGGCGAGAATTGAACTTATGACTTTTGTTTCACTCCTGGGCTTTGCCGGACTGTGCCTGATGCTCGCCCTCATTCCCGGACCGGATACCTTCATGGTGCTGCGTATTTCACTGAACCGGGTGGGGGCAGGCATTGCAGCAGCAGCAGGCTCCGGCGTGGGCGCGCTGCTCTGGGCGGCCCTGGTGGGCTTTGGACTGGCCGCCATTTTGGAACAGTCAGCGGAGGTGTTCCGGTGGATTAAGATTGCTGGCGGCATCTACCTGCTGTACTTGGGAGTTTCCTCGTTCCTGAAAGCGCGCAAGGCTGCCAAGGCAGGCCTGGCGGCAGCCCATGATGGTGCGCAACCGCTGGTCTACAGCAAGCGTGCAGGGTTTGGTGCCGGCATGATCTCCACTCTTCTGAACCCCAAAGTTGGCCTGTTTTATCTAGCCGTGGTGCCCCAATTCATCCCCCAGGGCGTGAACACACTGGCCATGGCCATGGTGTTGGGCCTGACCCTGGCCGTGATCGGCTTCCTCTATTTGACTGTCATTGCTTTTGTGGCGAACCGGGCCATGAAGTGGTTGCGCAAGCCCAAGGTCAATTCCATGATCGAGCGGATCAGCAGCGCCATTTTGGGCGTCTTGGGTGTTGGCGTCATGGTTTCCGGCGCCGCCAGTTAAGACCGCCAGTTAAGACCGCCAGTTAGGGCTGGCAGTTAAATCTGCCAGCTACAGCACGCCGGCCCGTTGCGGGCTCAGTTCGCCAGCCAGTTCCTGATCTGCCGCCGGCAGTGTCCCGGTGATCATCGCGGCCGCGAGCGTGGCCAGCGCGGCCGAGGTTTGAATCCCATACCCGCCCTGCCCGGCGAGCCAGAAGAAGTTGGGCACAGCCGCATCGAAGCCCACCACCGGAATGCCATCCGGGGCTTCCGTACGCAGCCCCGTCCACGCCCGGACGACGCCGGTGATCCCCAGGGTGGTCACGGCGTCAATGCGCTCGATCAGTGCCCTAATATCGGCATCCACCACCTGCGCGTCACCCGCCGGAGCAGGCACTGACTCACACGGTGAGATCAGGAGGTTCCCGCCGTCGGGCCTGAAGTAGTAGCTTTCATCGAAGGGCTCCACCATGGGCCCCGCCGGATTCACAGGCCGTGCCGTGGAAACTATGGCCACGCTGCGCCGGTACGGGATCAGGCTCTGAGATGGCACGCCACAGAGCGTGGCCACCTCCTGCGCCCAGGCACCCGCAGCATTGACCACAACTGAGGCCTTGATTTCATGCTCCCCCGCTGTCAGCGTGAACCCCGTGTCATCATGGTGGACCGTGGTCACGGGGGCACTCAAGAGCACGGTGGCACCTGCCGCCAGACCCTGCCGGCGGTAGTACTCCAGCAGGGCCGGCACATCCACCTCCTTGGCGGAGTCATCCAGGGCTGCTGCAAAAAATGTATCGGGGCGCAGATCCGGGCTCAGCGCCATGGCCTGGGTGTGGCCCAACAATTTCAGGCCGGGCTGGCCCGCCAACAGCTCCGCTACCTCAGCGTGGTTGCCCAGCGTGATGAGCGGGCGAGGTATCAGGATGGGCGCCGCCAGCGTGGCTGAAATATCCTCCACCATGGCGATGCTGCGCCGGGTCAACTCTTGAATGACGGCCGGGCCATAATGTGGCTGCATCTGCCGGGCCGAGCGGGCGGAGGTGTGGAACGCCAAGGCCGGCTCCGCTTCCACCAACACCACTGTTCGTGTAGGGGCCAGGGCCCAGGCTAGGGACAACCCGGCAATTCCGCCGCCAATGATCACTACGTCAGCTTTCACCACGTCACTATTTACCCCATTAGCATTCACCACATCAACATCCAGTGCATCAACATTCATTGCGTCAACATCCATGGCGCCATGCTGGCACATCCAGCCATGAAAATTCCACCATCCCACCCGCCATCTCACCAGGGCGTGTCACCAGGGCGTGTCTCACTCCTTAGACTGGTAGGAGTACTTTGATCCCTGTGTGAAGAGAGTCCATGTCTAGTTGTTGCAGTCCCGAAGGCCGTGCGCCGGGCCATGCGGAGCATTCCTCCGCCACGAACCAGGTGTTTTCTCTGAGCGTCCCCGCCAAAACCGGGCACAGCTCATCCACAGATTCCTTTCATGCGCAGCAGGCGAACATCCCGGCAGGCACGTTCGCCATGGGCGATCCCTTTGACGAGGGCTACCCCGCCGACGGTGAAACGCCCGTCCACCAAGTTTTTGTCTCAGACTTCGAGATTGATGTCACAGCCGTCAGCAACGCCGCATTCGCTGCCTTCATTGCAGCCACCGGCTACCGCACGGAGTCGGAAATCTACGGTACTTCTGCCGTTTTTCACCTTGCCGTCCAGGCGGATCAGGCCGATATTCTCGGCACCGCAGCTGGCACTCCCTGGTGGCTAAACGTGCGCGGTGCCAGCTGGGCGCACCCAGCCGGGCCGCTCTCACACTGGCAGGACATCCCGGAACACCCCGTCACCCAGGTCTCGCACACGGATGCCTTGGCATATTGCGCGTGGGCGGGCCGGGTCCTGCCTACCGAGGCACAGTGGGAATATGCTGCCCGCGGCGGATTAGTCCAATCACGGTACCCCTGGGGAAATGAGCTCCACGGGACAGGAGCCGACGGCGAGACCCTGCACCGCTGCAACATTTGGCAGGGCACTTTTCCCACGGAAAACACGTGCGACGACGGATTCCTCACCACCGCTCCCGTGGCCAGTTTCGAACCCAACGGGTACGGCCTGCTCCAGACCAGCGGCAACGTCTGGGAATGGTGCGCGGACTGGTTCTTACCCAAGTACTACAAGAGCTGCCTGGCCGCAGGAACTGTGGAAGATCCGGCGGGCCCCACCATTGGGCGCGGCCGGGTGATGCGCGGCGGCTCCTACTTGTGCCACGATTCTTATTGCAACCGCTACCGGCTAGCGGCCCGCAGCTCCAACTCCCCCGAATCTGCCAGCGGAAACCTCGGATTCAGGACCGTCGCCGCCCAGCACTAATCCAGCCACTAGCGCAGCCACGCGCACACAATCTGCCCCTGCCTTCTTTGGCTCTCCCGCTACGTGGGGATGCCCGGCGGGTCGGGGCGCCGGGACATGTCCAGGAAGTATCCAGCCCACCCTGCCATCACGGCGTTGATCGAATCCTCCGCTACGGAATCCTCCCCCACTGCGGCGAATACGGGGCGTGTGGTGAACCAATGATCCAGCGCCGCCTCGGGGTTGAACGTCTTGACGTTGATCAGCACGCTGAGCGCGTCCACCCAGGACGCCCCGCTGGCAGCCCAGGACCAGTCCGCAACTTCTCCCAAGCCATGAAGGCGCCCTTGAGCGCTTCTTGAGAGTGCGGCAACGGCAGTTCCGTCCTGAGCGGGACACGGCCAATCTTCTCCAGTGCGTCAAGTACCGCGAGAAGTTCGCTCTCCTGCCAGGGCTCCTGCGGATGGTGACCAGCTACATCGGCCAGTACCAGCGCAACCCAGGTGCCGTCGTCGTACATTCCCAGAAGTCGTACATTCCCAGAAATTCAGGCGCCGGAATGTCTTGTGGAAGGGCCAAAGCGCCGGGGGCTTCGCGGCGGTGCAGCACCGGAGTTGTGGCATTCTCAAGCGCACTGGCAGCCTTCACAAACGCCCGCCGCCCCGAGGCCAGCAACACCCGGTCCACCGACCCCGGGGAAAACCCGCCTGGGGCAGACACGGCAGCCACCACCGGCTCAGTCAAGATACTCTCGACGCCGTCGCGCACCGTTTGCGGCAGCTGCTCCCAGGTGATGCGCCGGGTCATGGCTGCGCGGCTGAAGTTCGAGAGGTTGGGTTCTGCGCGTCTCAAGCCTGCGGGGCCAGGGTGAGGATGGTTGCGTCATCGGCCACCTCACCGATCCGCTGCTGGTGCATGCGTAATTCATGCAGGAGCCCCAAGGCCTCAAGGGTGTTGCGGCTCCGGTCCAGGAACTCGCCCGGTCCGCTGACCAGGCCAAGATCGACTGCGCGCCACGCCCCATCGCTGGCCATCACCAAAAGCTCGGGACGCCCAATCTGGACCACGTGGGCGTGATCAGCCGCTTCCGGCTCCCGCCGCGCCACCCACAACCGGCCCGGGGTGTTACGCAGTTCGCGATCCTGTTGCAGCAGGCGCAGCCGGGCCTGGGCCGTTGCCTCCGGTGGGATGCGGGAATCGGCAAGTTCGGCCCGGATCAGGAGGGTTTCTCCGTCTGGCATTCTGGCAACAACAGTACAATCGGCCAGACTGGCGATCTCAACTCCGCTGCTATTCAGCTGGGCTACGGAAACGGCAGCGCTGGGAAAGCGCACCTTTTCATTTCCCACGAGTGCCGTTGCCTCATGATCAATCTCCTCCAGCGCACGCGCAAGCACGCCACGAACACCGCTGTCATCGAGTTGCGCGGACCCACGCTGGTGTTCCCCGGTTCCTGCGGAGGCCTGGGCAAATTTCATGCTCAAAAGCTGGGCCAGCCATTGCGGGTCCGAGGCGGATGGCAGGTTCAGAGGTTCCAGGAGCGCTGTGGCGCCGTCAATGATCCACGCGTTGGGGCCGTAGTGGCCACAACTGTCCTCCTGGACATGGGCGCCTCCCTCAGATTGCACACGTGCACGGATGTCCCAAGCGTAAGTCATGGTTTCATGATGCCACGGGTACCCTCACGAGCACGTGACATTAGTTGCCGGATCAACATTGTTTTCCAGCCATTCACCAGTGGCGTCATACGCCTTCATGGCGGCACAGACATCGGATTTGCTCCCCGGCACGGCCTTGATGACAGCGTAAATGGAATTGCCATTGCTATTAGCCTTGGACGGGCCCCGGAAGTTATCGCAGGACAGGTCAGTGCGCAGGTACATGGATCCTGGGTTGGCCCGTAACGCCTGTTCAATGGTGGCCGCATTGGTGGCTGGTTCGAATGCTGTGGCCAGCACAATGACCCCGGTACCATCGCACGCCGGGTAGGAGATGGGCTGGCTCAGGCCCAAGTCCCCTGGCAACTTCAACTCTGGGGCACTGGGAGTCCACCACGAAAGCATTTTTTCTTCCGCAATAACATCATTATTTGCCGAGATGGTGAACGTTGAGGCGTTCAAGGCATAGCTGTAGTTGCCGTTTCGGGCTTGGGCTGAGTTGGAGGTTCGGCTCGCCGGTAGCACTATCGTGGAGCCTGATTTCTTATCCAGACCCAGGTAAGTGGTCTCGCCGTTGATCTCGCAGATCGCAGCACGGAAGGAGTCCGAGGCCCCCACAAACACCACTTTCCCCTGCCACTTGCAATACGCCTTGTCAGCATTGGAGTAGCCGGAGTTATCTACTGTGTTCAGGCGCTGGGGTGCGGACTGCGACTCGGGTTGGCCCTGTTGTGGCGCAGAGTCTTGTTCCCCGGTGGCGTCTTGCATCTGTGACGAGGAGTTGGGCGAGGCGCCCTGGTTCTGGCCGGCCGTGCCAGCAAGCGGCGGCTGGGCCGGGACACCCAAGAGGGTATTTACCGCAAAGACCGCGCCCACAATGATGGCGCCCAGAAGGACGGTTCCAGCCGCGATCCAGGCCGCGATCTTGCCCTTGCCCTTGGACTCTCCGCTGGGCGGGCCAGCGGGTGGCCCGGCAAATGGTCCGCTGGGTGACCCGGCAGGTGGCACATTTGGTGGGGGTGGAACGTTGCTCCCTGACGGCTTTCCGTTCGGGCCCGGCCAGGGTTGTGGTCCACTCATTGCTTGGTCCCCCTCGAGACAGATACTGGCCCCATTCAGGGCCCGTTCACAGGCTACACCCGGGCTCAGACACTCCCCTGCACCAGCGGCATTGTGACAGTACCTCAGAAAAAAACTGCGAGCCGTGACCTTCCAAAGGGGAAGTCACGGCTCGAAGAGGAAGAACGGGAAAGAGGGTGTGGGTGGGCCCACACACCCGAGGGCCCCGAAGTGCGGCTCGCTTGCGAGCCACACGTCGGCAAAGCGTGGGAGCGTGTGGGTGGGCCCACACACCCGAGGGCCCCGAAGTGTGGCTCGCTTGCGAGCCACACGTTGGCAAAGCGTGGGAGCGTGTGGGTGGGCCCACACACCCGAGGGCCCCGAAGTGCGGCTCGCTTGCGAGCCACACGTCGGGAGGGTGTGGGGACTAGCCCTCCACGCCCAGGGTCTTGAGGATCAGCTCGCGCACGCGAGCCGCATCGGCCTGTCCACGGGTCACCTTCATGACGCCACCAACAATCGCACCAACGGCCTGCACCTTGCCGCCACGGATCTTCTCGGCAACATCGGGCTGGGCTGCCAGGGCCTCGTCAATCGCACTCTGCAGGGCGCCGTCGTCGGAGACAACGGCCAGGCCGCGCTTGGCCACGACCTCTGTGGGTGTGCCTTCGCCCTCAAGGACGCCGTCCAGCACCTTGCGGGCCAGCTTGTCATTGATGGCACCCGAGGCGATGAGCTTCTCAATCTCCACCACGACGGCGGGGCTGACGCCCAACGCGGCGGGATCCACGTCTGCCAGCTTGGCGCGGCGTGCGATTTCACCCATCCACCACTTACGGGCCGCAGCTGCTGTTGCGCCAGCGGTGACGGTTTCTTCAATCTCGTCCATGAGTCCGGCGTTGACCACGTCGCGGAATTCCATGTCGGTGTAGCCCCAGTCCGCCTGCAGGCGCTTGCGGCGCTCGGCCGGCGGCTCGGGCAGAGTGGCGCGGAGCTCCTCAACCCAGGCGGCGCTGGTGACAATGGGGACCAGATCCGGCTCGGGGAAGTAACGGTAGTCATCAGCATCTGACTTGGGCCGGCCCGAGGTGGTGGACTTGGTGTCCTCATGCCAGTGGCGGGTTTCCTGCGTGATCAGCACACCGGAATCCAAGACGGCGGCGTGGCGCTGGATCTCGAACTTCACGGCGTTTTCGACGGCGCGCAGCGAGTTCACGTTCTTCGTCTCGGTGCGGGTGCCGAACTTTTCCTGCCCGTAGGGGCGCAGGGAGACGTTGGCGTCGCAACGGACATTGCCGCGCTCCATCTTCGCGTCTGAGACACCCAGGTTCTTCACAATCTCGCGGATGGCGGCAACGTAAGCCTTGGCCAGTTCCGGCGCACGTGAACCGGCACCTTCGATAGTCTTGGTCACGATTTCAACCAGGGGCACGCCCGAACGGTTGTAGTCCACGAGGGAGTAATCAGCACCCTGGATGCGTCCCGTGGCACCTCCCATGTGGGTGAGCTTGCCAGCATCTTCTTCCATGTGGGCGCGCTCAATTTCCACGTGGAAGACGGTGCCGTCCTCAAGTTCAATATCGATCCAGCCGTCGTAGCAGATGGGGTCATCGTACTGGGAGGTCTGGAAGTTCTTGGGGGTGTCCGGGTAGAAGTACTGCTTGCGCGCAAACGTGCTGTGCGGGGCAATCTTGCAGTTCAGCGCCAGGCCGATCAGGATCGAGGACTCGACTGCCTTCTTGTTGACCACGGGCAGCACGCCGGGCAGACCCAGGCACACCTCATTGACGTTGGAGTTTGGCTCATCACCAAAGACGTTCGGTGCCGAGGAGAACATCTTGGTCTTGGTGTTCAGCTCAACGTGCACCTCAAAACCAAGGACTGGATCGTACTTTTCCAGGGCTTCTTCGAAGCTCAGAATGGTTTCGTTGCTCATTAGTTTGCCTCCTCGGCTGCGATCTTGGCGGTGGCCTCGACGGCGGTGGATGCCAGTGCCGGGGCTTGGTCCAGCATGGGGCCGCCCCACTTGGTCTCCAACAGGGATTCCAGCACGGCGCCAACACGGTAAACGCGGGCGTCCTCGCGGGCCGGGGCCAGCAGCTGGATACCCACGGGCAGGGCGTCTTCATCGGCCAGGCCACCAGGCAGGGTCAAGCCGGGGATGCCGGCCAGGTTAGCCGGAATCGTGGCAATGTCCAGCAGGTACATGGACAGCGGGTCATCAATCTTTTCACCCAGCTTGAACGCCGTGGTGGGCGTGGTGGGTGAGATGAGCACATCCACCTGGGCGAAGGCGGCCTCGAAATCGCGCTGCACCAGGGTGCGCACACGCTGCGCGGACCCATAGTAGGCGTCATAGTAGCCAGCGCTCAGGGCGTAGGTGCCCAGGATGATGCGGCGCTTAACCTCATCGCCGAAACCGGCGGCGCGGGTGGCAGCCATGACACGCTCAATGGTGAGCGGAGCATCGGTGGGCAACGTGCGGTTGCCGAACCGGACGCCGTCGAACTTGGCAAGGTTAGAAGATGCCTCACTGGGCATGATCAGGTAGTAGGCACCGAGGGCGTACTTGAAGTTGGGGCAGGAAACCTCAACGATCTCAGCCCCTGCTTCGCGCAACAAGTCCAGGGATTCATTGAAGCGGTTTTCAACGCCGGCCTGGAAACCTTCGCCGTGCAGTTCCTTCACCACACCGATCTTCATGCCGGCAACGTTGCCCAAGCGGGCGGCGTCGGCCAGGCCCGTGGAGGGATCCGTCAGGGACGTGGAATCAAGGGGATCGTGCCCGCCAATGACTTCCTGAAGCAAGGCTGCGTCCAAGACGGTGCGGGATACCGGGCCAATCTGGTCCAGCGAGGACGCCATGGCGATGGCACCGTAGCGCGAAACCGCGCCGTACGTTGGCTTGACGCCCACGGTACCGGTGACGGCGCCGGGCTGGCGGATAGAACCGCCAGTGTCGGTGCCCAAGGCCAGGGGTGCTTCGAAGGCTGCCACGGCTGCAGCCGAGCCACCGCCGGAGCCGCCGGGAATCCGGTCCAGATCCCACGGGTTGCGGGTGATGCCGTAGGCGGAGTGCTCGGTGGAGGAACCCATGGCGAATTCGTCAAGGTTCGTCTTGCCCAGCATGGGCATGCGGGCGGCGCGGATCTTCTTGATGACGGTGGCGTCATAGGGGCTCATCCAGCCCTCAAGGATCTTGGAGGCAGCCGTGGTGGGCTGGCCCTTGGTGACAATCAGGTCCTTGATGGCGATGGGCACACCGGCAAGCTCATGGAGCTCTTCGCCGGCGGCGCGGCGGGCGTCGACGTCGGCAGCCACGGCCAGCGCTTCCTCGGCGTTAACGTGCAGGAACGCGTGGATGCCGCGCTCACCGCAGTCGACCTCGGCAATACGGTCAAGGTGAGCCTGAACCAGCTCAACGGAGGTGATCTCGCCTGAGGCGAGTTTGGCGGCCATCACGGCGGCGCTGGAACGGATCAATGCAGATGCACTCATGGATTAGCTCTCCTCCAGAATTGCGGGAACCTTGAAGCGGCCATCGGCGGCATCGGGCGCCCCGGACAGGGCTTCTTCCACGGTAAGCACATGGCCCACTACGTCCTCGCGCATGACATTGGTCAGCGGGATCGGGTGTGAGGTGGCGGGAACATCTGCCCCGGCAGCCTCGCTGACGCTCTTCACTGCATCCACAATCACTGCCAGTTCAGTGGCCATGCTCTCCAGTTCTTCGTCGCTCATCTCGATGTGAGCCAGTTGCGCCAGATGCGCCACGTCGTCACGGTTGATCGCAGCCATGGATCTCCCCTACAAAAGTAAATAAGTGTGTACCCCTAGCTTATCTCCCATGGCGGGCGGCAAATCCCGCCTGGCATTTCCTACTGACGCGTTTCCTGCCCGCGCATTTACTACTGGCGCATGGTCATTCAACGCTCGGAGCAGGGCTCGCTTCCCTGCGCGAGAACGTACTGGAGTTCTGCGCGGACAGTGCCAGCAGCACCAGGATATCCACGGGCAGGCCGAACAGATCCCCGCGCAAGGTGACGGAGGTGCCACTGAAGAAACCCAGAGCCGCACCCGCCAACAACAACACGCTCAAGCCCATGACCGTGACCCGAGCCCTATTGCTGCCGCGAAAAACCAGGGCCGAGAGCGCCGCATACAGGAGTATGGAGGCGGCCGTGACGGCCATGGCAATGTTCACGAACAGGGCAGCTAGGGAGGCGTTACCACCGGGAAGAGAGGCCGCTACCTCGCCAATAATGCTGACCCTGTCCCCCAACGCCAGGCTCAAGGTGAGAACACCAACCACTACCCGGATGCTCATCAGAACCACTCCAAGCACAATCGAGAGCGGCCGGCGCCGTTCCCGCGCAGCCACACGCGCCTCCGCACTCTGGTCCGCGGCCAGGGCAGCGCTTGTCACCTTGCCAACGTCCACCACGGGCAGGTTTCCGTCAGTTTCAATGCTGTCCCCGCCACCGTTGCGTGAGTGGTAGCCGGTGGAGAAATCCTCAATAATGCGCACCGATACCTTTGGGTGGCTCTCCGTCAGAGTTGCCACGATGTGATCCCGCTCAACGTCGGTGTCGGAATCGATCTTGTGGGTGATCTGGAGCGTGAAAAGTGAGAAGCCCACAGCCCTGTCAAAGGTGCCCGCGGCAAGCCACTCAACCTTATGCCCGCCTGGCAGCAACCAACCATCGGGGCATTTCCAAAACCGCACGTGGTGGCGTTTGGCGGGATTGCCAGCCACTTCCTGCTGATAGGCCAGGTCCTGTTGCCGGCCAAAGAGCAGCAAGGGGCTCACGGGCGCCTTGTGGTAGCTGCGTTTGAATACCGTGGAGGTGATGATGCGCCAGCTTGAGCGCAAGGTCACCGCATCGGCGCGGATCCAGCCTGCACCACTCATAGCCGCGATCAGTTGGGCTTCACTGCCCTCCGCGGCAAGGTTAATGGGGTCCCCCAGCAGCCCGTCACTGGTGCGGGCGCGGCCAATGAAGTAATCAGGGACATAGATGGAGGTCAAAATCTTATGCACCCGTGGCAACACCAGGTAGGCCAAGATGAGCCAGAACAGGACGAAGAACGGCACAAGATACCAGCCCACGTGCAACGATTCACTCAATACCAGCCAGGCCAGCCACAACGCCGCAATCCCGCTGAAGGCAAAGACGAGGTTGTCCACCAGCGAGTTAAATGAGCTCCGCTGCAGCAGATGGTCATGGCTGCCCACTTTATGCTGGCTGCCCTCTGGCGCGGCCGGTACTGGCGCGGCAACAGGTGCGGCCGGTACTGGCGCGGAGTGCTCCCCGGGTCTCATGAGGCCATCCTATAGCGGAGGCTTTTTGGTGGCACCTGCTCATTAAAGCTCCATCCGGTACACAAGCAACATCTTGCCGTTTTCCGGGATGGGCCAGTCACGCTCGGGTGCACGGGAAAATCCCAGCCGCTGATACAGGGCGTGGGCGCTGACCCAGTCCTCGCCCGTGGTCAGGCTAAGCGCATTGATCCCGGGCAGACTTTTGGCATGGGCCAGAATGTATTCCACCATGGACCGCCCGGCACCACTGCGCTGCACAGCAGGGTCCACCACCAGAAGCCGGAATTCCAGCTCATCGGGCAGCGCTACATCCGCCCATTCATCGCCGTACACCGCTAAGGTGGCTGACCCAATGACGGCGCCATCCCGCTCTGCCACAATCATCTGCGCCACAGCTGCCCGCTCGGCCACCTGCAAGATCTTGCGCATGTATGGATGGTCCACGTTCTCAAAATACCGGGCACCAAGGTAGGCGTCGGCTGTAATACAAGCGATGGCGTCATAATCGGAAGGAATTGCAGTGCGGATGGTTAAGTTCATGGCGGGAAATTTCTCCGTTTTCTGTGCTGGCGTGACGTATTTTCTCAATTCTCGCTCCCCTACGCCTCGCACTTGACACCAAAAGCACCGCAGACCGGCTTCGGACACAGTCCGGTTCCCCTGTCTTTCCAGCTGGTTCCACTGTCTTTCCAGCCGGTTTCGCCCGGCTTTCCCTCGTGACTTGCACGGGTATGGTGCCGGGCAGTTTCTGCGGTCAGTGCCCGCCCGGCCCCGGAATCGAGACGGATTGCCGCTTGTTTACGGCTTGTTTACGCGCGCTGCGAAGTGCCAGTGTGCGCTTTATTGGTGCGGAGAGGACGGCCACGCGCCGCGGACGAGGCAGCTCAACAGCTATGCACGCCCCTCCCGTTACTGGCAGCGTCCGCGGGTGCGTGAATTTCACGCCGTTGAGAGTATTATCACACTTGGGGCCATTGAGGCAAGTTTGCGTAAAAGCTTTACAAATAGTTTGTTAGTACAGTTTACTAACATTCATGATCACTCCACGGCCCCGCATCAGGACGGGCCCAGACCGCGCAGGCAGCCTTCCCTCCGACGTCCGCGCCTACAACCTCTCACTAGTGCTGCGCACCCTGCACGCCGCCGGTGCCATGAGCCGTGCCGACCTCTCCCGCGCTATTGGCCTGACCCGTGTCACCATCTCTGACCTTGTCACCGAGCTGATCGCCCGCACTCACGCCGTAGAGCTGGGCCCTTCCGAGGCAATACGCCCCGGCAAGCCCTCCATCCTCGTCGACATCAACCGGCACGGCCTGCAGATCGTTGGCCTGGACCTGACGGAAAACAATGTCCTGCGCGCCGCCGTCATGGACCTGGACGGCACCATCTTGGCCCGCACGGATTGTGCCATCACCTCCGAAAGCGGTGCCGAGCTGACGGCACTCGTTATGGGTCTGGCCCGGGACGCCGTGGCGCTGGCCACCGAGCCGCTGCTGGGAATCGGCGTGGGCAGCCCCGGAATCGTGGACGCTGACGGCGTGGTCATCACCGCTCCCAACCTGGGTTGGGCCAATGTGCCGCTGGGCGCCACCATCCAGGCCGCTACCGGCCTGCCCACCCTTGTCCATAACGATGCCGACGCCGCCCTGCACGGTGAATACACTTTCGGCACCGGCAGTGATGACATGATCCTGGTCCGGGTGGGCCGCGGCGTCGGTTCCAGCATTATGGTGGGCGGGATCCGTGCCAGCGGTGTCCACCACGCCGCAGGAGAAATCGGCCATGTCACAGTAGGTACCGACGGCGGCGCCACGTGCCAGTGTGGCCGCACCGGCTGCCTGGAAACCTGGTTGGCTGTGCCCGCCCTCGAGACGGCCCTCGCCGCCGCGGCGCAAAGCCCGGACCCCGAGGCCGCCGCTCATGCTGTCCTGCGTACCGCCGGCGAACGCCTAGCCATTTCCCTAGCCCCGATCGTGGCGGCCATCGACGTCGCGGAGGTTGTCCTTTGCGGTCCGGCCGCCCTCCTGGACGGGACGCTGATTGAGAGCGTCCGCGAAACACTCGCCCAACGGGTGCTCCCCCTCTACCCACCCCCAACAACTGTTCGACTCGCGGATGAACCCGAAAAAACGGTGCTCCGCGGCACGGCCGTCATGGTTCTGTCCAGTCAGTTGGGAGTGGACTAGGCGCATTCCGCCAGGCACCACACACCTTTGAATAAGCACCACATCGTTCCCTTGCGGCCCACCCGAGGCCCCTTGTCGAAAGAGGAAATTGCATGAAGAAGTATCTGGGGATCGCAGCTATTACCGCTGCAGCATTGACCCTGTCAGCCTGTGGTTCCGGCACTTCCGCCGAGTCCGGGAGTAACCCGTCAGATAACGCCGACCGCTCTATCACCCTGTGGCTCGCAGGAGGGGACACCTCTGATGAGCTGCGCGGCTACTTGAAAGACACCTTCAAGGCCAAGACCGGCGCCACGTTGAAGATTGAAGAACAGGGCTGGGGGGACCTTGTCACCAAGATGACCACGGCGCTGCCCGATGCCAACAACACCCCGGATGTGGTGGAAATGGGCAACACCCAGTCCCCCACCTTCACCAACGTCGGAGCCTTTGCCGACCTCTCCGACATGTACGACGAACTCGGCGGTGACAAGCTCCTGCCGTCCTTCGTCGAGGCAGGTTCGGTGGACGGCAAGAAGTTCGCGCTGCCCTACTACTTCGGTTCACGCTACATGTTCACCCGTAAAGACATCTGGACAGAAGCCGGCGTTGCCACGCCCACCACGCTGGATGAGTTCAATGCAGGTGTGAAGAGCATTGCTGATAAGAATCCGCGCGAGATCAAGAACTTCTCCGGCTTCTTCCTGGGTGGCCAGGACTGGCGCAACGGCGTTTCCTGGATCTTCGCGAACGGTGGGGATCTGGCCAAGAAGGAAAACGGCAAGTGGGTTTCCACCCTTGCCGATGCCAAGACGCTCAAGGGCTTGGAACAGTTGCAGGACCTGTACAAAAATGCTTCCAAGGCCCCCTCTGATGCCAAGGATGCCACCCCGTGGCTGTACATCAACGACGCCGATGAAATCCTCGGCGATGACGGCAAGCCCACAGGCAAGACGAGCCTGGCTGCTGCCACCATCATGGCTCCGGGCTGGGCCCACTGGTCCATCGGCGACTTGAAGAAGGATGATGCAACGGGCAAGGACGTGCGCACCTGGAATGAGGACACGTTCGGCACTCTGGTGCTTCCCGGCAACGACGGCAAGCCTGCTCCGGTCCTGGCCGGCGGTTCCAACATCGGCATCTCCGCCAAGTCCAAGAATCAGGATCTGGCCAAGGACCTGATGCGCATCATCTTCTCCGAGGAATACCAGAACATGCTCGGCGGTGCGGGCTTGGGCCCGGCCAACTCGGACTACGTGAATTCCTTGGGCGATGACCAGTTCGCCAAGGCAGCCATTGCCTCCGCCTCCAACTCCAAGCTGACCCCCGCCGCTCCCGGCTGGGCATCCGTTGAGACCTCGCTGGTCCTTGAGGAGTTCTTCGGAAAACTTCGCGACGCCACTGACCTTGCCGCACTGGCCAAGCAGTACGACGAAAAGATCACCCCGCAGCTGAACCTGAAGTAACAGACAAGAGCGCAGCTACACAGCACCAATAGTGGTGACCGGGGTTCGTAAGAGCCCCGGTCACCACCGCTTTGCCACCTGTAGCAAGAACCACGGCAGTTTCCGCCGTCACGAAAGGCCCCCTATGTCAACGGACGCCAAAGCGCCCCCCCTCGCACCCGGTCGCGGCGGACAGTCATCCGAGCCCGGCCCCGCCATCCGGCGCCGCAAAGCCAGCAAGGCTCCTTACTACCTGATTCTTCCGGCCATCATCATCTTGTTGGTAGCCCTGGGCTACCCCGTGGGCTGGCAGATCATCACCAGCTTCCAAAAATTCGGCCTGATGCAGCAGTTCGGCGGATCTCCTGAATTCGTCGGCTTCGAGAACTACTTTGCACTTCTGGGCACCTCCGAACTCTGGGTGGTCCTTGGCCGTTCACTGCTGTTCTGTCTGCTTTCGGCGTTCCTGACAGTGGCAATCGGCGGCCTCTTGGCCCTGCTGATGCAGCGCGTCGGCACGGCAGCGCGCCTGATGCTGCAAGTTTCCATGCTGCTGGCCTGGGCCATGCCCGTTGTGGCCGCCATGACCGTGTGGGTCTGGCTCATCGACTGGCGCCGCGGCGTCTTGAACTGGCTCCTAGTCCAGTTCGGCATTGATGCCGAAGGCCACAACTGGCTGGCTGATCCGGTCACGTTTTTCCTGATCGCCGTTGTCATTGTCGTATGGATGTCCGTACCGTTCGTGGCGCTGAGCCTCTACGCCGGCCTGACCCAAATCTCCGGCGAGGTCCTCGAGGCCGCCGGTATGGACGGAGCCACCGGCTGGCAGCGCACCCGCTACATCATCTTGCCGTTGATAGCCCCGGTCCTGTCGATCGTGCTGCTGCTGCAGCTGATCTGGGACCTGCGCGTGTTCACCCAGATCAAGCTCCTGCAAGACGCCGGCGGTGTTGCCAACGAAACCAACATGCTGGGCACCTTCATTTACCAGCTCGGCGTGGGCTCCGGGGACTTCGGCATGGCAAGCGCCGTGTCCATCCTCATGCTGATCCTGACAATCGGCATCAGCTGGTATTACGTCCGTTCCCTCATGAAGGAAGAAAACTAACATGCGGCGCAAGTCAATCATTACTGCTCTGTTCACCGCCCTGGCCGTGGCAATAGCAATCCTGTGGGCCTTCCCGGTCTACTGGATGTTCAACTCCTCCATGCTGCCCAACGTTGTTTTGCAGTCCACCACACCCACGTTCTTGCCCTTCGGCGGATCGCTGGAGAACTTTACGGCAGCCCTGGCCGACGGCAAGTTCCTCGGCGCACTCACCATCTCACTGACGGTCACGCTGAGCACGGTCGCGGCCGTGCTGATCATCGCCTTCCTCGGTGCCCTGGCCGTCAGCCGCTTCAAGTTCAAGGGCCGCAAGTCCTTCATCCTGGCACTGCTGTTGATCCAGATGCTCCCGGCCGAAGGCATGTTCATCGCCCAGTACAAGATGATGAGCTCAGTAGGCATGCTCAACAACATTGTGGGCCTGACC
Organism: Arthrobacter sp. UYCu511; assembly: GCF_040547105.1. Taxonomy (NCBI): domain Bacteria; kingdom Bacillati; phylum Actinomycetota; class Actinomycetes; order Micrococcales; family Micrococcaceae; genus Arthrobacter; species Arthrobacter sp. UYCu511. Next base: position 252,492 of record NZ_JBEPPB010000003.1, read on the forward strand.
ATCTTGTACACGGCCGCAGTTGTGCCCTTTACGATCTGGATGTTGCGCGGCTTCGTCGCCGGCGTCCCCGCAGAGCTGGAGGAGGCCGCCATGGTGGACGGGCTCTCCCGCACCAAGGCGTTCCTGAAGATCACCTTCCCGCTGCTTGCACCGGGCCTGGTGGCGTCCGGGGTTTATGCGTTCTTGCAGGCCTGGAATGAGTTCACCGTCGCCCTGGTCGTCATGACCGAGGACCAGTCCCGCACACTGCCGCTGTGGTTGCGCGGCTTCGTCCAAGCCTCGGCCACCCGGGAGACCGACTGGGGGATGGTCATGGCCGCTTCCATGCTCGTTGCCGTTCCGGTCATCATCTTCTTTTTGATCGTCCAGGGCAAGATGAGTTCCGGGCTCGTCAGCGGGGCGGTGAAAGGATGAGCCCCGTGGATGTGCGGCGTCTGGCCGCCGGAACGCTCATGCCAGGATTTGTCGGCACCACTGCCCCGGACTGGCTTCTTGACGCGTTCGACGACGGATTGGCCGCCGTGTGCTTGTTCGGCACCAACCTGGTCTCGTGGGATCAGCTTGCGGCACTGTGCACGCAGTTGCGCCGGCGGTCCCCGCACGCCCTTCTGTCAGTCGATGAGGAAGGCGGCGATGTCACTCGCCTGCACTACCTGGCCGGTTCCAACCAGCCTGGCAATGCGGTCCTGGGGCGGATAGACGACGTCCATGTGACGGCTGCGGCGGCCTCGGCCATTGGCATGGAGCTCGCAGCGTTTGGCATCAATTTGAATCTTGCCCCGGATGCCGATGTGAACTCCGCGGACGAAAACCCCGTAATTGGGGTCCGCAGCTTCGGTGCGGACCCCGTCCACGCGGCCCGGCACACGGTGGCTTGGGTGGAGGGCCTGCAGCTTGCCGGCGTGGCTGCCTGTGCCAAGCATTTCCCCGGGCATGGGGACACCCACGATGATTCACACCTGGCCCTGCCCCGGGTTAAAGCCCCGCTGCAGACGCTTCTTGAACGGGAACTACTTCCGTTCAAGGCGGCGGCCATGGCTGGGGTTGGAAGCATCATGACCAGCCACATTGTGGTTGAGGCACTGGACCCTGCCAACCCTGCAACTTTTTCGCCGATAGTGCTGCAGGATATTCTGCGCGGCCAGCTGGGGTTCAAAGGTGCCGTGATCACAGACGCTTTAGACATGGTGGGCGCCTCCGGAGTCATTGGCATACCGGCGGCTGCAGTCCGTGCCCTGGCAGCCGGTGCCGATCTGCTGTGCATTGGCTCCGAGACCACGGCCCGCCAGTACCACGACGTGCTCGAGGGCGTGGTGGCGGCAGTTGCTGAGGGCACACTCCCGCTGGCCCGGCTGCAGGACGCCGCGGCGCGCACCGCAAAACTGGCTGGGGACTTCCCCGCCCACAGCGGTGCTGCCGTGAATTCTTCCGCGGCCATTCCAGCGGCGGCAGAAATCCGTAGCACCTTTGATCTCTCTGCCACGGCCGATACCTGGCTGGCTGATCCGTCCCCGGCCGCCGTGGTCCAGTTGGAAACACAGGCCAACTTTGCCGTAGGCACCGTCCCGTGGGGTCCGGCCGCCACGGGAGGCACCGTGCCTCAAGAAAGCCTGAACCCGGGCCAGAAGGTGGCCCTCGTGGGACGCGGGCTGGACGCCGACCATCCGGTCTGGGTCCTGGCCCAAGATCTTCGCTCCGCTGGACACAACACCATCACCGTGGAGTGCGGTTGGCCCCGCGGCGGTGCCGACATTGTCAGCTACGGGGCATCGCTGGCAGTGTCCACGGCCCTCATGGAGCTGCTTCTCTAGCCTCCTTCGGCGCGCACCACTCGGGTATTCCGGGGCTTGAGCCAACGAGCCTCGGAACTGCCCAATCCCCGGGCCGGAACATCGGCAGAGGCAACAAGACCGGAAATTTGGCACGCCGGCGGCAGCCGCAGGCCTGGGCCCCACGCGGTCTCTTCGGACAGCAGCACCGCCGGGTCAACTAGGGGTGGCGGCGCCAGCGGGTCCGAGGGCCCGGTGCGCATGAGCTCCACGGCAGTCCGGGCCAGCGAGAACTTGGCGCTGCGGAGAATTCCATCCAGACGCTCGCGCCAGGCGTCGATAGCGGCTGCGGCACAAAGGTACCCCGTAGCGTGATCCAGGGCCTGCACGGGCAGCGGATGTGGACGGTCCGAGCCGAAGTGAAGCATCCCGGCGTGCGCAATCCCGCAGCTCATCTGCACGAGTGAGTCAAAGCCGCGCCGGCGCTTCCACGGCCCGCTCCACCCATAAGCGTCCAGCGCCACGTTGACCAGGCTCGGATGGCGCTCCGCCAGCCAGCCTTCGGACAGGCCCAGCCGGTCCAGCGCATCCGGACGGTAACCGTGGATAAGGATGTCGGCCCCGGCAAGTAATTCGTGCAACGTGGCCAGCCCATCGGCAGATTTCAGGTCCAGCCGGGCACAGCGTTTGCCCACCGTCAGCTCGGCTTCCAGCCCAGGCTCCGCCCGCTCTGGCGGATCGATTCGCAGCACCTCTGCCCCGTACATCGCCATGAATCGGGTGGCCACGGGACCGGCGATGACACGGGTTAAATCCAACACCCGCACCCCTTCCAGGGGGCGTGCGGCACTGGCGGGCCGGGCGTGTTGGCGCGTGCCGCCGTCGTCCGTCAGCCGCGGGGCACCCCAGATCACGAGCGGTTCGGCAGCCACAGACCGACCCTGCGGATGCGCCAGCCACTGCTCCTGCGAGCGCATGAACGCGGCACAGCCAGCAGCCGCAACCACCGCAGCTTCTAGGTCTTCCCCCATCCAATGTTCGACTGCGGTGCCAACAGTTGCGCGGTCTGCGCCGGCTCCCAGCCCAAGTACCGACAAGGCAGCAGCACGGTGATGAGGAGCGTTGGTGTGCAGCCGGATCCAGCCGTCGGCGCAGCGGTAGTCCCCGGCAATGCTGTCCCACACCGGAGGCAGCTCCCAGCCAACAGGTTTGAACGATGCCCCAAACCAGAAGGAGGCAAGCTGACTGTCGATGGAAAGGTCAGGGGCGGTAGAGCCATGGTGTTGGACTAACCGGGCAATCGCCCCGGCTGCAGCACTCATGCTGGAGACCGCCAGCCCGGTCACATCAAAGGCCGCGGCCAGCACGCCGTTTCCGGTGCTCGCCGGCTCTTGCGGAAACTGCTTCTCACCCATGGCATCAGAGTACGACAACTACCCCATGACCGGCCACCGGGGCACCGGCCCTAGCCTTCGGCTGGGTGCCGCCCTGGCACCCTTGAACCTACTGTTCCGGGGCGAAGCCGCCTTGAAGCCCGGGCACGCAGGCGCCGGTCCACACGGACAGGACCTCTTCACGTGTTGGCAGCCCGTTAATGGCCGGGCTGAGCGTGGGCAGGTGCACCCAGGCACCGGCTTCTTCCGCAATGAGCCCGCCGGCGGCAAAGTCGTGCTCGAACAGGCCGTATTCCAGGTACGCATCCACGGATCCTTCAGCCACGGCACACAGTTCCAGGGCGGCGGAGCCGAGCCGGCGGAAGTCACCAAAATGGTCCATTTTGAAATCCAGTTCTGAGACCAAACGGCGGCGCACCACCGGATCGTACGTCAGTGCTGTGGAAATCAGGGTGCCACCGCGTTTCTCTACAGGACCGCTCAAACGCCGCACCGATTGGGCGCCATCTGCGCGTTTCTCATCCAGCCAAGCACCTTCTCCACGGGAGCCAAAGTACACGCGGCGCAGTGCCGGGGCGTTGACCACCCCGGCGAGCCATTCGCCGCTGGGCCCCATCACGGCCACCGAGGTGCCGTAGTAGGCAATGTTGCGGATGAAGTTCATGGTGCCATCGAGCGGATCGATGCTCCACCTGTACCCGGAGGGCGTCTCGGGAAGCGCAGGGGCCAGCTCCTCCCCCGTGATGACGTCATGCGGGCGGGCCTGTGCAATCACTGCCCGCACGGCGTTCTCTGCGGCAACATCAAAGGCAGTAACCCAATCAGCATCAGAGGATTTCTCCGTGGCCCCAAATCCTGCCGGATCCCGGGCCGCAAGCACGGCGGCACCTGCGGCAGCGGCGCGCAGGGCTACCTCCAACAGTTCATCAACAGGGACAGGGTGGACGTTCATGGTGCTCCTTCGTGTCTGTTATTCAGTGGGCTCGGCGTCAAGAAGTGGTCCGTTGGCGAGTAATTGCAAGAAAGCGTCCTCGTCCAGGACAGGGATGCCCAGCGCCTCGGCTTTGTCTAACTTGGTGCCCGCAGCCTCACCGGCCACCACATAAGAGGTGTTTTTGGAGACCGACCCGGCCGCCTTTCCGCCACGGGTGATGATGGCTTCCTTGGCCTCGTCACGGCTGAGTGTGGGCAAGGTCCCCGTCACCACAATGGTCAGACCCTCCAGGGTCTTGGGAACGGATTCGTCCACAGCATCAGCCATAAGCACCCCGGAAGCTGCCCATGCGGCAATGATTTCCTGGTGCCAATCCACCTCAAACCACTCGATCAAAGCCTCTGCGATGATGGCTCCCACACCATCCACATCAGCTAGTTGCTCCCGCGCATTCGGGGCCTTGAGCGCCTCCACAATGGCTGTGATGGAACCGTACCGGGTGGCCAGCGCGCGCGATGCCGTGGGCCCAACATGCCTGATGGACAGGGCCACCAGCACCCGCCACAGCGGCGCCTTCTTCGCCTTTTCCAGCTCCTGGTACAACTTCTCTGTTGTTTTGGACGGTACGGAAGGCTTCTTGGCTGTGGCCTTCGTGTAGAAGTATGGGGTCAGCTCAAAGATGCCGGTACCTTCACCCTTTGACCGCTTTTCACGCCACACCATCACGCCGGATAAATCCAGTTGCGCAATATCGAAAACGTGCGCTTCACTCACCAGGGGGCCAGGGCCGGCCGGTGCAATGATCCCACCGTTCTCCGCCGGATCCGGGCCGTGCCCGGCGGTCAACGCCCGGGCCGCCTCGTAGCCAAGGGCCTCGATGTCAAAGCCTCCACGTCCGGCCAGGTGCGCCACGCGTTCGGTGAGTTGGCTCGGGCACGAGCGGCTATTGGGGCAACGAATGTCAATGTCACCCTCCTTGGACGGCGCCAGTTCAGTTCCGCAGGAAGGGCAGTGTGTGGGCATGATGAACTCACGCACGGGCGGAACCTGGGCATCACGCAGTGCCATAACGGGGCCCACGATCTCCGGAATGACATCCCCTGCCTTGCGCAGCACCACAATATCGCCAATCAAGATTCCCTTGGCCTTGACCACATCCTGGTTGTGCAGGGTTGCCATTTCCACGGTGGAGCCGGCCACCAGAACTGGTTCCATGATGGCGTAGGGGGTAACCCGGCCCGTGCGCCCCACATTGACCCTGATGTCCAGCAGCTTGGTATGAACTTCCTCCGGCGGGTACTTATACGCCACGGACCAGCGCGGCACGCGGGAGGTGTGGCCCAGTTCGCGCTGCGTGGCAAGGTCATCCACCTTGACAACAATGCCGTCAATCTCATGGATCAGATCGTGCCGATGCTCCCCGTAATAGGCAATGAAGTCCATGACCTCGGGCAGCGTGTCTAGCACCTTGTAATAGGGGCTGATGGGCATGCCCCACGATTTGAGGAGCTCGTACGTTTCGGACTGGGTGGCCGTGGTGAGCCCCTCACGGGCACCGATGCCGTGCACAAACATGCTCAGCGGCCGCTTGGCAGTTTCCGCAGCATCCTTTTGCCGCAAAGAACCGGCCGCCGTGTTACGCGGGTTCGCGTACGGCGCCTTTCCGGCCGCAACCATCACCTCATTGAGCGCCAGGAAGTCCTTGGAACCAATGAACACCTCGCCACGGATCTCCACCTCAGCGGGGAATCCGGAACCGTGCAGCTTTTGCGGAATGTCCTTGATGGTAGCCACATTGTGCGTGACATCCTCACCTGTTGTGCCGTCGCCGCGAGTGGCCGCCCGCACCAGCACGCCGTCGCGGTAGAGCAGATTCACGGCCAGGCCGTCAATCTTCAGTTCCGTGAGCCACTTCGGGGCCGTACCACCCCGGTTTTCCACCGAGGCGGCCGCCTTGAGCAGCCATGCTTCCAACTCCGCAAGGGAAAAGACGTCCTCCAGCGAATACATTCTGGCCAAATGCTCGACGGCGGCAAACGCCACCGAGACATCCCCACCCACCACTTGGGTGGGGGAATCATTGCTGACCAGTTGGGGGTGGAGCGCCTCCAGAGTTTCCAATTCACTGTAGAGCAGATCAAACTCCGCATCGGAGACCAGCGGCGCATCCTCGTTGTAGTAGGCAGCCCGGTAGGACTGAATCAACTCCACTAAAACCACATAACGCTCCGCAGCGCTTGGCTCTACGGGCGGGGACTCTAGGGGCTGGGGTTCTACGTTCTGGCTGCTCACGGTTCTATCTTGCCCCACGAAGCTGCCCTGACGCACCAATCAGCGCGAAGCGGCACTTAAACGCCAGACCGACCCCCACAAATGGGAGCCGGTCTGGGCCCACGCTCGCCAGGTTCCGCACAAATCGCGTCAGCGATTTATGAACCCCCGCGAGTCTGGGCCCACGCTCGCCAGGTTCCGCACAAATCGCGTCAGCGATTTATGCACCCCCGCGAGTCTGGGCCCACGCTCGCCAGGTTCCGCACAAATCGCGTCAGCGATTTATGCGGCCGGCGAGTGGGGACTAGCGTGAAGCTTCGATCTGCTGCAGCTTCTGCTTGTTGACCAAGGTCTTGACCTGGGTCAGATCATTGATGACGTTATTGAGCTGCTTCTTTGAGGTGGGCCAGGTGGTGCCCTTGAAGCGGGTGGCGTCGGCGCCTTCCCAGCGAACGGACTGAGCCTTGCCGTCAAGGGTGGACATTGCCGTGGTGATCTGGTCAATGGCTGAAGCCAACTTGGAAACCAGTTCTGCCATGTCCTGGGGATCATTACCGATCATTGCCATGATGAACATCCTTTGTGAGAAGAAAATACCCTGTGCTGGCTTTTCCAACCGGGCGGCTATCAATAACCTAACAATTTCCTGTCAGGAGTGCGATGGGGACAACTCCCCAACTGCGCCCGGCCGCCGGAAAACACTCCCCGGCACCTTCCACAGTTGAGGCCCCACCCGTTAGCGTTCGTGGTCCATGGTGGTGGCCACTTGCAACGCGAACGCCTTTCCGCGGCCCACCACAAAACCGCGGCCCGGGATGAACTTATTGTTGTGCAGCCGGCCCAGCGAGGTGTTCATCAAGGTGTCACCTTCAATATCGCTCGGGTTCAGCAGCAGGCCGCGGCGCCCAGCCTTGAACAGACCGGCAAGGCTCCAGGCGGCCGCCCAGGTAGAGGTCTCCCCCTCACCCACCACAAAGCAGTTGCTCTTGATGGCTGCCTTGATCAAGTTGACCAGGTCCATCTCTGCTTCAGAGTCGGCAAATTCGGTGACGCCCTCTATGAAGAACGCCACAGGGGTGGTTTCGCTTTCCACCAGGTCAATGAAACGCTGCAGCTGCGGCTCCAACCCAGCAGCCGTCACAATGGCCTCGTCCCATACCGAGAGGTTGGCGATCGCTGAGCGGCGTGAGCCGAAGTACACGCGGCGGGTACCCGGCGTCGAACGTTTAAGCGCCTCGGCGAGGGTGACCAAGGCTGTGGTGCGCCCGGATGCGGGCGGTCCCGTCAGCATGAGTGCACCGCTGGCCGCCAAGCCTGCCGGTTCCAGATTGTAGTCATCCACACCGATGATGACGTTGCCGGGGCTGGCCTCCGGGAGCACGTTCAAGTCCACGTTCTCCGGCAGCGATTCAATCCGCCGCGCCTGCGGCACTCCTTGGCGGCGCATGGTTTCGCCCAGGCTGGCCACTTGGCGCGCCTGCAGGGCAAGGTTGGGTGTGCCACCAAAGATCGCCATCTGGATTTCGCCGCCGTCGATCATTCCACGCCCGGGTGGTGATGCCGGATCAAGCACGTCGCGGGGCAGGCCCAGGTTGGAATAGTCATCGGCTGTGGCCATGCGGAACACCAGAAGGCGCTGCACGGAAGAAGCCAACGACGCCGGGAGCGACTTCGGGCTGTCACCGGCAATGACAATGTGGACGCCCATGGGACGGCCGTCCGTGGCAATCTGCTGGAGGGTTTCGAACTGGGTCATGCCCACCCGGAATTCGTACAGTTCCCGGAACGTGGCCAAGCCATCCACCATGATGATGATGCGCGGCTCGTTGGGCTTGTTGGCCAGGTGGCGGTACTCGGCAATGCTGCCGGCCTTAACCGCGGCAAAGCTCTCTGCCCGCTCCTCAATGACAGAGCGAATGTGGCGCAGCAACCGGCCAACACGTTCGGCATCCTCGGCGTTGATAATCCCGCCCACGTGCGGGAGCGCTTCTAGCATTTGTAGCCCGTTGGAGGCCGCGTCAATGCCGTACACCTGCACGGGCCCGCCGCGCGGAGTGATTGCCGCGGCAATGGCGATGGTGCGCAAGGCCGCCGATTTACCCGAACCGCTGGCCCCCAGGATGGCCATGTTGCCGTCCTTGTCCGGTTCGAAGAACACGGTGGGCTGTGCCTGGTGTTCCGGATCATCCATAACGCCCAGCACCAATTGCTCATCGGTGCGCGAGTTGGGCAGTTTGGAGAAGTCATAAATCTCGGACAGCTCGCTCAGCCAGGGTTTGCGGGGCGGCTTGATGCCCAGTTCCACGGCGGCCAAGGAAATATTGCTGACCACTTTGGCAATGTCATTGGGCCCGGCTGAGTCCTCCACAGGGGCTACCGCGAGTTCCTGCTCCCATGGGGCGCCGGCACCAAAGTCCATCTCCACAATGTCAATGCGCGGACGCTGCGGGGTGCGTGTGGTCCAGCCACCGGCATAGCCTGTCTGGAAACCCTGAATCCGGCCTGGGCCGGTTTTGGCTGCCCCACGGCCGGGAATGGACGGGCTGAAGTAGGCGGCTGTGGGCTCCCCCAAAATATCTTGGGAGTCATCAACATCCGCCATGCGCAAGGCGATGCGCATATTGGTGTTGGCCCGCAGGCTGTCCTTGATAACACCCGAGGGGCGCTGGGTGGCCAGAATCAAGTGCAGTCCCAGGGAGCGGCCACGGGCGGCAACATCCACCACACCGTCAACAAATTCCGGCACTTCCTTGGCCAGTGCGGCGAATTCATCCACCACAATGATCAACGACGGCGGCGCCTCAGGATCTGCTTCCCGCTCCATGGCGAGTAGGTCCTTGGCTTTCTTGCGGTTGAGCAGGTGCTCCCGGTAGTGCAGTTCGGCACGGAGCGAGGTCAGGGCCCGGCGCACCAGGTGCGGGGACAAATCGGTCACCAGGCCCACTGTGTGCGGCAGTTGCACACAGTCGGCAAAGGCAGCGCCGCCCTTGTAGTCAACAAACAAGAAAGAGAGCCTGTCGGGGCTGTACGCGGCGGCCATGCCCAGCACCCAGGCTTGGAGAAACTCGGACTTGCCGGCACCGGTGGTACCGCCCACCAGGGCGTGCGGGCCTTCGGTTTTCAAATCCAGGTACATGGGTTCCACACCCTTGGAACCCACCAGTGCCCGCAAGGAGCCCTGGTATTTGCGGTTCTTCACGGCGCGGGAGGCCACGGAGTTGTTCTCCAGCCAGCGGTCTGCAATTCCGGAGGTGTTTTCCACCAGATCATGCCCGGCCAGTGCCACGTAGGAGACGCTGCGGGGAAGGTCAGAATCATCGTCAACGGGTTTGCCGGAGTCAACTACCGGGGCCAGCAAGCGGGCCAGTTGAGAGGCCAGCTCCAAGCTGACGCTTTCACAGCTCACGGGGAATGTCAGTTGGCCCAGGCGCACCTGGCCTGTTGTGGCAGTCTCTGCCACATGGACAAAGTCACGGCAGGGGGCCGGGAGGGCTTCCACGGAACTGGCAACCCACAGGATGTGCAGGCCTGCGTCTGCACCGTATTCCGTCAACCGGGTGAGCCTGGCCCGGTCCACTTTGACGTCATCTTCAATGATGACCAGCATGGCCGGGGTGGCCGGAGGGGGCGGATCCGCTTTGGTGGGATCCTGGCTGCCACGGTGGGCGGCGGCGTGGGCGGCCAAGTTGACGCCACGGTTGACCATAAGATCCTCCAGGGCAGCCAACAGTACTCCTGCGGCACCGCTGCCGGAGGCCAGATGGTCAGCAGCCAGCGGGGAATGGACTGAATCCACGTGCGGAAGCCATTGCAGCCACTGCCAACGGTCCTTGGACTCAGCGGAGGTCATGGCCGCCACGGCCAGTTCAGCCGGTGAGTGCAATCCCACGGCCTGGAGCACCAGTGCCCGGGCTACATCGTCCACCACACCGCGCGGGCCGGCAACACCCAGGGCGCCGCTGTTACGCAACTGCGCCACCACCGGAACGGCGTCAATATCGGAAAATTCGGCCTTGATTTCCTGCACTTCTGCCATATATTCCGGCAAGGTGTCATTGCTGTCGCCCACCTCTACGGGGGTGCGGGAGGGCTGCCGGCCCACGCCCAGGCGCAGGGTCAAAAACGCCTTGTGCTCGGGGCGGTGAGTCCACATCAGCGGGCCCAGCTTGTAAATGGCGTCCACAGTTTCCGCCGCCGAGGGGCTCTCAGCCAGGCGGATGGCCCGCTCCACCTGCTGCCGGGCGGTCATTTGGCGGCGGAACTCTGTGACGGAACCCCGGAACTGCTCAATGGATTCCCGCAGTTCGCGTTTGGCGTTCATTTTTTGATCCACGAAGCCGCCAATGATCATCAACGGCATCATGGCCATGAAGATCACACTGAACAAGCTCCTGGTGACGCCGAACATGACAGCTCCCATGAGAATGGGCGCAATGAGGATGACCACGGGGAAGCGTTCGCGGCGGGGCCGCTTGGGCCCGGCCGGAACGGTCTGCTTCTCCACCTTGAACTGGGGCACAACACGTGGGGAGCGGTTGAATTCCACCAGCGGGCTGGTGGGGCCCGACTGTGAGCCGCGGCCCAGGCTGATGACTGAAATGGTGCTCTCGCCCAAGGTCACCTCATCCGAGGAGCCCAGCACGGCCCGGGAAATCTGAATTCCCTCCATCATCATGCCGTTGGCTGATCCGGTATCCGCGATCTCCACCGTCTCCCCCACCGTGATGCGGGCATGGCGTTTGGAGGTCATGGGGTCACTCAGGCGCACGTCGGCGTCAAAGTCGCGCCCCACATAGCTGGTGCCCAACGGGAGCGCGAATTCTTTCCCCGCGTCCGGCCCGGCCATGACGCGCAAGGTGGCAGCCGCCGGTCCCCTGTCCTGATTGGGCAGCGCAAAAGACTCACTGACCTGAGTCAGTGAAACCGTGGCGCCGGGGCGCAGCCCAGATTCCAGCAAGTTGCTCCCCGGTGGCAGGGTGCGTCCCTGAATGCCACCTACCAGTGACTCCTCCACTAACAAGGAAAGGTTGGCCGGAGCCTGCGCACCCTTACGGGTGGGATCAGAGAGGAACAACTCCGTAGCAATGTCCCCTACAGTGGCCAGGCCGTCAACAGTGACTGCCAGGTTCTTATCCTCAAGAGGCTCGCGTCGGAGCGTTAGTCGCAGCCTCATTCATCTTCCATTCCACGTTGGGATTCCAGCAGGGGCAGATCATCAGGTGTAACCAGGTGTGAGGTGACGGCATGTTCAACCAGCCTGGCCCGCCTGTTGGTGGCGAGTTTTCCGCCACCTCCGCGCAAACCCACCACACCCACTCGGTCCAGCTTGTCGCACACGTTATCGAGCTTGCGGTTGAAGCGGGTCAAAGCCCATCCGAGCCGCTTGGCCGCTTGAGCGGAGGACGGGATGGAACTAAAACCTGTTCCGCCACGGCGCAGCATGGGCTCGGCCAGGGCCACTATCAGCGCCTTCTGGGACGGGGTGAAAACAACAGGGCCAATCGTGGTGGAGCCGGCGGAATCGTCCTCCCGGCTCTGCGAGGTGAAGGCGGGTGAATCCAGGTGGACGGAGAACTCGTACGTGGTGGGTCCGGCCGTGAAGATCACGTTGGTCTGCTGGAACACCAACGGTACGCGTGCCCCCGGAGCCATCCAGGCCTGCATGCCCCCAGCCGCGTCAGCAATGGTCGCTGAGAGCATGGTGCCGGCATTAGTGAGCCACCAGATCCCGTCATATTTGCTGACCTCTAGGAACTTGCGGTGCAGATACGGGTTGTCATCGACCTCAATATCGCCTTCACGGCCAATGCTAAAAACACTCTCAGGCGACGGTTCATACCATTCGCCACAAAAGTCAATGGTCAGTTCAGCCATGATGGTTCTCCCCCTTGTTGGTGCTGGTCCTTAGAGCTCATTCGGTACATTTTTTTATTTCATCGGAGACCTGACCGTTGGAGCGCAGTAGTTTCACGGAAATACAGGAAACCCCATTAGCGCCATTGACAACAAACACCCTGTTATCTGTGATCCGTTTGAACTCACCCGTATCCACAATGCTGATGGCAGCCCACATGAACTGGTCCCCTTCTTGCGGATCAGGGTTGGTCCAGGTCCATTCGGCGCCTCCATTGATGGGTTTAGCGCTCAGATCGCTCACTTGTGGCACCTCGGCGCCCACCACTAGAGCTGTGGGCGGCGGGGCGCTCTGGGACGCAAGAGGGTCTGGTTTTGGTGCTGCTCCACCAGCGCTGAAGACCATAATGCCCACCACGACGGCGGCCACCAGTACCAGCCCGGAGACCAGTCCCAGCCATAGCCCCTTCTTGCGCGCCGGTGTGGGGGCAGTTTCCAGCTCTGCCGGGGCCAGTAAATCCTGGCGCTCTACCGTCTGGTCCAGGGCGTACTTCTGGGCCGGATTCTCCAGCCGCAGCCCCGTGTCATTCCACTGCGTCGGTGATGCCACGTTGGAGAAGCTCTTGGGCACGGTAGACCCACCCGCGGTGTCCTGCGAGGGAACTGTTTGGCCGTTGCGGGTCAGGCTGCCGGTTGTGCCTGTTGTACCAGTTCGACCTGTTGTACCAGTTCCTTCTGCGCCTGCTGTCCCGGGACCGCTGGGGCTAAAGCCGGTGTGGGGCTGCTGCCTTCTAAGAGCTGAGGGTCCATTAGAGGACGTTCCGGCAGTGCGGCTCGCAGGGCTCGCAGCGCCTGTGGCCCGCGAGGGAAAAGTGGGGTTGGGGGTGCTTGCGTCAGGGTCTATGGAGATGATGGAGCGTACCCGTGTGGGTTCCGAATAATCCTCAGGGTGGCCAGGAGGCCGTTCCTGAACAACTATTTCCTCCTGCACCTCAAAGGGGGTGACGGAATAGTTCAGATCCGCCTGCACACGCATGAGTGCCCGGGCAAAGTCCTTGGCCGAGGCATACCGGGAGCTTGGGTGCTTGGCCATGGCGGTTGCCAGGACCATTTCCAGGGCTTCGGGGATGTCAGCCCGGCCCAGCCGTGGCAGCGCCATGGTGGCAATTCGGTCCCCGAGAATGCGGTAGGAATTCTCCGCACCCGGAATGACGAACGGCGAGTGTCCGGCCAAGAGTGTGTAGATGGTGGCGCCCAAGGCCCAAATATCCACCTTCACGCCGTCCGTTGCTCCTGAACCAAAAGATTCAGGTGGCGACCAGGGCACGGACATCCCGCCGCCGTCGGCCGCCAGCGCATCCGTGGTGCCGGAAATTCCAAAGTCAGTCAGAGCCGGCCGGTTGTAGTCCGTGACCAGGATATTGGCGGGCTTGATGTCTCGGTGGGCAATGCCTGCACGGTGTGCGGTTTCCACGGCTGACGCCACCTGGATACCGATTTCCATGGCCTTGTCAGCACTGTAACGTCCCTGCTTGAACTGCAGATCCAGGCTGGGGCGCGAGCAGTACTCCATGGCCAGGTAGGAGTGGCCAGCATCAGTGATCACGGCTTCGTAAATCGTGACGATGTACGGATGCGCGGATAGCTGTGCCATCAGGTTCGCTTCGGATTCAAAGCGGGTTCTGGCTCCGGCCGTCTTCAGGTCAGCCGTCAGGACCTTGATGGCAACCTTGCGTCGGGGCCGTTCTTGTTCGTACAGGTATACGTCGGAGAATCCGCCCGAGCCCAGGCCTGAGATGAAAGTGTAGCCGGGCAGCTGTGGTGGGGCCGCCACTCGCCTCTGACTCACGGCAGTCCGTCAAAGAGCAGGGAAATACCATCACCGAGCTCGGCAATATCGCCGTTGAGCAAGATGGCTTCCTCGCCTTGGCTCAGACGCCGCGGAGCCTGACCTTCACGTACTAGGACTGTGCCGTTGGTGGCTTTCAGATCCACCAGCAGCACATCCCAACCGTCGAGGCGCACTTCCACGTGAGAGCGTGAAATGTCATCGTTGCCGCTCTTTACTTGCACCAGCCGGGGCATGGCACCGCCCATGACACGGGACACCGAGGGCTGGCGGCCAATGATGAGCGAGTGGTCAAGCTCTACCGATTCGCCACTGGAAATGTGCATGGTGCCCAGACGGGGACGGCCTACTTCACGGGGCTCGGAGTTAATGGAAGCACCGCAGTGCGTGCACTGCGAACGGCTGGGCGGGTTGGCATGACCGTGCGGGCACATGCGTGCCAAAACCATGGGGCCTGTGGAAGGACGTGATTCCAGGAGCGGCGCTGAGGCCAGGGCGCTGTGCTGTTGGCCCTCGCCACTCATGATGGTGTGCCCGTCATGGTCAGGATCAAAGGCCACATTCTCGGGTGCCAAGGGTGCCGAAGTTGCCGGGGGTGTCGAAGTTGCCGGGGGTGCCTGCTGTTCCACTGCGGGGGACATGTTCCACGGCACAGAATCAATCATGGGTGAGTGTGAATTGTGCTGCGCGCCGGGGTCGGGATTGTGCTGCGCACCGGGGTCGGGACGGTGTTGTGCCCCTTGTTCAGCACTGGGGAATGCCCCACCCTCGGAATCCGGCGCCCCGAACGGATCATGGTGTGCGGGGAGAATACCGGCTGCTGGGTCCTCGCCATGGCCTGAAAGCGGAGGTGCTGGCGGCAAGGGTGGAACCACTGGATCAGAGGACACCGGGTGCACGGGCTGCCCGTTCTCATCAAGGCGCACGGCAGCGTCTTCAACACTGCGGGAAATTGTGGGACCCCACAAGTGGTCATAGTTGGTTGTGAAGGATTCTTCCTCAGATGAGGGGCTCTCAGGCGCTTCCTGGACCTCAACGGGCTCCGCGGCAACACCATACTCGTCCATCAGCTGTTCTTGCTCAAGCTGTTCTTGCTCAAGCGGGTCTGCTTCCAGCGGGTCTGCTTCCAGCGGGTCTTGCTCAAGTGGTTCTGCCGCCAGCGGGCCTGCTTCCACACCTGGTTCCTGCTCGGAACCCTCAACGGCTACCTGCTCGGTAAACTCGTCGTGGTGCAGGTCCGGGTACCTGGTCAGGTTCAAGTCATTGTGGGACTCTTCGGCCGTTGCCGAAACGGGCGCCAGCTGTGCGCTCCACTCTGCGTCCGCAGCTTCTGCAGCCATCGCGAAGCTGGCATAGGCGTCAGCATCCTCCACAGGTACATTGCTTGGGGCCTCATCCGTAGCGGGCGCACTCTCAACCGGCTCTTCCGCGGGCGCAAACCAATCATGCTTCAGAAGTGAAACAGAGTGCTCCTCAGCCTGGGGCTGCTCCGCGAATTTAGTTGATTCATCCTCCGAGGCATAGTCGGCAGCAGAATCCTGCGCGTCATGATTGCCGCCAGGGTTCAGGACCTCCTCAGCTGCCAGTGCTGGTGAGGCCTCCACGGCGGCGCTTTCCTCCTCTGCCAACCCTTCCGGGGCAGAGACGGCAGCGGCAAAGCCTGTTTTTGTGCCATGAAGATCACCCTGGAGCAATCGCTGCAACCGAACAACGGCTTCCCCCACGGGAAGCTCGAGCTCTGTCTCACCGGCGGAAGTATCCGCCAGTGTCAGTTCCAGTGCTTCCGGAAGGGCCAGCGAACGTTCGCTCCAGGTGGAGACTTCCCGGCCGGAAACCACTTCTGCGGAATCACCCTGATGAGCAATAAGGGTGATATCCCCGCGCAGGATGGCGTGCAATTTATCACTCTGAACCAGGATGGCGAAGCTGGGCAGCCCGGTCAGCCCGGTGCCGAACTCGGCCGTCACTTGGTTCAGGACACCGTGAATGGTGGGTTCTACTCCAAGGAAATCCCACAGCCGGTTGACGATGGCTGGGTTGGTGTTGCCTTCCAGCACTATGACAGAGCCGGATCGCACAATTCCAAGCCATGAGCCTGTGCGGTACGTGCTGCTAACCATGATTCTCCTTGGGTGAAAATGCTGTGGCCTGGACAGGGGCTGCCATGGCCGGAACTGCAGGTGCGTGGGATGGTGGCTGCAGTTTGAGGTCGGTGTTTTGCCCTGCTTCGCGCACCGAGGCAGGAATGGACTCCAGCACGTCCTCAATGATTGGCATGCGGGGAAGAGTGTCCTCTGGTACGGATTCTGCGCTCTTAGGGTTGTTGAGGGTTTGCTCAGCCGCACCGCCTAAGACATTGCTAGCATCTACCACGATCACGGTGATGTTGTCTCTGCCCCCGGAGCGCAGTGCTGCTTGAATCAGTGAGTCGACGGCGTCCTGCGGGTGACGCAGGGTGCTCATGACGCGGTGAATTTGCTCGTCGCCAAGCTCGCCGGAGAGGCCGTCGGAGCAGATGAGAATTCTGTCGCCTTCTTCCACGGGGACCAACCAGAAATCTGCCTCGGTGACCGATCCGGTGCCCAGCGCACGGGTCACCACATGCCGCCGCGGGTGTACCAGGGCTTCTTCGGGGGTGATGAGACCGGCATCCACCAGTTCCTGAACTTCGGAATGGTCCACACTGATCTGGCTGAAATTGCCCTGGCTCAGGCGGTACGTGCGTGAATCACCCACGTTGAAGACCAACCAATACGGAACTGTACGTTCCTCCACCAGAACTACCCCGCTGACGGTTGTACCGGCGCGTGCGTTGGTCAGTTCGCGGATACGGGCATCGGCTTGACGCAGTGCCTGTTGCAGATCTGCTGCCGTTGCTTCCCTGCAGCCTGCGCTGAGTAGCCGCTGTTGGCTCAGAACTTCAACACACTCGCGGCTGGCAACCTCGCCTGCCTCGTGCCCGCCCATGCCGTCTGCCACGGTGAAGAGCGGATCTGCTGCCAGGAAGGAGTCCTCGTTGAGTTCCCGGCGCAGACCGCGGTCCGTACCAAAGCCGAAGGCTAGGCGGACCCCTGAGCTAGCTGCGCCCTTCATATCATCCATCAAACTCATACCTGTTCCACCGCAAAGGATCTGTCACCAAAATGAACTCGTGAGCCGGGCACCGCGAGGGTGGGCGTGCCGCCTATCAGAGGGGTCTTGACACCGCCGGTGTTGGCAATGGCGCTGCCATTGGTGGAATTACGGTCAGTCACCCACAGCCCCTCAGCCGCGGCACGGACGTGAAGGTGTGTCTTGGATACTGATCGGGTGGAATCTTGGATTGGGATGAGACGGGAAATCATCTCACCATCGTAACCGGCAGGGTTACGGCCAAGCAGCGCTGTGGCGCCCAACTCTTCAGTGCGGCCATCATCGAAAACCAGGCGCACTGCGGTCCGGCTTCCTTGAGGCCGCGCCCGGGTCTCCCCCGCCTCGTCATCGAATGGTGTGCTGGCATAAGCATCCGCGGGCCCAGGCCTGGAAGCCGGTGCTGGTGCAAACGCTCCCGCGGAGGCGAAGCCCTGTGCCTGCATCCCCTGAGCCGGCTGCTGGGGCTGCTGGGGCCGTTGGGGCGGTTGCGGCTGTTGGAACTGTTGGGGCTGCTGGAACGGCTGCCCCGTTTGGGCATCGGGAGCGGTGGTGTCTTCAGCCAGCGGCCGGGTGATGCCTGGCACAGTAGTGATGGGGCCTTGCTCTATCGGCAGCTCGGGCGCCAGAGCGGAGGGCGGCGGGGCAAAGAGATGATTCGTCTGCTGGAACTGCTGAACCGGCTGCTGGTTCTGGAACTGTCCCGGGGCCTGAGCTTGGCTGGGCTGGTTCTGGAACTGGGCAGGGGCCTGAGCTTGGCTGGGCTGGTTCTGGAACTGGATGGCTGGTGGGGCGAAGGGATCCACGGCGGCACCCTTCTTCTTGCCACGCCCCAAGCGGCGTGCGGGCACTGCAGCGGCAGCGCCCGGAGCAGGCGCCTGCCCGGCCTGAGCCTGTCCCACCTGAGTCTGTCCGGCCTGAGCCTGTCCCATCTGAGCCTGTCCCATCTGAGTCTGTCCGGGCGGGAACTGTCCGGCGTGGGCTTGTCCGGCCGTTGGTGCAGCGGGGCGGACCAGCGGTGAGCGCACGGGGGAAAGAGTCGGAACTTCTGTGGGGGTGAATGTCTCCCGCTCGGCGATGCCGCCGGTTTCCAGGGGGTTCCGGCCCTTGGAAACGTTGAAAACTAGGGTGTGGGCAACCTTGTCGTGCCAACCCTGCTTCTTGTCGTTTTTATCCCACGCATTGGAAACCAGCATCACGATCGGTCCAATAGTGGGCACCACACCGCTCAGGCTAACCATGAGGGAACGGAGGAAAATTGCGAGTAATCCGGCCGGTGTCCCTTCCATGTTGGTGGTGCGCAGGCCCAGCATCAGGTTGCCGAGGGTTTTGCCAGCCCTGGCTTCCCACACCCACTGCCACACGGCATATGCCAGCGAGAGAACGGATGCCACACCCATCAGGACAGAGAGCCATGTGAAGTCCACCTGGGTGCCGCCCTGCACGGTGGTGGTGGTGATAAGTGCTGCTCCAACGCCCCCGGCCACACCAAAGAGGATTCCCGGTGGCACACCGTCAATGATCTTGGCGGCCAAACGGCGCCCCGCTGCCGCATTGGATAAAGCCGTTGCCGCTGCAGCCCGAGGGTCCTGCCCTACCTGCACGGGAGGAAGTAGCGGTCCGGAAGGAGTACTGCCAACAGTGATGATGCCCGGCAATGCTTGCCCCGGAACAGCGGAACCCGGAACACTGGGAGCACTGGCGGCCCCAAAGCCGGGAGCGCTGGGCGCACCGAAACCGGGCGCACCGAAACCGGGCGCACCGAAACCGGGAGCACCGAAACCGGGAGCCCCGAAGCCTGGGGCACTGGGTGCACTGCCACCCAACGGCGCAACTGACGGAGCCGTGGAAGCAGCCCGATTAGCCACGGTGGCCCCACAGACTAGGCAAAAAGCCGCGCCCGGCGAAAGAGCAGCCCCACAATTCCGGCAGGGATCCGCCATATTCTGCACCATTTTGTTAGTACCCTTCTTAGGACTTCTTCATCATCTGCGCCAGCTTGGCGCGGATACCCGCACGGCCTTGGTCATCGACACTCTCGCCGCCCCAAAGTCCGCGGTCCGCTTCCTTGCTCTGCGCCTTAGTCCGTGCCCTTTCTTGGGCGCGAAGTCTGGCATCGGCCAGCAATGATCGTGGTGAGAACTTTGCCCGTTGCCGCTTCCAGAATCCTACCGACCCAGTCATGCCTTGGGCCGAATGTTCCACGTGTTGCCAGTATGTGGCGACTTCTTCTTCGCTGGGCTGGCCCGGTCCAAAGATGACGGCGTCAGCCCGTTCTGCTAGCAGTGCAGTGGTGCCGGCCGCGGCAGGGAAGGCGCCGTACAGTGCTGCAGCGCTCTCGCGGCGGGTGCCGCTGGGCTCCGGTCCCGCACCTAGATCGGTGGCCAAGCTCAGCACTTCCGACCATCCGCCACCCACCCTGTCGGCGGGCAGTCCGGTGGTGAGGCGCTTCTTACGGCGCCGCGACTTCAGCACCACAATCAGGATCAGCGGCAGCGCAATGATGAGCAAAGGAATTGCAGCAACGCCTGCGATCAGCAAGATGGTGCCCCAAATACCGGCGAGCTGATCCTTTTTACCGTCAGTGTCGAGGGCATCGGGAGCGCTGTCCGGCGGAAGATCGGCCGGCTCCTGCGGCGGAGGCGGCGGCTGGAGCACCTGCGGCTTGGGCTTGGAGGCGTTCTGGGGCTCCGGCGGGTTCGGCACATTGTCCTTATCCGGCGTCGGATTAAACGGCACCCAGCCCTGCCCCGCAAAGTTGACCTCAACCCAGGCGTGGACATCGGCACCCTTGACCTTGATGGTGCTGGCCCCGTTGCCGGTGTCCTTCTCATCGAGATAGAAGCCCATGACAACACGGGCAGGAATACCTAGATGACGGGCCATAAGCACCATCACCGTGGCATATTGCTCGTCGTCGCCCACCATTTCCTTGCCGCTGAGCAGCTTGGTGATACGCGCAGCACTGTGGCCCGAGTTGGACTGGGCCTGTCCGTCCAGACCGTTGCTAAACTTTCCTTCACGCTGCAGCGCACTCTCCAGTGCCTGCACCTTTTTCAGCGGAGTGTCCGCCTCACCAACAATCTCATTGGCCTTGGTGCCAACAACCTGCGGCACGTTCTCCAGCTTGGGCAGGTTGACGCGGCCAAACTCGGAGCCGGCCAGCTTGTTGCCCTCCACCTGCGGGAATTGGACATCCATGGAATAGGAATCGCCATCCTTGACACCCGCCAGGTTCAGCGCGGTGCCGGATTCCTTATTCAGGTACAGCGTGGGCGTGGAGCCCTGGGCGCTCTGGTAGCTCAGGCTGCGGGCCACCGCCACATTGGGAATCCACACTCCCTGATACCCCTCAATGACCAGTCCGACGTCGCGCCCCTCACCATCAGTGCCCTGGTTCAGAGCCTTCGGGTCACCAATCGGGGAAAAGGATGCAGAGCTGTTGGGATCCACAGTAAAAACAACACCGTCGTAGTTGTCCATGGCGGCAATGCGTACACGGCCGTTTTTGGGCATGCCCTCAACCGTGAAAAGGACGGTGTCCTTTTCATTCTTTACATAGTCACGGAACTTGGTCAGCGGAGAAGGCAAGGCATGCAAGTCCGGCGGCGGGATCACGGTATCGCGCAGCACCTCACGGCTGGATGATTGAGTCAAAACAGGTGCCGCCGCCATGGTCAGCGCCCCGGCAACAAGGATCACTCCAGCGCCCATGCCTATCCGGCGCAGCAAGGAAGCCCGTGCGCCGGCAGCGTCCTGCACCTGCTGATTGGCTGAGATGGAACCCGCCATTTCACGGCGCACCAGTTCATGGCGGTAAGCCAGCCACGCAATGGCACCCACGGTCAGCAAAGAGCCCCGCAAAACAGGCAGGAAAACTTCTGCCGTACCAAAGAGAATCGCGGTGATAAACAAGGCCACCACCGGAACCAACGCCCAATAGGCGGTGCGCAGTCGCCAGGCCAGGCTGCCAGCCACAACAGCCGTCACGAAGGCGGACAGATAAGGCACCACCATGACCTCAACACTGGTTCCCACCGGCGGTGCAAGAGTCAGTAGCTGCTTCCAAGAGAGCATGATGCCCAGCAACAGACCGCGCAAGGAGTCCAGGCTGGGCAGGAAACCCAAGAAAGCCTCGTTCGGTGCGGCGAGGGCGCTACCGAAGAGCATATAGACCAAGAAGCCCACACCCACCAAGGGGATCAGGCCAAACCGCCAATGAGCTCCCATGGCTGCCACACCCAGACCCAGCACAATGGCGCCAATTCCAGCCACCAAGTACGCGGGGCTGTGGCCAAAAGTAGGGCCAAAGCCGAGAACGGCGACGCCGAGCAAGATCGCTAAAACCGCCCCGTCAAGGACAAAGTGCCACCACAGGCGCCCGCCCGCGAACGCTGACGGCTTCTGCGGGAGAGCCTGTTTCGGCGTTTCCACCCGTGGCTGGCGGCGGCCTGATGCGCGGGTGCCTGCCTGCCCTGCTGCTGGGGAATCTGATGAGTTGTTTTGCGGCTGTGCTGCCGCGCTCCTGCGGGCGCTCACGCGACGGCCTTTCTCAGAACTGCTGCCAGATCACTGAGCTCGCCCAAGGTCAGGACGGTCAGGTCGGCAATATTGGCACGGGCCGGTTGTGCCCCGGTAAAGCAACGGATGGCAAAAGCGCGCACACCCGGCGGTACGGAGGCGGCCGCGCTGCGTAATTGTCCCGGGGTCACTTTTGAGCCCACCACTAAGAACACCACGGAAGCATTCGGCACCACATCGGAGAGAGTGCGGGCCAAGTCAACGGAGTTGCCGCGGCGGTTGAACCCCTCCACCCGGGTCATGTCATCGAGCAGATTCCTACCCGTCTCACAACGAATAGGACCCTTCTGGGTAATGATGCTCAGCTCGCGGCTTTCCTTGATGGCTTGTCTGCCCAGCGAGGCCGCAGCCGAAATGGCCAACTCAAAATCGTCGTCGTGCTCATATTCATCGGTGTTGATGGAAAGGGCCACGGCCATGTGTGAGCGGCGGGTTTCCTCAAATTGGCGCACCATGAGCTTGCCGGTGCGGGCCGTGGTCTTCCAGTGGATATGCCGGCGGTCATCGCCAGGCACATAGTCACGGAGGGCGTGGAAGGCAATATCGGAGCTGGAAAGATCCCGGGTTGTCAGGCCCTCTAAGTCACGCAGGAATCCGGCGGCCGGGCCATCCAGGGCTGTGGTGCGGGGATGCACAAAAAGGTCCGTGGGCTCCGTCCAGAGCATTTGACGGCGCAGCAATTGCAAGGGATCTGCATTGACAGATCGTACCGGCCCTACGGTGATGACGGCTCGGCGGGTGGTGGGGATGGTGAAGAGATCCTCGTGGATCTCCTGGGGTTTCATGCGCGGCAGGTGAAACAGTGCCGTGGCCTGACCCACCGGCAGTTCCAGCGCGGCGGGCAGGGCACTACGGGATGACATGTTGGCCACGGCAATGCTGCCCACGGCGTTATCACCCACGGCAACCCGGGTGCGGGCCAGATCAAGCTTGACCGCGTACATGGACTTGCCCATCACAAAGGCAATGGCAATAAGCATCAACACCAGGCCCAGCAGGGCGGCCACTTTGGCTTCCTGCCAGCCGAACCGGGCTCCCAGGGTCCACAAGAAAACAGCCGTACCGAGGACAACCCAGCCCAGAGTGCTAATGGTGGCTAAGGCCGGGCTGATCCAGCGCTTAAACCAGGTCACAATCTTGGACCACACGGGAGCAGCATAAATGCTGGCCACCTTCCCCGCCTCACGGGTGAGTGAGGCGGGGTGCAAGCGGGTGGGGGATCCTTCGCGGTGGAAAGGCCGGGAGAGAAACGCCCCCACCTTCCCTGCGCTGGATTTAATGCTCATGTTTTACCTTCGGCTGGTGGTGCTGTGATGTGCTGTGCTTCCGTGCTTATGGTGCTGGTGTGCTTATGGTGCTGCCGTGCTTATGGTGCTGGTGTGCTTAGGGTGCTGGTGTTTTTAGACGGAAGCGCGCTGCTGCGGAGGCGCGACCTCAGCCATGATGCGGCTCAAGACTGCTTCGGGAGTGGCACCGGCAAATTCCGCTTCAGGATCCATGACAAAGCGGTGCGTCCACACGTACGGCGCCAATTCCTTGACATCATCGGGCAGTACATAGTTGCGGCCCTTCGCAGCCGCCCACACCTTGGCAAGGCGAACCATGGCGATGGCGCCACGGACAGAAACACCCAGGCGGGTTTCCGGAGCGTTGCGGGTTTCTTCACACAAGCGCGAGATGTATTCCAACACGGCCGCATCCGCATGAGTGGTTGAGGCCAGGTCCGCCATCTCCGAAACTGCCTGCGGTGTGATGATGGCCTGCAGGGAGGAGGTCCTGTCACGCTGACTGGAACCGGCCAGCAGTTGGACCGTTGAGGCATGGTCCGGGTAGCCGATGGAGGTCTTGACTAGGAAGCGGTCCAGCTGAGCTTCGGGGAGGCGGTAGGTACCGGCCTGCTCAATGGGGTTTTGAGTGGCAAGCACCATGAAGGGCCGGCCCACCTCGTGCGTGTTGCCGTCCATGGTCACACGGGACTCTTCCATGACCTCCAGCAGAGCTGACTGCGTTTTCGGGGAGGCCCGGTTAATCTCATCGGCCAGCACAATCGTGGCGAAGATGGGGCCCTTGTGGAATTCGAATTCCTGAATCTTCTGATCATAGATCATGACGCCAGTCACATCGGAAGGCAGCAGATCAGGGGTGAACTGGATGCGGCTGTTGCTGCCCTTGACCGTCGCTGACAGGGCCCTGGCGAGCATGGTCTTGCCGGTGCCCGGAGCGTCCTCAAACAGAACATGACCCTCGGCGAGCATAGCGGCCAGGGTCAGGCTGATGACCTGAGACTTACCCAGAATCGCCTGACCAACATTAGCCACCAACTTCTCAAATGTTCCTGCAAACCATGTGGCCTGTTCGGGCGTCATGGACATATGTCATCCTCTTTCGATTATGTAGATTCGTGCATCGTTTGCAGCAAAACCTGCATTAGTTTATCCACTAGTTGGCGTTACTCGCTATTAGCGGGACTTATTCAACACTTTCACTGTGTTATTCACTTGAGCAACGGCGGCCCCGGCATGAGCCGGGGCCGCCGTTGACATACGCGCCGTGCTTGAATTATGCAGCAGTTGACCCAAACACAATAGGCGCCGCTGGGCTACTAGTTACTGGGTTAGAAGTTTCTGGGCGAGAAGCCCATCACCACTGCCCGGGACCTTGCGGACACTTCGGCATGTTGGGGCTGGGCTTCCAGGAACGGGAACCACTGAAAGAATCCCAACGAGCAAACAAGCCGTTGTTGGCTCCATTGGGTCCGCTAACCTGGCGGAACCAGTTACCTTGGTTCCCAGAACTGCTATCTCGGTAGACGTAGCAGTTGCTGAGGATGGTCTGACCCGGATTCAACCAGTGCCCACCGGAGCAGCCGCTGCCGGTCCAGTTGGTACTGCCCAGAGCATCCATGCACGTTCGGTTGCCGATGCTGTGGGTAATGTTCCATTCTGTCACGGGCGGCGGTGGCGGTTTCTTGGGTCCGCTGGTCAGTGTCTTGGACACAACAGGACCGTAGGTGCCCACCGAGTTTTTGGAGCGAACAGAGATGGTCACAGGAGTGCTGAACCCACCAGTGTTGTACGTGGCACTCCCATTGCCGGATTTGGCAGCCCAACCACCGGAGCCCACTTTCACCTCAATCGAGGCCGCGTCCACGGCCCCGCCGGGATAGGCCCACGAGTAGCTCACAGATTGCTGATCCTCTGCCCCATTACTACCACCCACTCCAGGAGTTCCAGGAGTCCCGTACGGTGCCTTTTTCGCGGACGGACCGGAAGTATCACTGCGGTCACCAGCATTGGATGTTGGCTGCGCATAGACGTTGGCGAAGACGTTGGTGCCATTCGGGGAATTCAGGACCACCCCGGACGGCACACCGCAGCTGGTAGTGCCGGGAGTGAGAGTGAGACAGTATTGCACCTCACCACTGGCGTAACCGTTGAGCTGACTCTGGGGAATTGCGCCATAGGTGACCTTGACCTGCCCACCGGATCCGCCAGTGCCCACCAAGGTTAGCCCCGGCGCTGCGGGGATCCCCGTGATCTTACCCAGGGCACGTTGTGGCGCGGACATTCCACTCCACGCGGTGGTGCCGGCCTTGTTCGTTGCCCGCACCCGGTACTGGTAGCCCTCTGTTGACGTGCTCACGGAGAAGGTGGTACTCAGGCCTGTCACCGTTTGCGTGGAAGTCCCCTGCCCACCGCCGGAACGTTCCACCTCGTATTTGGAGATGGGGTCACCGTTAATAAACGGCTGCTCCCAGGAAACACTCACCTGGCTGTTGGATCCCACGGCCTTATTGGTTGTCACGGCGGGCACGGCAGGAACACCGGGCACACCAGCCGGGATCACGGAGGTGGAATAAGCACTCCATTCTGAGGGATTGGGGGCCTTGTTAATCGCTTGGACGCGGAATTGGTATTCCGTACCATTCTCGAGATTGTTCCACGTGGTCTGGTTTCCTGTGAGGCCTGGCTTTTGGCCGTTTTGCCCCGAGGGTGCCGGGGAAATCTCCACGTTGAACTTGGTCACTGCGGAATAGGGACCCACCGGGGTCACCCAGCTAACCACCACGGACTTATCACCGAACACTGTGGTTGGTGCCAGCGGGGTGTCGGGGATACGGTCCGGTGTGGCGCCTACGGAGGCCTTGGATGCCGGTGAGGTGCCCACGGCGTTCGTGGCCGTCACCGTGAAGTTGTATGTTTTGGTGTTGGTCAGATCCGTGATGGTGCACGTGTTTGTGGCACACTCCTGGCTACCGCCAGCCCACGCCACCGTGTAACTGGTGATGGGTGAGCCGTTATCTGCTGGCGGATCCCACGTGAGCAGGACGGCTTGATCCTTCTCCTCTTCCACTTGGGGTTTGGCAGGTGAATCCGGCCGGCCCTTGACTGTGATGCGAATCCGGCCGTTGGCGTACCGGTCCTCATTGTTGGTCTTGTCAGCAATGATGTAACGCACCACCACTGTGCCCTTGTAGTCTTCGGCGGTGTTGACGGAGACGGAGTCATTCTTATTAGTGACGGTGATGCCAGCGCTACCGGTCTCCACTGATGTTCCCACTACCTTCAGGGGCGTATCTGGGAAAGGGTTGACGTCATTTTCAAGAACCTTGATGGTTTCCACCCGGCCAGCATGAGCGTCCAGAACAATGTCCTCGTTGGCCACAGCCAAGGGTTCCGAGGAGGAGATGGCTTTGAGTAGCACTTCCGCAGGAACAGGAGGATTAGTGCCATCCTCAACCTGGACCGTGATGGTACCCGTGGCGCCCACTTTGGTGCTGTCTTGGAGTGAAACACTCAGGACGCTACCGGCCAGGTTCACCTTGAAGCCGGCGGGAGTGCCGCCCACCACCGCGAACTTGAACTTCTCTTTATCACCCGGATCAATGTCAAAGGCCAGTGGCCCAACATCGAGGGTCACGGACTCTTGCTGCGGAACATCCAAAAGGGAGCCGGTGAAGGTGGGAGGGGTATTCTTCTTCTCTTCCTTTTTGTCATCCTTCTTTTTGTCATCACTGGGCTTTGCCACCGGTGCAGGATCCACCAGAGTCATCACTGTCAGTGTTGATTTCAGGCCTTCGGGATCATCGGGAGCGGAGCCATCAGTGACCTCAAAGGTGATGGAACCCGGACCGTAGAACTTGATATTGGAGGCGTATTTAATCGCTGTACCGTCACCTGCAATAACATCCTCATTGGAAGCGCCCAGAAGGTAAATCTTGGACGCCTCGGTCAGGCGGGGCGTGCGCCCCTCCCGCACCTGGACGTAGTCAGAGAGTTTCATGGTGGCACTTTCGCCAGCTGTCATGCGGATGACGTCATGACTCTTGAGTACGGGGTACTGCTTATCCAGGCCCGGCACCCAAATAACGGCTGTGGCTTTCAAACCGTCCTGATCAGTGATGGTGTAAGGAATCATTTGATCGGCGGCAGCCAAAACAACTCGCACAGCACCGTCCGAGGTGACAGTGGCATCGGGTGCGGGGGCCCCTGGAGCGCCTTCCACGGAAACTTTCAGCTCTTCGGTCACACCGTCCGGGTCAGCATCATTTTCCAACACGGGAACATCTACCGTATTTTTGCCCAGCATTTGCTTCACTGTGACCCTGTCATCACGGGCGATGGGGGCCTTCAATGCTGCTTTGGGGGTGACCGTCATGCGGATATTACCGGTGGCTTTGGCCCCAAACTTGTCAGAAACCGTGTACATCATGGTGGCGATACCGGGTTCCAAGGGTGAAGTTACCAACACCTTGCCCTTATCGGTGACCGAAGGCAGCATCTCCTCGGGGCCCTTGAAGCCATTCTTGACCAGACCCAGCTGGCCACCGTCGGGGTCGGAATCGTTCAGAAGAACATCCAGGGATACTTTCCGGCCCGGACGCATCGTAATGTAATCATCCTCGGTGACGGGCGGGTGGTTCAGTGCAAGTGGCGGGGCCACACCCACATCCACGCGGGCAATGGCTTCGGCGCCGAGCCGGTCCCGAACCCGGTAGCTGAAGGTATCAGTGCCGGCAGAGTTTCCGCCCGCTGTGTAAAAAATGTAGCCGTTGCCGGTTTCCGCCGTGCCTAGTGAGGGCGCCTTGTCAATGCCCACCAGCTCTACTGAGTCACCCTCGGGGTCAATGCCGTTCAGGGTCACAGGGATACGGATCTGGTCCCCTGCAATCACGCGGCCAGTGAGGTTCTTCGGAGCAGGCGGTAGATTGTGTTCGGGATCTGCAGCCACAATGGTGACGGTCACTTGCGCCGAGTTTGACTGACCCGAGCTATTGCTCACCTTGTATACGCCGCTGAGCTTTCCTGGCGTCATCCCGGCAATGAAACGTAGCTGGTTTTGGTCCGAGAACAACTTACCCATGTCAGCGTTGCCGGCTTCTGTCACCAGCGGTTCCTTGAGTACTTCACCGTTGGGATCGGTGTCATTGAGAAGGACGGGAATACTCACCACATCCCCTACACGCACCGTGGCAGTGTCAGCTTCTGCGCGGGGCGCCAGTAACTTATCTGCTGCGGGAATCCGGATGATCGCAACCTCTCCCACGGAGCTGCCGGTGCCGTTGGAGATGGTGTACTTAATGCTCATAGCGCCAGTGAGTCCGCGGACATCGCTGAGCTTGATGACATTGCGTTCAATGATGGTTGCGGAAACAGGTGAGCCGGCCGGGACATCCACGGACTGGATCACCAGGACTCCTCCCGCCGGGTCCTCGTCATTGCCCAGCACATCCACCAAAACTGATCCTCCGGCTGGCAGCATGGCCAGATCCTTCACAGCCACGGGTAAGCCCTTGGTGTTTTCGGGAACAACATCAACACGTATCAGGCCGGTGGCGCTCATGGGTCCGTTGGTTACCTGATATTCCAGGTACACCTCTCCAGGTGAGCTGGCCGTAAAGGTGACCGTGCCGTTGTCCGCGATTTTGGAGATACTGGCGTTGGGTACCTTGGACACGCTGGCCAGACGCAGTTTCCCTCCCGAAGGGTCCTGATCGTTGCGTAATGGGGCCAGCGCGATGGGCTGGTTGACCACAGCTCGGAAGAAGTCCGCATTGGCTACCGGGGGAACCGTACCGCCAGGTTTGACGTTGACCTTGATTTTCTTCTCGGTGCTGTCCTGGCCATCGGAAACCGTGATGGTCATGGTCTTCAGCCCGGCGTTCTCGCCATCATCCTTGTAGCTAAGTTGCCCATCCGGGGTGGTCTTAATGACCGCGGACTCATCATCCGAGACTGCTCCAGTCAAGAAGATGTCATCCCCATCAGGGTCAATCCAGTCTGCCAGCACGTTTTGCTTCATGGTCTGGCCTTGTTCTACCACCATGGTGGAGTCACGCATGGCCTTGGGCGGGGAGTTTTCACTCTCAGGCACCACGCGCACGTTCACGGAGGCCTGAGCAGTTCCCTTCCGGCCATCATTGGCGGTGTACATGAAGGTCCCTGCGCCAGCTGCGCCTTCGGGAACCTTGATCTGCAATCCGGTACCACCGTAAATGGACTGGACGCCGCCTACCTCGGGGTCAGTGGCAGGAGGCTCGGCGGTGAGCACGTCACCATCAGGATCGGAGTCGTTAAAGAGAACAGGCAAAATAGTGGTCTTGCCCGCGCGTACCCCAAAGGAGTCAGGGGCAGCTTCCGGAGGACGGTTCGGCTTTGTCCTATCCGGCAACGTGTTCACCACGTTGGGATCAGCAGATTCCTTCTCAGCGTTGTCCGCCTTCTTCAAATCAGTTTTTAGATCATCCCAGTTATTCACCAGAAGCATGTTCTGGTTGACCAGCCACACATTGCCGGTATTGACATCGTTGAGAACCACCACGTCACGGTTCTTCCGGAACACAAACTCAGACTTTGCCGAAGCCTTGGGAATATCAATCAACTCTCCGGCACCGTCACAAGAGAGCGCATACTTGTTAGCTCCGGACCAGGCAGCATGAACACAACCGTTCTGCACTACGGGAGCAACAGCCTTAGCCGTGGTCCCCAGTTCCAGCACCTTCGCCGCAGAACCGTCCAAGGGCTGTGTGAACAATGCCGTGGCCGTTTCCACTGCCACGAAATTCCCGTCAGCAGTGGGCTGAGCCAGCAAGGCACCCTGTGCATCGGGGATCTTCACACTCTTGCCGCCAGGTAAAAAGACAGTCCCGGACTCAGCGGAAAAAGCAACCGGCTTCCCCCCGGCAACAGTGAGCTGAACGTCAGACTTACCGGCGAGCCCCTCAACTTTCACCCGCTCCTGGGAGGCAACCTTCCCGGCGTCGGTCAAGGTGGTGGTAATCAGCTCGCCAGCCCCACCATCCACCGTGAAAATGGTGTCATCGGGCGCCGTCACCGAAACAGCACTACCCAACTTGCTCACAATGGGCGCCGTGGTCTTTTCACTAAAACCAGGCACCTCCCCATTACTGAGGGCCCACACCTTGCCCGCACCAGAATCCGTCAACGAGACAATATTGGTACCTTGGGAAACTTGTTTACCACCACCCAAATCAGTCTCGGAAGCCATCGCCATCATGGGCACGCTGACAGGATTCAACAAAGTGCCACCGTCGCCACTCATGAACACATTCCCGGCATCCTGCACCACATCAAAAGTGGTGGAGGTAGCGGCAAAACCACCATCGAGGACCTTCGATTGGTCATTGAGGTGGCCTACCAAGCCCTCAGCACGGTTAGTAACCCACACGCTGCCATCGTTAAGATCAACATCAGCCGTGGTAAATCCGGGGTACACAATGGCTCCCGTCACCAGGGACGCAACCACTACAAGTGTTCCGGAGATCCCCAAGATCTCTTTTTTTCGCAGTGAACGTCCTGTGAGTGACTGCAATGCCATGTGCCAGACTCCAATAAATAGCTACTGTGGGTACTGCTGTGTGCCGCGTCCTTGCCGGATTCCAGCGCACGGGGCACAAGAACAACATTATATGCCGAATGGACTAACTCCTGGCCCATCCGCCGTAACTGTACCAATGCCAGCATCCAACACCGCACCAGCAAGGGCAATGGGGAGCTCTCCCCCTCACAGGAGCGCTCCCCAATGCCGCAGCTACAACACCCCAGCTAGCAGCGGATGTTGCCACCGTTACGGTCGCGTACATCCACGGTGTCGCTACGGACCCAACGTCCGGAGACTGGTCCGCTGCTCATGACATACCAGTTGCTATGGCAGCCCGTTACCGTGACCCAGCCGTCAGCGTAGTCCAGCCAGTTGCCACCAAGGTTCACATTCCCACCTGGGGATTCAACTCCATCACAGCGAACAGGGTTGGTCTTGAATACTCCTCCCCCGCTGGGCCCCATGGTGCAGGAGTGCCAGTCCCCGGCTTTGACCCGAACTTCGGTGACCGGCGGCGTTGGCTTCTTGGGGCCACTTGTCACGGTCTTCGAGGCTACGGGACCGTAGGTGCCAATGGAGTTTTTGGCACGAACCGAAATAGTCACTGAGGTGTTGTACCCGCCAGTATCATACGTGGTGCTACCGTTGCCGGATTTGGCGCTCCAGCCGCCGGAGCCCACTTTCACTTCGACGGAGGCCGCGTCCACTGCCCCGCCGGGATAGGACCACGAATAGGACACACTTTGGGAGTCCTCTCCACCGTTGCTCCCACCCACACCGGCAGCACCCGGCACTCCGTACGGTGTGACTCCCAGTGATGCCTTTGAGGCATCGCCCACAGAGCTCAACCCTCCCGCCGCTGCCTCGGCGCGGACCGTGGCAGAGACTTCCTTGCCGTTGGTACTTGCCAAGACCGCCCCGGACGCCATACCACATGTTTCACCCATGGTGGAAAGTGTCACACAATAGGTGACCTCATTAGCGGCAAAACCATTGCGCTGTGTGTCATCGAGAGGGGTGTAGGTCAACGTGACTTGCCCACCGGCCGCATTCTGATTGGCCACCGCGATTTCCGGCGCTGCCATGATAGCTACCTTCCCAACAGCGCGCTGCGGTGCCGAGGCAGGGCTCGAGGAACTTGTTCCTGCCTTGTTGGTGGCGGTCACGGTGAAGATGTAGGGCGCTGTGGAGTTACCCACTGTGACGGTCTGGCTGGTACCGGTGGGCGTGTAGGTTCTCACGCCGTCCCCTCCGCCGGACTGGGTCAGAGTGTATTTGCTGATGGCCGCGCCATTGATGAACGGCTCATTCCACTGCACCGAAATCTGGTTTTGATTGCCAACTTTATCCAAAACAGTAACCGTGGGTGCGGCAGGCGCGTCCGGCACACCGGCCGGAACCACGGATGCCGAGTACGGCCCCCAGTCAGAGGGTTTGGGCGCATTGTTAATGGCTTGGACCCGGAATTGGTACCCGGTCCCATTCGCCAAACCGTCCCAGGTGACGGAATTGCCTGTGAGCCCTGTCCGCTGGCCGTTCTGCCCGGCCGGTACCGGGGAAATCTCCACAGTGAATTTAGTGACAGCAGAGAATTTACCCACTGGAGTCACCCAATCCACGGTCACTGCCTTGTCACCAAATGTGGTGGTGGGGGCAGCCGGTGCATCCGGTTTACGGTCCGGAGTGGCAGTGACGGACGCCGGCGACGCCGGCGATTGCGCCACCGCGTTGGTGGCGGTCACCGTGAATTTGTAGCCCGTAGCGTTATCCAGTCCCGTGATGGTGCACGTGTTAGTTCCACAATCTTGCGAACCGCCTGCCCAGGCCACCGTGTACTTGGTGATGGGTGAGCCGTTATCTGCTGGCGGATCCCAGGCAAGCAACACGGCCTGGTCCTTCTCCTCCAAAACCTGAGGTTTTGTGGGTGCGTCCGGCCTGCCCTTGATAGTGATTTTGATGCGGCCAGTTGCGTGCCGCGCCTGATCCTTAGTTTTGTCCTCCACCACGTAACGCACCACCACGGTGCCCTTGTAGTCTTGATCGCTATTGACCGTGACGGCCCCATCCGTGTGCGTGACTGTCACGCCGGCAGAACCGGTTTCCGTCATGGTGTCCACCACGCGCAGCGGCGTGTCCGGGAACGGGTTGACGTCATTAGCCAGCACATTGACCACCTCGGCCTGGCCGGCATGGGCGTCCACAACAAGATCCTCGTTGGCCACCGGTAGGGGCTTGGCGGACGACGTCGCACGCAACACTACATCCGCCGTCACCGGCGCGTTGGTCCCATCAGTGACGGTGAGCGTCATTGTGCCTTGCTCGCCCACCTTGGTGCCGTCACGCTGGGTGATGGTCAGGACAGTTCCGGATAAGCCAACCTCAAAGTTGCCCGGCTTGTTCTCCCCTAGTGCGAACTTGAATTTCTGCTGATCGCCAGGATCAACATCAAAGGCGAGCGGGCCGACGTCGAGCTTCACACTCTCTTGTTGGGGCACATCTAGAGAAGCCCCCGTGAAAGTGGGCGGGGTGTTCTTCTTTTTCTCCTTGGTGCTGGCCGGTGCAGGGTCTACCAAAGTCATCACTGTCAGCGTTGATTTCAGGCCCTCGGGATCATCCGGGCCGGAGCCGTCGGTGACCTCGAAGGTGATGGAACCGGGGCCATAGAACTTAATATCTGAGGCGTAGTTGATTCCTGCACCGTCACCGGCAATGACCTTGTCATTACTGGCACCGACCAAGGAAATTTTGGCGGCCTCACTCAGGCGTGGCGTGCGGCCCTCCCGCACCTGGACGTAGTCGGAGAGCATCATGGTGGCACTCGCACCCGCCGTCATGCGGATGACCTTATTGTTTTTCAGGACCGGGTATTGCTTGTCCATGCCGGGCACCCAAATCACGGCGGTGGCCTGCAAACCATCTTGATCCGTGATGGTGTAGGGAATCATCTGTTCCTGCGGACCCAGTTCAATGCGCACTGCACCATTGCTGGTGACGGTGGCGGATTCGGTCACAATACCCTTGACCGGTTGAATGCTCAGCTTCAGATCTTCTGTGACACCGTCCGGATCAGCATCATTTTCCAGCACGGGAACATCTACCGTGTTTTTGCCCAGCATTTGCTTCACCGTGACCCGGTCATCCCGGGCGATGGGGGCTTTCAACGCGGCATCAGGGGTGACTGTCATACGGATATTGCCGGTGGCTTTGGCCCCGAACTTGTCAGCAACCGTGTACATCATGGTGGCAATGCCGGTTTCCTTCGGCGCTCTCACCAGCACCTTGCCCTGATCGGTGATCTCGGGAAACATCTCTTCGGGGCCTTGGAAACCACCCTTGACCAGGCCCAGCTGGCCGCCGTCGGGATCGGAATCGTTGAGAAGAACATCCAAGGAGACCTTCCGGCCCGGACGCATTGTAATGTAATCATCCTCAGTGAAGGGCGGGTGGTTCAGTGCCAGTGGCGGCGCCACACCCACATCCACACGGGCTACCGCCTCGGCCCCGAGCCTGTCCCGAACCCGGTATGTGAAGGTGTCAGTGCCAGCAGAACTACCGGCTGCCGTGTAGAAAATGTAGCCGTTGCCGGTCTCTGCGGTGCCCAGTGCCGGGCCCTGGTCAATACCCACCAGTTCCACGGAATCACCCTCGGGGTCTATGGCGTTCAGCGGCACGGCAATGCGCACTTGATCCCCGGCAATGACACGGCCTGTCAGGTTCTTCGGGGCTGGCGGGAGGTTACGTTCCGGGTCAGGTGCCACAATGGTGATGGTCACTGGCGCTGAATTGAACTGGCCGGAGCTGTTGGCCACCTTATACACGCCTTGGACTGTTTTCGGTGTGGCACCGGCAATGAAACGCAGCTGGTTCTGATCCGCGAACAACTTCCCGTATTCCGCGGCAGGCACCTCATCTACTACGGGTTCTTTGAGCACCTCACCATTGGGATCACTGTCATTGGCCAAGACAGGGATGCTTACTACGTCACCCACGCGCACCATCGCAGTATCGGGTTCAACCCGTGGGGGCTGGATTTTATCCGGTGCCGGGATCCTGACCACAGAGATCTCTCCGGTGGCGCTGCCGGCACCATTGGAGATGGTGTATTCAAGGCTCATCTTGTCACGCAGACCGCGCAAGTCATTGATTTTGATGATGCTGCGGTCAATGATGGTTGCTGAAACAGGGGAACCTGCCGGTAGTTCCACTGATTGAATCACCAGTACTCCCCCGGCAGGATCTGAATCGTTGCCCAAGACATCAACCAGTGCCGAACCACCCGAAGGCAGCATCACCAAGTCCGTAACAGCTATAGGCAACCCTTGGCGGTCAGCTTCCACCACATCCACCCGGATCAGACCGGTGGCGCTCTGGGGCCCATTGGTCACCTGATATTCCAGATACTCTTCCTTCGGGGTGTTCGAGGTGAAGGTTACTGTGCCGTTGTCAGCAATTTCTGACACTGTGGTGTTCGGTGGGCGGGAGATACTGGCGAGCCGGAGCTTTCCACCTGCCGGATCCTGATCATTCTTTAGCGGCGCCAACACTACCGGCTGGCCAACTACTGCGCGGACATGGTCTGCATTCGCCACAGGAGGCACTCCCCCCGCAGCTTTGACGTTGACCTTGAGCTGCTTCTCGGTGACGTCCTGGCCATCGGAGACGGTCACCGTCATGGTCTTCATGCCGATGCCTTCACCATCGTCGGTGTAGCTCAGTTCGCCGTCGGGCGTGGTCTTGATGGCAGCGGAGTCATCATCGGAGACGGCACTGTTCAAGAAGATGTCATCCCCATCAGGGTCTATCCAGTCCGTCAGCACGTTTTGCTTCATGGTCTGGCCTTGTTCTATCACCAACGTGGTGGTGCGCATGGTGTTGGGCGGGGAGTTTTCACTCTCGGGCACCACGCGTATATTAACGGACCCCTGAGCGGTTCCTGCGCGGCCATCATTGGCTGTGTAGCTGAACGTGCCTGCGCCAGTGGCATTCTCGGCAACGTTGATCTGCAACCCAGTGCCATCGTAAATGGACTGGAGTGCACCAATCTCGGGGTCAGTTGTGGGAGGCTCCACAGTCAGTACGTCACCGTCGGGATCGGAGTCATTGAAGAGCACCGGCAAAATAGTGGTCTTGCCCGCCCGCACCCCAAAGGAGTCTGGGGCAGCTTCCGGGGGACGGTTCGGCTTTGTCCTGTCCGGCAAGGTATTTACCACGTTGGGGTCAGCAGATTCCTTGTCCGCGTTGTCTGCCTTTTTCAAATCGGTTTTTAGATCATCCCAGTTATTGACCAGCAGCATGTTCTGGTTGACCAGCCAGACGTTACCGGTGTTCACATCGTTGAGAACCACCACGTCACGGTTCTTCCGGAACACAAACTCAGACTTTGCCGAAGCCTTGGGAATCTCCACCAACTTGCCAGCACCGTTGCACGCGAGTACGTACTTGTTGGCGCCGGACCAGGCAGCATGAACACAGCCGTTCTGCACCACGGGCGCCACAGCCTTAGCCGTGGTCCCCAGTTCCAGTACCTTCGCCGCAGAACCGTCCAAGGGCTGTGTGAACAACGCTGTGGCCGTTTGCAGCGCCACAAAATTCCCGTCAACAGTGGGCTGAGCCAGCACGGCGCTCTTGGAATCGGGGATGGTTACGCGTTTGCCGTCCGGCAGGAACAAGGTCTGAGATTCGGGGGAAAAGACAACAGCTTTGCCCCCTGCCACAGTGATTTGTTTCTCGCCCGTGCCAGCCAGCCCCTCAACTTTCACCCGATCCTGGGAGGCAACCTTGCCGGATTCGTTCATGGTGGTGGTGATTAGCTCGCCAGCCTCACCATCCACCGTAAAAATGGTTTCATCAGGCGCCGTCACAGAAACAGCACTACCCAACTTGGTCAGGATGGGCGCTGTGGTCTTTTGACTAAAACCAGGCACCGCCTCATTAGCCAGAGCCCACACCTTACCCGCACCAGAATCCGTCAACGAGACAATATTGGTACCCTGTGACACTTGCTTGGACCCGCCCAGGTCCGTCTCGGAGGACATCGCCATCATCGGCACGTTCACAGGGTTCAGGAGGTTGCCGCCCTCGCCACTCATGAACACGTTGCCACCATCTTGCACCACATCGAAAGTGGTGGAGGTAGCAGCAAAACCACCGTCAAGGACCTTCGATTGGTCATTGAGGTGACCTACCAAGCCTTCAGCACGGTTAGTTACCCACACGCTGCCATCATTGAGATCAACATCAGCCGTAGTGAATCCCGGGTACACAATGGCACCTGTCACAACAGCAGCGGCCGTTAATACGGCCGCTGACGCTCCAAAGAATTGTTTTTTGTTGCCGGTGCGCTTGAATATGTCTGTTAATGCCATGACTAGCCTTTGCTGCCCCTCTGCAGTGGGGAATGGGGTACAACCATTTTTGCGGCCCAAAGTGCCCACAAAATGCCACTGTTAGACTACCGGATTCTTCCAGTTGATTGGCATACCCGCAGAAATTGCTTTACTAGTCCACTACCAGACCTTTTTAGTCCACTACCAAGCCTTGGCCTTTGCCCCGTCCCAGCAATACAGGGGCAATCTCGCCAAAGCCGCGCACGTTTTCAACCGGCAGCTGGGTCAGCACAAAGCGGTCGTCATTAGTTAGTGCCGAGGCTGTCACTGAGTCAATGAGCACTGTCCCAGGTTCGGCCAAGGAGGTCAGCCGGGCGGCCAGGTTAACGGTGGGTCCGTAAATATCACCCAAGCGGGAGAGCACCCGTCCCCAGACCATGGCCACACGGGCTTCGGGCAGGAAGTCATCCGCTGCCATGGCTTCTGCCAGTGACAAGGAAATCTGGGCACCGGCCACCGGTGTTTCACAGTTAAAGAGGACTTCATCACCGATGGTTTTGACCAAGCGGCCACCGCCCACGCTGATAATCTCGGCGCAAACATTTTCAAAGCGCTGGACCAGGCGTGCCAGGGTCTTTTCATTCATGCGCCGTGACAGGGAGGTGTAGCTGACCAGATCTGCGAAGCCCACGGCGCGTGCCAGGGGCAGCGGCGCGTCGTCCTCATCGCCGTCGCGCCCCAATTCACTGGACGCGAGGCCTTCTTCAGCGCGCACCGCTAGGCGCTGGACGCCAGCGTTGAGCTGGCGCCGGTAGGAATAAATCAACAGTTCTTCAAGGGGCGCAATGAGATTGGGGAGCTCGGAAACCACCGCGCGCCGAGCTTCGGCGTCACTAACACCATGTTCCACCACGAGGTCCTCCACGAGAGCCTCAATCTGCCAAACAGCCATCCTGTCAGTCATCTGACCGATGGAGCGGGTGACTGAAATGGCGGTTTCTTCTGTTAATAGCCCCTCACGGACCATGGTGACAACTATTTGCAGGGCTTCCTGGTCACGCGGAGTGAAGGCCATATCCTCGTCCCCAAGGTTGGGGAAACCCATGGCACGCCATATTTTGCGTGCCGACAATAGTGAAACGCCAACTCCGGCGGCAACTTCACGGCGCCTGAGCGTCCGTTCGCCGCCCAAGAGTTGTGTTTCCAGTGCCTTGGTTTGATTGTGCGAGGCAGGCGGCAACAGCGGCTCGGGTGGATCAATGGTCTCTTCCAAGCTTGCGCTGCTCCTTTTCGCTCATCCCAACCACACCAGCGTAGTCCCGTTCCCGGGGTGTTTGCTGCATGGGCTCTCGGAACTCCGTAGCCCAAAATTGTTGGGCATCTTTAATAAATTCATTCCAGTGCGGAATTTCGGGTATAACCACTACGGTGTCGGGGTGCATGAGAAGTTCCAAGTCACCCGAACCGACCATTCTTTGGCGCCAATTCTGCACCGGACGCAGTTCCTTGATCTGGGTCAAGGCGCGTACTTGAAAACGCCTGCCCATGAGGCCTTTACGTACCAGCAGCCTTTGGTTGGTCAGAACATATTTTGTCCCAGTCCACCGCAGTACCCGCCGAAGCGGATAGAAAAGCCACACCAACACTACCAAAACCAACACACAAACCATCAGCGGCTCACGGAGCGGCTCAGCCCCTGGAGCCCATTCGGAGAAGGTGTGAGGTTGCAGCTTTTCCAAGGCCGCCGAACCCACCATGACGGCCATCAGGCCCACGGAGATGGGCCACAAAAGTATTCGTGAATGGGGACGGTTGGAGATGTGCACCTGCTCATGTTCCAGCAGTAACTTACGCATAGCCGATCGCACCATCGGATCCGGTACGGCGAAGGTGCAGCACGTCGCCAGCACTGACCGTGTGCTGCGTTCCTTGCTCATCCCGGAGCCGCAAACTGCCGTCAGCATTGACGTCAATGGCTGTGCCATAGAGCATGGCGCCGCCGGGCAGCTCGGCCCGCACTTGCTGTCCCAGCGTACTCATCAGAGACTTAGCAAGCGCCAGCGCACTGACTCCCCCCGCGAGAGGTAACTGGGCATCCCCACCAACAGCCGCAAACGCTTGGTACAGCGCCGCAAAATTGTTCAAGTACGCAGGAAGGAGCTTATTCCTATCAAGGCCCGGCGCCGGGACGCCCTCCACCAACAATGATGTGGCACGATCTGTTGGCAGATCCTCCTCGCGGGCACTGACGTTGACACCAACCCCAACCACCACGCCGGCCCCCACCGGGGTGAGTGCGGCCGCCGCAGTCCCCGGGACAGCCTGCGCAGCTGGGGTTCCCGGGACAACTTGGGCCAGGATTCCCGCCAGTTTCCGTGAGTTCACCACCACGTCATTGGGCCATTTCAGCGTGGCCAAGACACCTGTTTCTGTACGCAATGCCTGACACAACGCCACTGCGGCAAGGATCGAGAGCCAGCCATAACCTGTGGGCGCGAAGGAAGTTCCCGAACCGTTGCTTACGCACTGCTCCCCAGGCCATACCAGCACGCTAGAAATCATGGCAGTACCCGCTGGCGCCTCCCAGGTCCTCCCCAGACGCCCCTTGCCGGCCGGTTGAGCATTGGCGATCAGGACGCTGAGGTCAGGCCAAAATTGTTGCGTGTCAGCAGCATTCGCAGCCAAGTCAGTGTTGGTTGAGCCTGCGGATTCCACTACATCAACGCGGGCAAAGCCTCCCTGCGGGCTCAGAAGGGCAGCCTTGAGCTGGTTCCTGTCTAGAACAAAATCAGCTTGCGGCACATCCGTTTGGGGTCGCCCAGGACCATTCTGTTCAGGTGTTGTGGCTGTGCCAGTCATGGTTCCAATCTTAGTCAGGCCTCAAGGCTGATGCATCACTCCACAGGTGGAGAATGGCCATTTCCCACGGGTTTCCAGTCCGTTTCGGCAGTCAGTGGTCCACTTTCCGGATCTCGACGGCCGTGGTGGCGGTGTTGTTTCCTCCACAGGGGTGTTGGTGATGTGGTGGTCCACGGATGTGCTTGGTCTCATGTTCTATGTCAGTGCCTGCTAATAGAATAGATGTATGGATACAGCAAGGGGGAACCCGGTCAATCCGGGATCCCTTTCAGGGGCTTTACGAGTTGGTGACCACGTTCATCAACTTCTCAACCTCGCCCACGCACTATCCACCACCACCGAGCCCACTGGTGCTAACACGGTGGACGAGCCTGCTGCGCCCACTGCCTGTTCTAGCAGCGCTGGCCCTTCACAGGATCCTGGCCCTGTTCTGGGCCGGGAGGTCAGTATGGGTCTGGAGGTCAGTGTGGGTCTGGAGGTCAGTGTGGGTCTGGATCTCGGGGTGTTCACTGATGTGGAATGTATTCGGTGGGCTCAAGACCTTGAGCAACTCCTACGCTTTGGCCAAGCCCTAGCAGTACAAGCCGCTGGTGAACTCAACGAACGAGTCCATGCAGGGCGCTACGCAGAGACCGGAGCCCGAGGAGGCACCAACCTCTTAGTGCAATCCCTGCAACTAAGCACCTCCGAAGCGAACCGGCGCATCCGCCTGGCTAAAGAAGTCCTCCCCATTACCGACCCCATTACCGGTACCACAGCCCCTACCGCTTACACAGGCCTCGCAACAGCATTCTTCAACGGCTCCCTCTCTCAAGAACGGGCCCTTACCGTAGCCCATTACCTCGATGAAGCCTCCCGGCTGGCTAAAAACGCGCGTATCAGCACCGAAGAAGCCACCGAGGTTGAAGAAGCACTCGTCTCTACCGCCCAACTCCAAGGCCCCGATTTCATCCGTGCCGTAGGCAACCAGATCATGAGTCACCTAGACCCCGACGGCAACAAACCCAGCACCTCAGACCTCATCGCCAAACAAGGCCTGTTCTTCCGCCAACCCCGCCGCGGACTCGTCTCCCTCTACGGCGCCTGCACCATCGAACAATACGAACAACTCTTCGCCCTGATCAGCTTCGCCACCAACCCCAACAAACACACCAACCCCAACACCATCAACACCAACGACCCAGACCAAGAAGACGGCACCGACACCACTGCCAGCACCAACGAAGCAGACAGCAGCGACCCCACGGGCGGGGCTGCCGGCACAAATACCAGCGGCGGGACCGACACCAGCCGTAACCAAGAATGTGCTGGGCAAAGCTCACTTCTAGAACAACTACGCGATCTCTCCGCCCAGTTCACCACCCCCAACCCACCCGACCCCACGGAACCAGAACCGGCCAGAGCCACACCACCACCTCTGGGTAACGGATGGCGACGCAAGCTAGAACCCGGGGAAATACCACCACGGCCACCACAAGCCCCCGAGAACGCCATCGCCCCCGTCTTCGACGGCGATACCTGGTTCTGGTTCGCCCCAGCCGCAACAGATAACCCAGTACAAGCAGCGGACCCAGTGACTACCGCATCTACCGATATTGCAGAGGACGCAGCCAAAACTGCGGACCCTGCGGACCCAGCGAATCCAGTGGATGCTGTGGATGCTGCGGATCCAGTGGATGCTGAGGAAACAGTGCCGTGGCCTCATCAGCTTTACGGCATCAACGTCCCAGCCCCGGGCAGCAATGAACCCTTCGAATGGCTAGATTCCATCGACCCGAACAGCACCGACCCGGCCGTGAAAGACACCCGCACCTACGGACAAAAACTCCTCGACGGACTCATCTCCTGCGTCAAACTCGCCGCCCGCACTGGAAAGCTCCCCCTCAACGGCGGCCTGAAAACCCAACTCATCCTCAGCTGCACCGAAGCAGAACTCCGCAACAACACCGCCACCGGCACCGGCACTATCTACACCACCCATAGCGGCCCCATGCCACTGAACCTCTTCGCACAAACCCTCTGTGACCCTGAGATCACCACCATCACCTACAGCACCGGCCAAAACATCATCAACCTAGGCCGCACCCAACGCCTTTTCACCCCCACCCAACGCAAAGCCCTCTACGCCCGCGATCTCGGCTGCAC
Source organism: Arthrobacter sp. UYCu511 (assembly GCF_040547105.1). NCBI lineage: Bacteria > Bacillati > Actinomycetota > Actinomycetes > Micrococcales > Micrococcaceae > Arthrobacter > Arthrobacter sp. UYCu511. Next base: position 294,443 of record NZ_JBEPPB010000003.1, read on the forward strand.
CTTCCCCGACTGCACCAGCCCCGCCACCTGGTGCGAAGCCCACCACATCACTCCCTGGCAAGACGGCGGCCCCACCAACCTCAACAACGCCACCCTCCTCTGCCAACACCACCACACCCTCCTCCACCACAGCCAATGGCAACTACAACTCATCAACGGCACACCCTGGTACACACCCCCCTTCACCATCGACCCCACCCAAACCAAACGCCGCAACAACTACCACCACGGCCTCCCAAAAAACACCAACTAGATCAAAAGACAACAACTGTTCCACAACGCCAGATTCTTTTCGGCCGACTTTGTAGGGTTCCTACACATGCAGGCGAAGATTTCGTTATTAGACTGTCAGTAGAGTTTGCCGTTTTGTGCAGTTCCTATGAAGGTCTGCAAGCATCCACACTATTGAGCCGGAGTATCAATGAGCCACGATCTATCGACAACAGCAGGCAAGATTGCCGATTTCCGTGACCGGATGACTCAGGCTGAAATGCCTTCCGGTTTAGCAGCCGTTGAGAAACAGCACGCCAAGGGGCGCAACACCGCCCGCGAGCGCATTGATCTGCTGGTTGATCCTGAATCCTTCGTAGAATTCGACGCCCTGGCCATCCACCGTTCCACAGCGTTCGGCATGGAGAAGAAGACGCCGTTGGGTGACGGCGTGGTCTCCGGTTACGGCACAGTGGACGGCCGCCTAGTGGCCATCTATAGCCAGGACTTCAGCGTCTACGGCGGCTCCTTGAGCAAGGTCAACGGCGAGAAGATCGTCAAGGTGCAGGAATTTGCCATACGTAACGGCTGCCCTGTGGTGGGCATCAATGACGGCGGCGGTGCCCGTATCCAGGAAGGCGTAGCCTCACTGGCAATGTTCGCGGACATCTTCCGCAATAACGTGCACGCATCAGGTGTTGTCCCTCAGATTTCCCTCATCATGGGCCCCTGTGCTGGCGGCGCGGCGTACTCCCCCGCCCTGACCGATTACGTGGTCATGGTGGATAAGACTTCGCATATGTTCATCACCGGACCCGATGTCATCAAGACCGTCACAGGTGAGGATGTGGATATGGAGACGCTTGGCGGGGCCCGCCAGCACAACGCCACCACGGGAACCTCCACCTACTTGGCTACGGATGAGGCTGACGCCATTGAGTTTGTCCGGGAGCTCCTTGACTTCCTGCCGTCCAACAACCTCGCCGAGGCGCCCGTCACGGAGCACGAGCAGGAGCTGGAACTCAACGACGACGATCTCGCTCTTGATGCTTTGATCCCCGATTCAGCAAACCAGCCGTACAGCATGCTCACGGTGATCGAATCGATTCTCGATGACGGTCACTTCCTTGAGATGCAGGCACTCTACGCACCCAACGTCATCATTGGATACGGCCGCATTGAGGGCCACACCGTGGGCATCGTCGCCAATCAGCCCATGCAATTCGCTGGCACTTTGGATATCAATGCCTCCGAGAAGGCAGCACGCTTTGTGCGCAACTGCGACGCCTTCAACATTCCGATCATCACGCTGGTGGACGTTCCCGGTTTCCTGCCTGGCAAGGACCAAGAATTCCAGGGCATCATCCGCCGCGGCGCCAAACTGCTCTATGCCTATGCCGAAGCGACTGTGCCGAAGCTGACAGTCATCACCCGCAAGGCCTACGGTGGAGCTTACATTGTGATGGGTTCAAAGAAGCTCGGCGCCGATTTGAACCTGGCTTGGCCCACTGCCCAGATTGGTGTCATGGGCGCCCAAGGTGCAGTGAACATCCTGTACCGTCGCGATCTCGCAGCAGTCGAGGCTGAGGGCGGCGATGTTGAAGCCCGCCGTGCGGAAATTGTCCGGAACTACGAAGACGAGTTGCTCAACCCTTACCAGGCCGCGGAGCTTGGTTACGTTGATGCTGTTATTGCACCCTCAGACACGCGTCTTCAGCTCATCAAGGGATTGCGCGCACTGCGTGATAAGCGGGCCAGCCTGCCGGCAAAGAAGCATGGGAACATCCCGCTGTGACGGCCGCTGATCAGAGTCCTGAGAGTAACCCGGTTCAGTTACCGTTGCTCAACGTGACCCGGGGTAACCCCACCGATGAAGAGCTGGCCGCGGTGACCGCCGTCGTCCTAGCCCTGCAATCCGGCAGCAGCGAGGACGCTCCGAACGAACCAAAACGTCAGTGGGCGCGCCTGGCACAATTGCATCTGCCCCCACGGCCTGGCGCAGGTTCTTGGCGTCGCTCCGTCCGCTAGCTAGTTCTTAGCGGTACGGGGCGAACCCTGCCCGCGCAGTATGTGCACCATGGTGTCCACCGAGTTGGCAATCCTGTCCGTTGCATCCATGATGGCTGGCTGAACAACTCCTGACTCCAAAGAAACCGGCGGCAGGATCTCAGCTAGCCGGGTGTAGGAATCACGCATATTGACGGCCCCCCGGGGAGTTGTCCCGTCTCTGACTGCATCCTGACATGCCGTCAGAGTGGTGGCGGTGTCACTGACGAACGGCTCCAGCGGGGCCAGTAGTTTCTCCACCGGTCCCTTGGCCGCCGAGACGGAGAGCCGGGCTGCGTCTATCACCATGGCGGCCTGGATGAACAAGTGGCTCTGGACCAGTAAACCTTCGCCAACATATTGAGCTGAGAGCCCATCCACTGGCTCCGCCTGGGTCCGGTCCAGGGAAGTTTGCGCATTGGTCCGGGCCAACCTGGCGGCGATTCGGGCGGCGTCAATCTCTGACTTTTGGGCGGCAGGATCGCTCACCGCCACCAGATAACGCCCATAGCTGGCCAGTAGTTCGGCAAGCCGGGCTGGTAGGTAGCTGCGCTCCCACGCGGGCCACACCACGGTAGCCGCCACGGCCAGGGCGCCAGCTATGACGGTGTCCACCAAACGTGGCACTGCCACATCCCCGGCCGGAATGCCGGACAAATCCAGCAGCGCCACAAGATAGGCGGCCGTCCAAATAGCCATGAAAAACGCGTTGGGCAATCCGGAGACACGGACGCCGAAAACAAAGAGCACAACCAGCGCTATCAGCGCATAGTGGTTCTCCGTACCCACCAGAGAGGTGGCCACCGTGCCAATCCCCAGGCCAATGAGTGTTCCTGCCAGCCGGGCGCTGGTGCGCAGGAGAGTGCTGGCAAAGTCCGGACGCAGCAACAGCAATACCATCAGTGAGATCCAGTAGCCTCTGTCTGCACTGGGCAGCAGGCGGGATAAGCCATCCGTGGCCGATACAAGCACAGCAAGCCTGACAGCGTGCCTAAATACCGCCGAGCTCGGATTCAGATTAGCCCGCAGCGTATCGAACGGGGCCTGCGCGGCTACTCGTATCCCACCGATGCGCACTTTCTCTTCAACAATGCGCCCTTCTACCGCCCCCGGCGTGGTCATGCGTGCGCAGGCCCGCAACTGTCCGGCCAAGGCCCGGGCATGCAAGGAAGCAAACCTGCCAGTAGGCGAATCCGGGTGATCTCCAACAATTGTTTGGAGCACGTCCACAGCCTCGTCAACGCCCTCCATGACAGAGGAGTCAAAGACTTTTCCCTTATACAGGGACTCAGCCACAGCATCGAGCACGGTCCCAGCCGCTGCCAAGAGAGTATGCACGGCGTTGGCCTGTGTAGTCCGGTCAACCCGTTCAAAACGTTCGAGACAATAGGCCAAGGCGATGACTTCGAGCCGGATCCGTTCAGCCTCGTCAACCAGGCCACGATAAGCCTGCATACTGGGGCCGTGGCCGTGCCCAAAACCGGTGATCGTGGCCCTGGCAGCGTCAAGTTTGGCTTCGGCTCCCGGCTTCATCATCTGGGGGTGCGGGGAGCGGGTGCGCTTCGCCAGAGCCTCATACACCGCGCCCAAGGCGGCTCTTTCCGGCGCGTGCCGGTGCACTGGCCAGCCGGCAATGGCCAAGAGGCTTTGCAGCAATCCGGCTGCAATCACCAGCGCCGCTATCCCAAGGGCACTAGATGCCGGCAGCTGGAACCGGTTGAGCACAATGGCCACGGCTGTCCCGGCAATCCCGATTTGGGCCACTACGGGTCCCAGCGAAAGCAGCATGCCACTGACAAAGGCAAAAACAGCTATCAGCAACACCGAGAGCAGCCAGGAATGCGAAGCCAGAACGGACAGTCCACCGCCAATGCCAGCGGCCAGAGCGGTCATGCCCATGCGGGAAAGCCTGAGCCGGTAGCTTCCTGGCCTGTCAGCGAAAGCGGCAAACATGGCCCCGACTGCACCGAAGACGGCAATCGGGATACTTCCTATGGCCACCCCCACCACCAAGGGAATGGCGATCCCCAGGGCATTTCGGCCCGCAACTACGGGATCGGACTGGGAAAAGTCCAGCCGAAGCGATTTCTTGACGGTTGCCGTGACTGAGGAAGTGGCTAACACGTTCCCCAGTATGTCAGCCATCGGCCCCAGAAGAGATGATTTAGCTGGCTAAGCCTGATCGGAGCAATTTGGGGCAACTTGGAGCCACTGCGCACCGGCCTGCTGTGGTTGGGCCCCAGCAACCCGGCGCTCTCTAAGCCAAGCACGACGCCGTCCCCCGAAAGTCATGCTCGAGCAACGGCGTCGTACTGGCAACTTCTGGCCCAGCCACAAGAAGACCAGCCGCAACAGACCAGCCAAAGTCCGGCCCAGCGAAGGCTAGGAAACTCTGCGGAACAAGGCTGCCAGTGCCTGTCCACCGCCAATGCACATGGTGACCACACCCAGTTCCATATCACGCCGGACCAAGTCCTTGGCAACGCGCAGGCTCAGCATGGCACCCGTGGCACCTACGGGGTGGCCCAGGGCAATAGCGCCACCGTAAGGGTTGGTCTTGGCAGGGTCCAAACCGGCATCGCGCATAACAGCAACTGCCTGCGCGGCAAAGGCCTCGTTGAGCTCGATCGTGTCAATATCAGCCGCAGTTGTTCCTGTCTGTGCGAACAGTTTCTGCAGAGCCAAGGTGGGCGCATACCCCATCAAGGATGGATCCAGGGCGGCCGTGGTGACGGCTTCCAGAGTCACTAATCCCTGGAGTCCACGCTCCAGTGCGGCACCGGCACGGGCCAGCACCACCGCTGCGCCGCCATCATTGATTCCTGAGGCATTGCCAGCGGTGACAGTCCCACCTTTTTCAAAGGCTGGACGGAGCCCGGCGAGTGTTTCCAAGGTGGTGTTTGGTTTGGGATGCTCATCCAAGGTGACCGTGTGCGGCCTGCGTCCGCCCACCTCCACAGGAGTGATCTCCTCGGCAAAGGCGGCTTGCGCTGCTGGTGTTGCTGCCCGACGCTGGGATTCAAGGGCAAATTCGTCCTGATCCTCACGGGACACGCCATACTTGCGGGCCACGTTTTCCGCTGTGACACCCATGTGGATGTTACTGAACGGGTCAGTCAACATGGCAACGGTCCCATCCACAAGTGTGCGGTCCCCCAGCCGGTTACCGGCCCTGGCAGCGAAATCGTAGAACGGCATGCGTGTCATGGACTCGTTGCCACCGGCCAGGGTGAAGTCTGTTCCGGACCACTGCATTTGCATGGCTGCTGACCAGATGGCCTGCAGCCCGCTGCCACACAGCCGGTTCACTGTGTACGCCGGGGTGCGCTCCGGAAGGCCAGCTGCCAGCGCCACGCGGCGTGCGTTGTACGCATCGGCCCCCACCTGCCCGATGCAGCCCATCACCACCTCGGAAATATCTTCCCCTGATATGCCCGAACGCAGAATAGCCGCCCGGGCTGCGGCGGCACCGAGTTCATGGGCTGGCACATCCTTGAGAACCCCACCGAAACTACCAATGGGGGTCCGTGCGCCCTCGAGGATGACAATTTTCTCGGCATTCATCGCTGCTGCGTTCATTGCGTGTGTCCTTCGTGTAGAAGTTTCATTATGGTGGTGCGCCCGCGGCAAGCGGGCGGTGGGCTGCCCACCCGAGGCCTCCCGCCCACCGCGGCAAGCGGGCAGCGGGCTGCCCACCGCGGGCCCGCGGTTGGGCCTGCTAGCGGCTCACTTTGCCGGTAAGGGAGGCGATGGGCCGCAGAAACAATGGCCGCGCCATGAACCAGGCAGCCACCATAACGGCAAGGGAGCCAGCAAAGATGCCAGCGCCGAGCCAACTGCCGTCATTTCGCCCTGCATACATATGGTTCAAGTTGTGCAATGCCCCGGTAGTCAGTACCAAGGTCACATGCACAGCCACGAAGGCTACAAAGTAAAGCATCACGGGTAGGTGCAGTGCCCGGGCCGCCTCAATGGGGAAGGCCTTATTTAGCCGGACGGTATTCTTTGGCCAGGCCGGGGACATCCTCAGCCCGGAGATCAATGCCAAGGGCGCAGCCACAAACACTGTCAGAAAGTACGCCAGCACCTGAAGCGCGTTGTAGTTGACCCAGCCGGATTCCAGCGGCCAGTTGAACGACGCGTATTGCAGCATGGCCGAGGCCGCGTTCGGGACAATATCCCAGCTGGTGGGCACAATCCGCATCCACTGATTCGTGGCAAACAGCAACACCATGAACACAATCCCGTTCAACACCCACAGCGCATCCAAACTCAGGTGGAACCACAGGTCAAGGCTGATCTTCTTCGGCGCCCCCTTGGTTTTGATCAGCCCCTTGTTATTGCGCGTCCAATAGGCGCCGGGCCGCGTAGTGGTGCGCACCTGCCACCCGGTGCGCACAATGAGCAACAGGAAGAACCCGTTCAGGAAGTGCTGCCACCCCAGCCAGGGCGGCAACCCCACAGGCGCACCCGCTGGCAGCGCCGAATGCCCGGTGTACTGAATCAGGAAGTCTTGCACCCCCTCAGTGCCGCGGAGCCATTTCGCCCCGAGCACCATCAAAACCAGAAGTACAGCGGCGGCACTTGCCGTGAGTGCCAGCCGCACCTTTTTCTTTACTCGGGAGGGCTTGTTCTGCAGCGCCGTCATGCGCCTGAGCGTGCTTCCAGCGCGGAGATCAGTTGAGGCACCACGGTAAAGACGTCGCCCACAATGCCAAAGTCTGCAACCTCAAAGATCGGTGCATCAGCATCTGAATTCACGGCCACAATGGTTTTGGCTGTTTGCATACCGGCCCGGTGTTGGATGGCCCCGGAAATACCCAGGGCAATATACAACTGCGGTGAAACGCTCACACCGGTCTGGCCCACCTGCGCCGACTGTTGGACATAGCCGGCATCCACTGCCGCACGGGAAGCTCCCACGGCAGCGCCCAACGCATCGGCGAGTTGGCCTACCAAGGCAAAGTTCTCGGAGGAGCCCAGCCCGCGTCCGCCAGCCACTACCCGGGCCGCACCGCGCAGTTCAGGACGGTCACTGGCTGTGGTGGGTGCTGTGCTTGAGAGGATTGTCACTGACGGTCCCTGGGCAGGATCTAGCGAAATGGTAGTCACGGTAGGGGTGGCGGCCGGGGCCTTGTCCTCAATGGCGCCCTGACGGACGGTGAGAACCGCAGCACCGCCGCTCACGGTGGCTTCCACCGTGTAGTCACCGCCCAGGACGGAGTGCGTGCCAATGATTGAATCACCCTCAACACGGACATCAACAACGTCCGCCAATAATCCTGCACCGGTGCGGGCCGCGAACCGGGCGGCCGCATCGCGCCCGGCCACGGAGTTAGCGGCCACAATGGCCACCGGCTTCAGGGCCTGAGCCGCTGCCGTGAGTGCGGCAAGATCCGCGGCCACCACAAGCTGGCCAACGTTCGGCGATTCAGCCAGGAATACCGTCTCAGCACCCCAGGCACCGAGCTGTTCTGCCAGTTTGGCGCCGCTGCCGGGAGCTACGGCTAGAACAGCCACGGGTGTACCAATCTTGGCTGCGGCTCCGAGCAGACCTGCGGTAGTAGTGCCCAATGCGCCGGTTTCAGTGGTTTCAATAAGTGTCAAGACATTTCTCATGATGGTCCTTATGTCCTAGATCAAACGGCTGGAGCGCAGGAACGCCGCCAATTCGGTGCCGGCATTTCCTTCATCAACAACAATTCGGCCAGCAGTCCGGGCTGGGGTGCGCACCGTGCTGATCACAATGCTGGAAGCCGCTGTTCCGGTAGAAGGCAGTGAGCCCAAGTCGGCAAGGCCCAGCTCAGCAAGACCCAGCACTGACAGAGGTTTGCGCTTGGCGGTGATGATGCCCTTGAAACTGGGGAACCGGGCTTCGCCACAGCGTTCGGTCACCGAGACCATGACCGGGAAGGGTGCGCTGAGCCGCACTGAACCTGTTTCGGTGCCGCGCTCCCCTATTACTTCTTGGCCGGAAATTTCTACGGTGTCTACAGCACTCATCAGTGGCAGCGACAAACGCTCGGCAATCATGGCTGGCACAACACCGCCGCGACCATCCGTTGACTCGTTGCCTGCCAACACCAGATCCGCGCCGGTGTGGCGCAGGGCGGCGGCGAGCACTTCCGCCGTCCGTCCCGCATCCGCACCGGCCAGGCTGGCATCACACACGTGAAGAGCATAGTCGGCACCCATGGAGAGGGCTTTACGCAAGCCCTTAGTCAGGGTGTCCGGGCCCATTGAGATAACAACCACCTCGGTACCTTTGTTGGCGTCCTTATACTTCAACCCCACTTCCAGGGCACGTTCGTTGATCTCATCCAACAAGTTCTCCCCTGAGCGGTCCAAGCTCCCCTGCACGGGGTCAAGGTTGCGCTGCTCCCCGGTGTCTGGAACCTGCTTCACCAACACTGCAATCTTCACGTTGTACTTCCTTCTCATCCCTGATGGGTGGACCTGTTGCGTGGGCCTGCTGGGTGAGGCCGTTGGCTGGTGATGCTAGAGGTTGCGGGAGATCACCAAGCGCATGATGTCCGAGGTGCCTTCCTCAATTTCCTCCAGCTTGACATCACGCATCCACTGCTCAACCGGGTACTCGCGGGAGTAGCCCCAACCACCGAGGGTCTGCACGGCCGCCCAGGTGACGAACATGGCGGTTTCGGAGGCCTGCAGTTTAGCCATGGCGGCCAGGCCATTGACGTCCTCACCGGCGTCGAGCTGGCGGGCTGCATGCAACGTCATCAACCATGACGATTCAATGCGGGTGGCCATATCTGCCAGACGGAACGCCACAGCCTGGTGTTCAATGATCGGCTTGCCGAACTGAGTGCGGGTCCGGGCGTAGTCCAGTGCGTATTCGTACGCTGCACGGGCGGCGCCGCAGGACGCTGCTGCCAGGACAACACGGGATACATCGAAGGTCTTCATGAGGCCGTAGAAGCCCTGGCCTTCTTCGCCCAAGCGATCTTCTTCGGGTACAAAGACGTTGTCAAAGAACATTTCGCGGCACACAATGGCGCGCTGGCCCATCTTCTTCATCGGCTCCCCGAAGGAAATGCCGGGCGTGTCCTTCTTCATGAGGAACGCCGTGACACCCTTGGACCGCTCTGAGGGGTCAGTCTTGGCGAATACCACGTACTGATCTGCCAGGCCGGCGTTGGAGATCCACGCTTTCTGGCCGTTGATGGAGTAACCGCCTTGAACCTTGTCAGCGCGGGTCACCATGGAGGCGGAGTCAGAGCCGGAGCCCGGTTCCGTAGTGGCCAGAGCAGTAAACGGTGCATCAGGACCGGACAGGGGCGTGAGCCACTTCTTTTTCTGGTCCTCGTTTCCGAGCGCCAGGATGGGGTCAGCGAAGAAGCCGTTGGAGCAGACAAAGTTGCCAATGCCGGGATCTCCCCAGCACAGCTGTTCCTGAACCAGGCACTGGGTGAAAGCATCGGTGTAGCCGCCACCGCCATATTCCTCCGGCATCATGAAATCGGTAATGCCCACCACTGCGGCTTTCTGGAAAATGTCCACGGGTGAGACGGTGTCCGCCTCATCCACTTCGCGGCCACGGGGACGGATCTCGTTGGTAGCAAAATCCTTGACCATTTCAACGATGGCGCGCTGCTCATCGTTCAACGGCCAGTATTCAACATTCTTCTTTGCCATGGTCTTCTCCTGTTTTTGGTGTTAAGTGTTTTGGTCTAGGCCGTGAACTGTGCCGCAAGCGGGCTGTTCACGGGGTGTTCCGGGATCTGGCGGTGGTGCCAAGTAAGAACATTTTCTGCTTGCTGCACCACGTAGTCTCGCGCTGACTGCTCGGATAAATACGCGGCATGCGGACTCAGTAGAACCCGGGGGTTGCCGAGCATCGCCTCCCCCGCCGCCGGTGGTTCAACGGCCAGCACATCAAGGCCGGCCCCACCTAGCTGGCCGCTTTCCAATGCCCGCGCCAGTGCCGGGTGATCTACCAACCCGCCACGGGAAACGTTGACTAAAAACGATCCCCTCGGCATGAGTGCGAGCCGGTCCGCGTTCACCAGGGCCGTGGTCTCTTCGGTCAGTGGAAGGTGCAAACTGACAAGGTCGCTGCGGGTGAAGAGCTCATCCAGCCCCACCGCCTGGACGCCGTCGGGTGCTGGAAGGTAGGGATCGTAGCCCAGCACGGTTCCCACAGTAGGTCCCATGAGCTTGGCGAAACGGGCACCAATACGGCCCAGCCCCACCACGCCAACACTCACCCCGGAGAGCCTGAGCAGCCTCTCCGTTGTGCCGTCCCACTGCCCGGCCTGCACACTCCGGTCAAGGAAGGGCAGCCCGCGCAGCAAAGACAAGGCCATGGCGAAGGCGTGGGTGGCAACTTCCTCCGTGGCCGCCCCCGGCACGTTGGCCACCCAGATGCCGCGCTTGGTGGCAGCAGCAAGATCCACCGTGTCAACGCCCACCGATTGGGTGGCTACAATCTTCAACCCCTCAAGGCGCTCCAGGAGAGCCTCATCAACCACGCAATAGCCAATCAGCAGGGCTTGTGCGCCCTGGGCTACCTTGGCAATGACGTCAGGGTCTGAACTATTGGCCACCCGGACCTCAAAACCGGCTGCTTCCAAGAGCTCAATACCGGGCTGAAGATCGGTGCCGTCCACGTCGGTGTACACCGCAAGGGGTGAACTCATCGCTGCACCGCAGTGATTTCTGTGTATTCCTCCAGGCCGGCCACTCCGAGTTCACGGCCAATTCCGGAGTCCTTCCACCCACCGAAGGGGGCTTGCGGGTTGAACGGGGCACCGTTGAGATCAACCTGGCCGGTGTCAAGGTGCCGAGCAATCTCCAGTGCCCGCTCGGTACTGCCGGCCCACACCGCACCGGCTAGTCCGTAGACCGTGCCGTTGGCAATCTCAATGGCTTCGGCCTCACTGGAATAGGCGTGTACCACCAGCACAGGCCCAAAGATTTCCTGCTGACTGGCCGGGTCAGTGGGCGCCAAATCTGCCAGGATGGTCGGGTTTACATAGTGTCCGACGGCGTGGGCTGAGACGGGCGGGCCCGTCACCAGCCGGGCGCCCCGGCCCAAGGCACCGTCAATGACGGCAAGTACATCAGCCTTTTGCTTGGCGCTAACCAGCGGGCCCAGATCGGTGCTCTCCGCAGTGGGGTCTCCCACCACAAGAGTTTTGACGTGGGCAGCTGCCAGTTCCAGAGCTTCCTCATAGCGTTGTGCCGGGACCAGCATTCTGGTCCAGGCACTGCAGGTCTGGCCGCTGTTGAGCATGGCCGCGTCCACGGTTCCGGTCACGGCCGCTGCAAAATCAGCATCAGCGCAGATGATGGAGGAGGATTTCCCGCCCAGTTCCAAGCAGGCGCGTTTGAGGTTGCGGGCAGCGGTGGCCCCCACCTCACGGCCTACTGTGGTGGAACCGGTGAAGGAGATAAAGTCCACTCCGGGATGGCCCGTCAGAGCGTCGCCAATGGCACTGCCTGCACCGCTAATGAGGTTGAAAACGCCCTCTGGCAGCCCAGCTTCAATGGTGGCCTCAGCGAAAATATAGGAGGACAACGGCGCCAGTAACGCAGGTTTTAGCACAACCGTGCACCCTGCGGCCAGGGCTGGACCAACCTTCGCCGCCAACTGGTAAAGCGGGTAATTCCACGGGGTGATGCAGGCAACCACACCTACCGGTTTGCGCAGTAAAACAGAGGTCCCGGACTCTTCCTCAAAGGCATAGTTGCGTGCGTTGGTGGCTGCGGCAGCCATCAAATCAATGGCCAGATCCACATGCCAGGCACGGGCGTTGGCAACGGAAACACCAACTTCTGCCACTGTCACCGCAACGAGCTCCTCACGGCGCTGCCGCAACACGGCAACGAGGGCGTCGATGGCATCGGCACGCTCACCGGCAGTTTTGGCACCCCAAGCGCTAGCTGCCGTGCGGGCCGCAGCTACAGCAGCATCCACAGTGGCCCCATCGCACAGAGCTGCCGAGCCAATCACCTCGGCGGTGGCCGGGTTTTCTACCTCCTGCGTAGCCCCGGCCTGTTGCCAGCTACCGCCAATGAGGACGTCGTCACGGAACCAGGTCATGACCGCGGTGTTCACAGTGCCTCCTTGGCGGCCAGCATGTCCGCTGCGGCACGGCTGTCCTCATAGATGTGCAAAACGGTGGGCCTATCGGCGTCGAGCGCTGTTTTGATGGCGCTACCTAGTTCACTGGCGTTGGCAATGGCTACGCCGTAGCAGCCAAGAGCCCTGGCGAGCGCCGGAAAGTCCGGGCTGCCCAAGGCCACAGCGTGCACGGGTTCGCCGCGGTCAGCCATTTCATTGCGGATCTCGCCGTAGCCGCCGTTATCTACAATGACGATGGGCAGTGCTAGGCGAAGCTCCGCGGCCATGGCCAGTTCGGCAATGGTGAACATGATGCCACCGTCACCGTGCAGGACCAGTACCGGGGCTTCTGGATTGGCAACTTTGGCACCAATTCCCGCCGGTAACCCGTACCCGAGCGTGCCAACACCTGTGGGATACAAGAACGCGTTGGGACGGTGCAACGGCAGGTTTGACAGGGCCCCGTAGTAACAAGCCATGGCACTGTCTGCGGCAACAATGCCGTCCCGGGGCAGGGCCGCTGCAATGGCGTCCACAATCTCCAACCAGGGTCCGCCTTCAGTCTGGGCGTCCGTTTCAAAGTCCGCCCGCAGCGCCACCATACGCTGGGCAGCGATGGAGGCGGCGGCGTCGTCCGTGGCTGCATCAGTGGCCGTATCAGTGGCCGTATTAGTGGCACTGAGGTTCGCCAGCAGCGCCGTCAAGACGGCTACACTCTCGCCCACCAGAGCGTGGGCGGGGATGGCGTTGGTGTTGATGGAGGTGGCGTCAATATCGATCCGGATCAGTTTTCCCGCCAGGTTCGGCAGCCCCAGCCACCAGTCCGCGGGGGAAAGTTCTGTTCCGATCGCCACAACAGCGTCGGCATCGTTGAAGGCAGCCAAAGTGCTGGGGTGTTGGACTCCAGCACCAACGGCCAGTACGTGGTCCTCCGGGAAAATGCCCTTGCCGTTGGTGGTGGCAAAGACCGGCGCGGACAGTGCTTGTGCAAGGTCCTTGACCTGGGCCGCGGCCCGGGATGCCCCACCGCCCACCAAAAGCAGCGGGCGTTGAGCTGCGCTGAGCGCGGCCGCAGCAGCCTGGATTTGTGCTGTAGGTGCCATGAGCTGACCGGCGGCCACCTGCGGCACCACAGTTACTTGCCCCACCTCATCGAGCAGGTCCAGCGGGATTTCCAGGTGTACCGGACGTGGCCGGCCCGTTGCCATGGCAGCGAACGCCTGGGCAACGGCCAACGGGATTTCTGCCACGGAGGTCACACGGTGGCTGTAGGCCACCACGGCCGCCAATGCTGCCCCCTGATCCTTGATTTCGTGCAACAAGCCGTTGCCGCGGCCGGGGTGCGCCAGCGGCATGCCGGGAGAGATGAACAGCACCGGAATTGAATCCGAGTACGCCTGGGCCGCAGCTGCTGCGGCGTTGAGGATGGCGGGGCCCGTGGTGGTAAGGACCACGCCGGGGCGTCCCGAGGAGCGGGCATAACCGTCGGCTGCGTAGCCGGCTCCCTGTTCGTGCCGCGGCGAGATGTGCTTGATGCCGTAGCTGGGCATGGCGGCGTAGGCGGCCAAGTTGTGTGTTCCGGGGATACCAAAAATGGTGTCCACGCCGTGGGCTGCCAGACCGGCAACCAGGGCTTCTCCACCTGTAAGGGCGCTCATGCTTTTACTCGCTCATCTGTGTAGACGGACTTACCTAACCATTGGCCACCATCCACCACCATGACTTCACCGGTGACGTAATCGGCACGCGGGCTCAGGAGGTAGTTGGCGGACTCGGCAATTTCGGCGGGGCTGGCGAACCGGCCTGCCGGGACGCCGCTGAGGACCTTTTCACGGGCGGACTCGGTGCCCCACAACGCGGCACCGGCACCTTCAGTTTCGGTGGGTCCGGGAGCAATGCAGTTCACTCGAACTCCGCGGGCTGCCCATTCCACGGCAAGCGTGCGGGTCATGGCCACAATGCCACCCTTGGCTGCTGCGCTGTGCACTGTGCCCGGATGTCCGTGCCAGGCGTAGCTGGCAATGACGTTCAGGATGCTTCCGCTGCCGGCCGCCAGCATGTGCTGAGCTGCTGCGTGGGTTGCGTAAAAGGTCCCGTTGAGCACAATGTCAATGACGGCCTTCCAGCCGTTGGGGCTCAGGTCCTCGCCGGGGACAATGAAGTTGCCGGCCGCATTGTTCACTAACGCATCAATGCGTCCTTCGCGTTCTACAACAGAGTTGATGGCATCTGCCATGCCCTGGGCATCACGGACGTCGCAGGAGATGTAATCGGCGCTGCCACCAGCGTCAGTAATGAGCCGTACAGTCTCCTGCAGCGGTTCTTCTCGGCGTCCTATGACAATGACTTTTCCGCCGGCTGCTGCGTAGCGGGCGGCGATGGCGCGGCCAATGCCGGAGCCGCCACCTGTTACGACCGCAATTTTTCCAGCAAATTCTTCTCTGATATCCGGAACAAGCAAGGCGTTCTCCTTCATGCGTTGACCGCGGCAGCCGTGAGCACCAATGCATCGACTGCGAGAGCCCCTTCAGGGGCCACACGGATAGGATTGACTTCAAATTCTGTGATGTTCTGGTTAGCTGCGACGGCTTCGGAAATTGAAACCACCATGGCGGCCAGTGCCTGGATGTCGGTGGCCGGGCGGCCGCGCCATCCTTGCAAGAGCGGCAGGCACTTCAACCGGCCAATCATCTCCAACGCGGTAGCGTGGTCCACTGGCGCCAGCTCTACGCTGATGTCCTTGTGCAGTTCCGTTTCCGTACCCCCGGCTCCTACCGTGACAACCGGACCAAAGTCCCTGTCCTGGCGGGCACCTACCAGCACTTCTACGGTATTTTGGCGAATATCCTGTTCCTCTACTACGTACTCGCCGTCCCCCAGCCGCGCCTGCATATCCTCGAAGGCTGCCATCAGCTGCTCGGCCGAGCCCAAGCCCAGCTTCACGCCGTCGTGCTCACTTTTGTGCTCAAGCCAACCGGCCTTCAAGACGAGAGGGTAGCGCAACTCTTCGCTGGCCCGGGCCACGTCGGCACGATTATTTGCCAGCCGTCCTTCCGGCGCCTCGATGCCCAGTTCCGCCAAAAACGCACGAGCCTGCCAGTATCCTGATTCCGGTTCGGCCAGCTTCTGCTCCGGCGAGCCGAGCACCCGCCCCGGGGACGCGCTTAGCTGGGCTGCCAAGGACAGCGTCCGCAGTGCAATCTCGATGCCCGGGTAGGTGGGGATGCCATCAGCCCAGAGGCGCGCCACCACGGCCGAGTCGGAACTCATACTGTGGACAACCAGGGGCATCCCGGCGGCCTTGACAATGTCCGCCATACGGTCTGCAACGCTGAGTTCACGGGCCTCGATGGCGGGCGTGTCTGAGCCGTAGCAACCGAAGTATCCAGAGAGGACCACCGAGTCCACTTCACCGGAGCTCATCAGAACCTCCACCAGATCGGCGTACACATCCAGATTCGCTTCCCCGGCTCCAGCTAAGTCGATGGGGTTGGATACTGCGGCACCGGCGGGCAGAATTTCCGCGAGCTGGCGCTGCAACTGTTCGGAGAATATGGGTGCGTCCAGACCGTGGACTGCGGCCACGTCTGCTGCTATGCCACCTTGCCCACCACTGTCACTGATGAGTGCAGTGCGCCGGCTGGCCGGTTTTGCGGCAACACTCAAGTAACGGGCGGCGTTCACCAGCTCGGTGGGGGTGGCTACACGGATGGCCCCAGCCGCACGGCAGGCAGCGTCAACAGTGTCAAGGGCGGAGGTGAGTGACCCGGTGTGGGACTGGGCCAGACGTTGGCTAGCATCACTGGCTCCGGTGGTGAGCACCAAGGTTGTCTTTCCTGCCAGGGACAGGTCACGGATGGTTTCCACCAGCTGAACTCCGCTGGTGAAGCTCTCCAAATACAAGGCGATGATTTTGCTTTGTTCGTGATCTGCCAGATCAGCAACGAGTTCCGCAGCGTTCACATCCAGCTGATTTCCAATGGAGACAAAGCGAGAAACACCCATGCCGGCACGCGCAGCCAAGATGGCCAGTTCAGATCCAAGCTGCCCGCTTTGGGAGATGATGGCCAGCGGACCCGGGCTGAAATGCCCCCATGCCAGCTGCAAAGAAGAGGAAGCATCAAAAAGTCCCAGACTGTTGGGGCCAATGATGCGTGCACCAGCGGCGCGAATCATGGCTCCGAGGGCTTCTTCTTCCAGCACACCTGCGGTGATGCCCAGAAACGCCTTGACGCCGGCGGCGAGGGCCTCCCGGACCACTTCAGTAACAAAGCGCGGCGGGACGCACAGAACAACGAGTTCAGGTACGCCCGGCAATGCCGAAATGCTGGAGTAGGCCGTTTCGTTCTGGACGGTTGCAGCTGATCCGTTGACAAGGTACACATCGCGGCGATGCGCTCCGGACAAGGCCCCGCGGGCTAGCCAGTAACCCCATTTAGCTTGATCATCCGAGGCACCAACCACTGCCACGGATGAGGGATCACGAAACGCTTTGAGCGAGGACGCTGGCATCAGTTGCCTCCGAATGCTTCTGAGTCTTGGCATCCGAATGGATACCGTAGTTGGTAGGTGAGACTTTGTTGAGGTCCAGTGCAGGACCCGCCGCCTTTGGCTGGGGCTCCTGCACTGGCCCGACAACAGTTACCGGAAGTTCTTTAACTAACCAGTCAGTTATATAACTAAGTGTGACTGGCATCACGCAAGTTGTCAATGTTGGCGGTGGAAATTTTGCGAGCTTCCGCACTGGCGCCCTGGGGCACCCGCCGGCACGCCCAATAGCACACCTGACGGACCCCAAGGAAGTGAGTGCCCAGTTGCTTAGGCCGTACCGTACTGCGCATCAATGGCAAGCAGCTGCTCACGAGTGAAAGCCAGTGCAGCATCGCGCAGTGATGACCCATCACGTACTGAGCGCACAAACATATCCGAGACAATCCTGCTCATTTCCCGCCGAATCATCGCTTCGGACTGCTGGGCATCGGCATCAATGTCACCAAAGAGCATCCACCACCACCACGCATTTGTGGCGGAGTTAGAGACGAAGTCCGGCACCACCTGTATGCCGCGAGCCAGGAGCATCTCCTCAGCCTCTTTGAGAACCGGCATATTCGCAGCTTCCACGATGAGTGAAGCCGCAATTTCGTGCTGATTTTCTGCGGTGATGCAGTAGGAAATGGCGGCAGGCACCAAAACATCAGTCTCAATGCGCAACCACTGATCACGTGGAACCAAGGCATCCTCAGGCCTCATGACCGCGCGGTCAATTTCGCCAAATGAATTACGGGACGCCAGCAAAGCCTCAACATCTAGCCCCTGCGGGTTGACAATGACTCCATTGGCATCTGAAATGCCAACCACCAACAGGCCAGCCTGTGAGAGGTAGCGTGCCGTGGCACCGCCCATAGAGCCGAAGCCCTGGATCACCACGCGGGACCCTTCCCTGCGGCGCCCCAATGCATCAAGGGCCGTTAAAACTGATTCTGCAACTCCGAGACCCCCAACCAACTCTCCCAGCCCCACTGCGTCTATATCAATCTCAAATGCACGGCTCAAACGCTCCGTGGCAGCAGCGCGATCCTCCAGCAGCGGATAGACAGCTTGCACGGAGCTCTCCAGTCCCAGCTCCGCAATGATCTCGTCAATGAGCTTTTGCTGCACACCCAGGTCCTCCCCCAGGGTCCAGTGGGCACTGACCAGTGCGCTGACGCTTTGCAGGAAGCGCTTGAGAACAGCGCGCATGTTGGGATCGTGCGGATCGCAGTCAATGCCACCCTTAGCCCCTCCGAGCGGAACATACCGCGCGCCGGGACGGTAGTGCAGTCCCTCCTTGAGCGTCATGCCTTGGGCGAGTCCGCGAACCTCGTCCAGGGTGCATCCCTTGCGCATGCGGAGACCGCCACTGCAAACCCCCCGGACCAGCCTGTCGATCACCAAGTAGCCCTTGTATCCGGTCACGGGATCAGTCCAGCTAATCTCCAGCAAGGAAGGGACCACGGTCTTGGCCGGCGCATTCTCAACTGCTACTGACATGCATAACTCCTATGTATCGGAAATTCTTTACTGAACCGCTATTCAGCATTCACGAGACTTGGATCATTTGTCAAGAGCCTGGATTGTGGTCAACCCACTCAGTGTGTGGAGGGATCTGCAGCTCACCCACCGCGAAAAATGTTGAAAAATAGCGGGCTACGTCACATTTCCGGGTCAGTTCCCATGCTACAAGCACCTCAGAATATGCATATACATTTGAGATTCGCATGTAAAAAAGCTATTTCTGATGTAGATATTAACCAAGACCGTTGACATCTACCGTGATTCACCGGACAGTTGATTTATTACCTGAACCGCGAGTCAGCAGTTGCGGTCATGGCACCCGGATAGTGCGGGAACTATCAGCCACCGCCTCGAACCCGAGTTTTTTGGAATCCATGGGAACCCGGAGCTGGGGTTCAAGGAGTTTCAGGCATCTGAATGGACCGCCTCCGTCTTAGCCAATGCTGGCTATGAGATCACCTCCGGAGTCGCAGAGCTCGCTACCGCCTTTGTTGCCACCATTGGTGAAGGCGAATTGGTGGTGATATTTGCGCGGCATTCGATGCGCTGCCCGGAATTGGTCATGTTTGCGCGCACAACATCATTGCCGGACCGGCAGTGGCTGCGGCATTGGCGCTGGTGCCCGTCACTTGGCGCCCTTCACTTCAAGGCTGGGAATTACCGCGGAGGTATTCGGGACACCTGCTGAGGAAAACGGTGCGGACAAGGCCATCATGATTGATGCCGGAGTCTTTGACGGGACGCATGCGGCCATGATGGTAAACCCCGGCACTAGCGATGTTTCTACTGCACGTACCTTGTCAACTTTAGATATCCTCGTCGAGTTCGCGGGAAAGCATTCCCACGCTCGTGCGGCCCCGTCAGAGGGCATCAATGCCAGCGACGCACTGACCATCACACAAGTCGCCATAGCTTTGCTCCGCCAGCAACTCAAGCCCACGGACCAAGTTCACGGGATAGTCAGCAACGGTGGTGAAGCCCCCAATATCATTCCCAGGAAAACGTCAACGCACTCCTATCTGCGTGCTGCAGATTTCGAATCACTGCAGGTTTTACAAGAACGGGTGCAGCGTTGTTTTGAGGCTGCTGCCTTGGCAACGGGCTGTATGCTTTCGAGCACATCGCTCTCCCCTGCGTACATGGAAATGCTAAACAATTAGGAGTTGGTGGAGTTGTATCAACGTAATGCCCAGAGTCTGGACAGGGTGTTTGATACATCCAGCGCCGCGTCCTCCCTCTTGGGCTCCACAGACATGGGTAACCTCTCGCACCTAGTGCCCTCAATCCATCCCCTGATTACGGTGGATTCTGCTTCAGCAGTTATCCACCAGCCGGAGTTTGCCGCGTATTGCGTGAGCGCATCAACTGATCAGGCTGTGATTGACGGTGGCAAGGCAATGGCCTGGACCATTGTCTATTCTCCCTGCACTAAGTGAAGGTGAATTAAATTCGTAAGTATCGGATCGTCGGCTCTCCGCCATTTATCCTCATGTTCGTTGTGACGCGGATTCCCCAAATCAACGGCCCGCACTTGTGGCCGGGAATCCCCGCCATTTTCTTTTAGATCACCGCTATCTCTACTTTTGGGGCACCGTCAGTTCTCATCTTTTTTGAATCAAAGAACAAGAACTTCGAGGAAGAGGCAGACGATTGACAACGGCCGCTTAAAGTATCAATCTTCGGTGTTTGGGTGGCCCGGAAAATAATTGGAACATCTCTCAAAGGATCTTCAGTCAGGTCCTCGCTGTCGCGGATCGCAACAAGATGTGCGCTTCTGGGGTTCAGTGAGGAAGTCTCCGCAGTCTTGGCGGAGTATCCCGCCCAGTTTCGGGCTTGACTCTCTCTATGTCTGTTGTTGATGCAAACATATCCGTCGGCGGCTAAGGGGTGATCTTGATTATTCCGCTCACGGCCGAGGCGAATGAACCAGAGGTTGCAGTAAGCGTGAAGGTACCGGGTATATCTATACGGCAGCCGGTGAATCTGGAGATTCCTGCCACCGCTGGTTGAGTGATTTTATCGCAGAGGAGAACAGCGCCGGCGGGTGTGGTGAGGGTTAGGGACACTGAAGCAGTGCTGGTAGTGATGGTGTTCCCTGCGGCGTCTTGTATTGCAACTGCAGGCTGGGTAGCGAAGGCCGCCCCACCCTTACCATCGGTGGGGACACTCGTGAAGACAAGTTTGGCGGCAGGCCCCGCCGTGATCGTCAAGTTCGCGCTTACCGCGTTCTCTAGTGCAGGGGAGGTGGCAGTTATCGTGTAGGTGCCGGGTGTGTTAATGCTGCAACCACTGAAGCTGGCAGTTCCTGCTACAGCTGCTTTAGGGTTTGCGGTACAGCTCAGTGTTGCACCGGCGGGTGTAGTGAGGGTCAGGGACACTGGAGCGGTGCTGGGGGTGGCATTGCCAGCAGCATCATGAATGGCCACTGATGGCTGGGTAGTGAAAACGGTTCCAGCGGTCCCGCTGGTGGGCATAGTGGTGAAGGCGAGTTTCGCGGCAGGTCCCGTCACTGTGATCGTAGCGCTGTTAATAGGAACAATTTTGGCATTACTGGATTTTGCAGTAAGTGTGTAAACGCCGGGTTTATCGATAGAGCAACCGGAGAAAGCGGCAAGACCATTCATGGGCTTACGGCTATTTGCGGCGCAGGTCAACGTGGCACCGTTCGCATCATTCAGGCTCAAGGTAATCGTGGAAGTGTTACCTGTCGCCGTGGCACCGTTCGCAGTCAGGATGGTAATGACGGGCTGGATGGGGAAGGCCGTGTCTGCAGATACCGAGGCAGAAGGCTGGGTGCTGAAGATCATTCTTGGCGGTGGGGTGCTCATGACAAAGGTGGAACTGAGGGCTTTGGTAAGACCAGCCGATGTTGCTGTCAGACTGTACGTTCCGTTTGTATTTACTTGGCAGCCGGTGAACGTGGCGATGCCGGAGGAGGCACCTTTGGTGGTGTTTGGGGTGCATGCGAGAGTGGCAGTGCCCGGTGTTGTGAGTGTTAGTGTGATCGGGGCTGAGCTGGCTGTCACAGTATTGCCGCCAGCGTCCAGAACTGTGACTACTGGTTGAACCGGGAAGGCGGCATTGCGGGCGCCATTACCCGGGCTCGTGGTGAAGACTAGTTTCGCTCCTGGGCCCACGGTATTGGTCACAACGGTGCTGAAGGCGAAGGCCAGACCGGCTGATGTTGCGGTCAATGTGCTGGTGTTTGGTTTATCGATACTGCAACCTGTGAAGGAAGCGACTCCCGACGAGGCGGCCCGGGTGGTGGCTGCACAGGCCAAAGACGCGCCTTTTGTCTCTGTGAGGAACAAATTTACCACTGCCGTGCTGGTGGTTACTGTATTTCCGCCGGCGTCTTGGATGCTGACCGTCGGCTGGGCAGTGAAGGGTACCCCGCCTGTGGAGGTCGGAGAGGGTTGGGAGGTGAAGCCGAGCTTACTTGCTGGCCCTACCAGGATGGTGAAGCTTGCGCTAGTAGCGCTAGTAAGGCCGGTAGACGCGGCAGTTAATGTGTAGGTGCCGGCCTTATTGACGCTGCACTCGGAGAACTCAGCTTTACCCGCAGAGGGTGTGATGGGGTTATCGTCACAGCTCAGGATCGCACCCAAGGGATTACCGCTGATGCTCAGAGTAACCAAGGCAGTAGCGTCGGTCGCTGTGCGACCTGCACTGTCTTGGACTGTAACAACGGGGTCGGTGTCGAAAGCTATGCCCCCGGTGGAGTTCGACGGCGAGCTCGTAAAAGTTAGTTTCGTGGCCGGACCGGCGACAGTAAACGAAGAAGTGACGGCACTGGTAAGTGAGGACACAGTGGCGGTGAGTGTGTAACTGCCGGGCCCGGTGATCCGGCATCCGGAGAATGTGGCGATTCCATTGACTGTCATCGCCGAATTCGCTGGCGATGATGCTGCGCAACCGCTGAGAGTTCCACCGGAAGCACTTAAAGTAACTAGTCGGGGGGTACCACTGGTGACAATGCTGCCTTGAAAGTCTTGGATGGCCACCTGGGGTTGGATTGCGAACGCTTGAGCCGAGGAAGAGCTGGAGGGTTGAACCAGAAACCCGAGCTTGCTCGGGGAGCCGGCTGGCGTGACGTTGACACTGCCGGAAAGGGTGCTGGGTGCGGTCCAGCTCCGGTAGACGGAAGTAACCGTGTAACGGTATACCCCGACAGACACCAGGATGTCATTGCAGGAAACCCCGACGATTGGTGAGGTCCGGGTGGTCCCGCAGGCAGCGGATGTGGTGCCATCACTGGTTTTTGTTCTTGTGACGTAATACCCGGTGGGGCGCGGAGTGAGGGTTGCGGCTGTCCAGGACACCGGAACTGTTCCGGTACTTGAGGACGGGACGGTAGCGTTGGTGGGCGGCTGGAGTGTTCCTAATGAAACTGGTTCACTTGTCCCGGCACCGGCCGCACTGTAAAAAGACCAGGCAGGGCTAGTACCGGACGCCAACATAGCAACAAAGGCAAGGACAAGGACTAGGAAAGCGCTCGTCGCCACTATCCCGGTTCCGCGTTTAAGCGGACGTGGTGATTCCACCTCGGCCCCTATCGGTTGCTTGCGCCCATGTTTCGCCGGGCATTGCGTAGGGGCGGCCCCGTTCCGGGACCGCCCCTACGCGGATCAGTTAGTTAGAAGTGACAGTCAAAGTAATCGTGGCACTCTTACAAGCATCCTGATTGATGGCGGTGTCTTTGAACGTGAGTGTTCCAGTGCCCGTCAAGGGTGCGTCAACAGCACCAGCTGCAACTGTCGTATTGGAAACAACGTCGGGAATGGTGAAGTCAGCTGGAAGGCAACCAATGTCACTGGTGGTGACTACGTTCTTCAGGGTCCCGACGTACAGGCTGGACGTGCCCGGGTTGCTCGCCGTGTAGGTGACAGCCCTTGTCCCAGCGGGGGTAAGCCCGGGGGCAAAGTTGGCAACGAGGGTCACCGTGCCGTTGGAGTCAGCATTGGTCGCGGCTCCGGTTCCAGCACCTGTGGTGGACCAGTAAGCGAATGCGGCGCCACCACCGATTAGAACGAGGCCTGCCGTAGCGGCGACGAGCTTGGTTTTCTTGCTGAACTTTTTCTGAGCCATGATTCCCCCCAGGGATTCTTAGAAGTCCTTCGACCGGATTAGCAGTGAAGCCGCGATTCTGGACCAAACGTGGATAGATTCGGGGCAAATCCCGACCTAGGCTCCACTATGCCACACAAAAATCAGGTTATTCACAGCTTTTACCAAGGGTGCCTCAAGGTTTACTCAGGTTTCACTCAAGGGTGCCTCAAGATGCTCACACCACTCTCAAGAGGACCCATCCCACCTTCAGGACAGCAGCTAGAAGTTGAGAGTTTTCTTGCCATAATTCACGCCTAGCCAGTGACCAGAATTAGTGGCGTAACCATATTTGATGGTGCGGACTTGGCTGTGTAAGTATTCGAATGCTCCGGTGGCATAAACCCTCATCTGATGCTTCTGGGCATGAATTGCCGTCAAACACGGTTAGGAAGGGTCTGCATCCAGGTCCGCACGGGGCCCGCATGGCAATAGGTCCAACCCCAGCAGGCCCCGCCCCACCGCGCTGTAAAAGTCTTCCCTATCCCAAGACCTTCGTTGGCCATTGTTGACAACGGTTCTCCTCGGTGGGTCAGCCACGGCGCGCCCGTTGTCCCGTTGCTGGGCTGGGTTTCGCTGTGGCTGACCCCGCTAACCCCTTTAGATCCCGAGCAAAGAAAATCAGGTCCCGCGCCTATTCACATCTCAAGCAGTGCTCTTGGCAACAAATGCTTGGATGCGCGCGTTGGTGTCGGGATGGGAAATTATCGAGGAAATACTCTCAGCCTCCAACGCCAGGTGCGCAGCGAAACCCGCGTTACTGGCGCGCTTGAGAAGCTGCCGGGTGGGACCCAAAGCCTGTGTTGCACCCGCTGTCAGCTGTGTCCCCAGCGCGCGGGCTCGTTCAACCAATTCTTCAGCAGGCACCAGTTCGCTCACCAGTCCCCAAGCAAGGCCCTCTTGAGCTGTGACAGGGCGTCCCAGCAGGCAGATTTGGGCTGCGCGCTGGTGCCCCACTATCTGAGGAAGCAGATACGAGACGCCACAATCAGGGCTCAACCCCACGTTGCCATAAGCCGAGACGAAGCCAGCCTTGTCCGATGCGAGCACAAAATCGGCATTGAGCACCAGGCCTAGGCCGGCACCGGCAGCAAACCCATGGACGGCAGCAATGGTGATGAGCCGTGAGTGTGCAAGACTCAGCAACCCTTCATGCATCTTTTCTGCCAGCGCCTTCAGGAACCGAGCCGGGTCCTGCGCCGCTGCCATCATGTGAACATCGCCACCGGCACAAAAATACTTTCCATTGCCCTGCAGGATCACAACGTGGCAGTCAGGATCGTTTTGCGCCAATTCGATGGCGGCGCAAAATTCATCAGCCAAGGTATCACTGAGCGCATTGGCTTCGGCGGGGCGGTTCAAGGTGAGCCACAGCAGTGGCCCCTCCTGCTCCACCACAATATTGTCAAACGTCATAGCGTCCGTCTTGTTCTAGGCCAGGACTCGGGCATCGGCGGCTTCCCAATGCATTTGAATCTGGGCCCCTGCGTGGATGCCATCAGGTGAGCGGGGAACTTCGGTGCGGGCAATCAAGAGGGCACCGGCATCCGTGCGGGCCTGGACTGTCCGGCTGCTGCCAAGGTAGATGCAATCTTCCACGGTAGCTCCGATCTGGTCATGAATGGTGTTGGTTATCTGGCCGGCAGGAGAAACACGCATATGCTCTGGCCGGATCATTAACCCGGTGCCCTCCTTGGCATGCCCCAGGGGCAGTTTGAACTCGCGGGCATGCTGCCCGTCAATAAATGCGGAATTCTTAATGGATCCTTGGAAGATGTTGGATACACCCACAAATTCAGCGGCGTACCGGCAGCTCGGTGCGTTGTACAGCTCTTCTGGCGTGCCTAGCTGAACAATCTGCCCATCCTTGAGCAAGGCAATCCTGTCTGACATGGTCAGTGCCTCGTCTTGGTCATGGGTGACGAAGACAAACGTGATGCCGATGTCCTTGTGCAGCTTGCGGATTTCCAGCTGCAGCTGCTCGCGTAGCATCTTATCCAACGCTCCAAGAGGCTCATCCATGAGCAATACGCGGGGGCGGAACACGATGGCACGCGCCAGCGCCACACGTTGCTGCTGACCACCAGAAATTTCGGTGGGCTTGCGGTTTGCCATGCGGCCAAGGTCAACCATGTCCAAGGCCTCCCCTACCCGGCGGATAATTTCAGCCTTGGGGACGCCCAGCCGCTTCAGTGGGTACGCCACGTTTTCTGCCACGCTCATGTGCGGGAACAAGGCATAGTGCTGAAACACCATACCCAGTCCGCGCTTGTGCGGCGGCAGACGGGACACATCCACGCCGTCGACCTCTATGGTGCCACCCGAGGGCTTGACGAATCCGGCAAGGATGTTCAGAAGCGTTGATTTGCCGGAACCACTGGCCCCAAGCAATGTCAGGAACTCACCTCCGCGAATGTCCAGATCAACTGAATCAAGCACTGTCAGCTCTTTGTAGGTCTTGCTGATTCCGGAGATGCGGATCGGGGCACCAGAGGATTCATACTGGGTTTCTTGAGACTTCGTCATCTCATATTCCTTCGTTCATGGTCAGGGACGCTCGACGGTCAATCATTTTTCGGATCATTTTTACTGCACCCATCAAAAGGAACGTTGAAATGATCACCAGCAGGGAAAGGCTGGAGACTGCGGCTACTGCCGGGTCCACCTGGACACGTATGCCGGACCACATCTTTACCGGCATAGTGGTCATATCGGGGCCCGAGAGGAAAATGGCGGTCACCACTTCATCCCAGCTGGTGATGAAAGCGAACAATGCCCCCGCGAGCACGCTGGGAAGAATGAGCGGCAAGGTAATCCGGAAGAAGGTGGAGACCGGCCCGGCACCGAGGTTCATGGAGGCCATTTCCAGCCGGCGGTCAACAGAGACTAACCCGGTGGAAACGTTGATCATGACGTATGGGACGCCCAAGCAGGTGTGCACCAAGACAAAGCCCAGCGTGGTCTCGGTCAGCCCCAAGTTAAGGAACGCTATGTAAACGGCCAAGCCAACAATCACGTACGGCACAATCAGTGGTGCCAGCAGCACTGCCGTGACGGCGTTGCGGAACGGAAACCTGCCACGCACCAGAGCTAGTGCGGCCAGCGTTCCCAAAATTACTGAGACGGTGGCTGACAGTAGCGCCACTTTGAGGCTAGCGAAGGCCGACCGTCCCCAGCTGGGGTCATCAAGCAATTGCTGGTACCAGCGCAAGGAGAGTTCCTTGGGCGGGAAGGTAAGGAAGGAGCTGCTGGACAGTGACATGGGGACCACCACCAGTACGGGCAACAGCAGGTACAGTCCTATGATCGCGGCGAGGAGAATCAAGGCCGTTCTTGCAAGGATGCGGTTCATGATTGTCCCATCAAGTGCTTTTGCAGGTCAAAGTACTTACTGGCCAAGCCAATGAGGAGGAATGTGGTGACAAGCAGCATGGTAGCCAGCGCCGCAGCAAACCCGAACCGCAGGACTGTGCTGACCTGCTGGACAATCAATTC
This sequence comes from Arthrobacter sp. UYCu511, assembly GCF_040547105.1. Classification (NCBI taxonomy): domain Bacteria; kingdom Bacillati; phylum Actinomycetota; class Actinomycetes; order Micrococcales; family Micrococcaceae; genus Arthrobacter; species Arthrobacter sp. UYCu511. The sequence continues at coordinate 321,441 of NZ_JBEPPB010000003.1, forward strand.
ACCAATCATGGTGTTCTTTGGCCCACCCAACAATGCCGGGGTGATGTAGTAACCCAAGGCCTGGACGAAGGTCAACAAAATTGCCGCCGCAACACCTGGCAGGCTCAACGGAACAAAAATCCGCAAGAACGCCCCTGAGGGGCGGTCGCCCAACCCTTCGGCAGCCTGCAACAGGCGGCGGTCAATGGTTCGCATGGTGGCATAGATCGGCAAGACGGCAAACGGTAAGGCCACTTGGACCATACCAATCACCACTCCGCTCATGGTGCGGATGATGGTGACGGGTTCAGCGATGAGACCCGCATCCTGTGCCAGCGAGTTTAGTACGCCTGTGTCACGCAAGAGCAGGACCAGGGCGAAGCTGCGGACCAGAATACTTGTCCAGAAAGGCACAAGCACCAAAACCAACATCACTGTGCGCCACTTCGGTGTTGCCAGTGTCATCAGGTATGCGTAGGGGAAAGCCAGGAGCAACGTTACCGCTGTGACAATTGCCGCTGTCAAGAACGTGTTGCCCAAAACTTTCACATAGACGGATTGGGCAAAAATTGCCGTGTAGTTCTGCCACCCAAATGTGGGGTCGGTGAAGCTCTTTTGGAGCATGACAAACAACGGGAGGATAAAGACCAGGATGAGGAACACTAGCAGCGGCAGAACTAGCGCACCCCACCCGTCAATGCGCAAGAAGTTTTTGATCTTGCTGGCAAAGGAGGGGGGCGCCGGCTGCCGCAGGGCTGCCCTGGTCCCTGCGGCTACACTCATTTGGCGATCCAGTTATTGAGCTCTTCGGTGACCGAATCATAGTTCTTGGCCCAGTATGAGTAGTCAATGAGCCCGGCGGAATCCTTGGAGACTTCTTCGCTGCCGGCAAGGTCCTTGCGATCAGCTTCGGGAACCAAGCCAATCGCGTCACTGGAGACAGGACCATAACCGGATGCGACGGCGTCGTCCGCTTGGGCCTGCCCGTTACCCAAGAACCAGACCATCCAGTCCGCGGCCAATTCGGCGTTGGGGTATCCCTTGGGGATGACTACCTGGTCATAGGAGATGAGGTTCTGCCCGTAGTCATTGGCCACGGCCTGGCCCTCTGCTGCGGCCTTGGTGATGCGGCCATTCCAGGCTTGCACCAGAGGCGCTTCCCCGCTGGCCACCAGCTGGGTCTGCTGGTCACCGGTGTCATACCAAACAATGTCTTTCTTGATGGTGTCTAGCTTGGCAAAGGCTCGGGGCAGATCCAGCGGGTAGAGCTTATCTGCCGGGACGCCGTCGGCCAGCAGTGCTGCCTCAAACAGTCCGCCGGTGGCGTACTTCCAGAAGCCGCGCTTCCCCGGGAAAGTCTTCGTATCGAAGAATTCGGCCCAGTTAGTGGGGTGCTTATCGGCAAACACCTCAGTGTTGTACGCAATGCTGAACGTGTACTGCAGATTCGGGATGGCGCATTCGCCCATTTGGGCCTCGGGAACGCCGGCGGCCTTGGCGGCGTCAATGACTCGTTGTGGCAGCTTCTCCAGCAAGCCCTTCTCACAGGCAGTATTGGCAAAGTTGGGTTCAACTTCAACAACTCCCCAGTTGACCTTGCCGGCATTGACCTGGGTCTCGATCTTGGCGTAGTCAGTGGGTGAATCTTCCTTGATGGTCACACCACTCTCCGCAGCCCAGGGGGTGAAGTAGCTAGCCACATGTGCAGACTGGGCTTGCCCGCCCCACATGGTGACAGTGAGCGACTTTTCATCCGAAGCCGTTCCGGCTCCGCCACACGCGGAAAGGGAGAGCGCCAACACTGCCGCTCCTGCCATTACTTTGTACCTTCGTGCCATTTTAAGGTCCAACTTCCATAGTTAACTAATCAGTCAGTTATCAATAGAACTGTGACGCAGTTCACGATGTTTGTCAATGCCAATTTTTCGCCGGGTTCTCTCAGGGCCGCCAGTCCGGGCATCTCCCTGGGCACGGCTTGGGCCGGGCTTGGGCCGGACTTCGGTAGGGCCCGGGCACCTTCGTGGCGCTGCAAAGCAACCCGATCCGGCATGCGGATTCAGGCTGGGTTCAGGTTTGGCCAAGTGGGCACGGTAAGGCCCTGCCACCGTGGTTCAGCTAGTGCGGGCTTGCTACTGCGGGAGAAAGCTGTCAATAAACGCCGTGCAGGTGGCTTGCATCCGATCAAGGGTCATGTGCGCTGACCCAATCAGAACCTGGATTGCCAAACCGTCCATCATAGCCACGTAGGCGTCTGAAAATGCCGCCAGATCCGGAATATCCAGAAGGCCCGCGTCGCGGGCCTCCGTGGCAGCCTCAAGGACGGCACGGCGCCAGTCACCGTAATAGACATCATTGATGGCGGCCAGCGGCAGCGAACGCAACGCAGAAACCCACAGCTCAAGCCACACTCGCCATGACTCAATGGTGACATCAGAGCTGGGGAGATAGCCGCTGGCAAGTTTGCGAAGCCGCTGAACCGGGTCGTCGTCCTCCGCAAGGTAATTCTCCCGGCGCTCCACAGATTGCTCATATTGGAAACGGAAGGCTTCAACCAACAGCTCATCCTTGGAGGCAAAATAATAGTGCACCGTGCCGGTGCTGTAACCGGCAATCTTGGCCACGTCCGCAATTCTCAGATCACGAAATCCGCGTTCGGAGATCACTAAGCGCGTTGCCTCCAGAATCTGGTGACGCCGCTCTGCAACTGCACTTGGACGAGCCATAGCTTCAATCTTCTCTCTCACAATGTGGATACTGCTTTGACTCTAACCCGCGCCAGAGCAGTAGCTGTTCAGGGTAGATTCAAAATTCTCCGGGGCGTAAGCACAAGGCCGTACCCTCAGCGGACACGGAAGGTGTCAGGAAGCGCCACGCAAGCTGCGCAACAAACAGCTCAAGGTTCACGTCTTCGTGGCCATATTCTTAGTGCCAGCACCCCTCCTCCTGCTTTTTCGAGACTGGATGAGTGCCATCACTGGCAGGCCCAGCACTGCCGCAATAATGGCAACAATACCCAGTATCTGTACAGGCAACAGCCGCTCCCCCAACGCAGCAACTCCAATCAGGGCAGCAAGTGCCGGCTGTGAAGTGTCCACAAGTGAGGTGTATGTAGCCCCCAGCCGTTTCAGCCCAGCATAGTAAGCGGCCAACCCGATGGGGACAATCACCACCCCATGCAGGGCAAGGTATCCCATGCCAAGACCAGACGAGGGAAATTCCAGCTGCCCAGTCAACAGCGCGGCAATGACACTAGACACGCCAGCACCTAGCAATACCAGGCTGGCTGCCGTCAACGGCGGAGTGTCCCCCACCGTTGCACCTGCCGCAAAAACGTAGAAGGCATACCCCACCGCGGTCACCACGGCCAACATCATCCCAGCACTAGAACCGATCCCCACGGAATTTGATAAAACAATAATCCCCACACCGCTCAAGCCAAGGGCTAGCAGCAAGATTTCTGCAACCCTGGGAAATCGATGCACGCGCAGAGCCACAAGTATGGCAACAAGAGCCGGATATATGTAGATGATCGCCACCGTGATCGAGGTATCCAGCCGCTCCAGCGCAGCGAAGTACGCCCACATCTGCGGTCCGAACAGCAGCGCACCGAGCAGTATCAGCCGCCAGGCAATACTTCTGGCCACGTTTTTCTCTCGCATGAGCCGTGACACCAGCCACAAGACAATGGCGGCGATCAAACATCTGAACGCCACAAGGGAGAGCCCGTTGAGCTGCGCGGTGTAGGCGAGTCTGACAAACGCTGGAGTGCTCGCGAAAGCAACAGCCGAGAGGAGAACGAATCCCACACCCACTGTGACGGCAACAGGCCCTGTTCGCGGTGTCACGGCTGTGGGTTGCTGATTTATATCAGGCTGCACGGCCTGTCCTTCAACCAGTGTCACTAAGGTCCAATCGCATGCTAGAAGTGAGAAGCATCTTTGCTACTCAGAGGAAGGCGTAGTCAAACCGCCGCTTTTTTACTATCAGACTGGGGCGAACGCCGTCTCAATGGCCAGCAATTGATCGGCAGTGAAGGCCAACGCAGCCTCACGCAAAGTAATGCCTTCAGCTGCCGAGCGGTCAAACATGTCCGTGACGATTCTGCGCATCTCGGTGCGAATTTTCCGTTCTGACTGTTCGGCATCGGCGTCTATGTCACCAAAGAGCATCCACCACCACCAGGCGTTAGTTCCGGAGTTGGCAACAAAGTCAGGTACTACGTGGACGCCGCGCGCAATAAGCAGGCTCTCCGCCTCAGGAAGCACAGGCATATTGGCCGCTTCGACTATCAACGAGGCGCTCACCTCTTGCGCATTCTCAGCGGTAATGGCGTAGTAGATGGCAGCCGGCACCAAAACATCCGTGGGAACGGAAAGCCACTGCTCGGGCGGCAACTGCGTGTCCTCAGCGCGCAGGCATGCACGGTCAATCTCGCCGAATGAATTTCGTGAGGCGAGCATTGCTTCCACATCCAGCCCCGCCGGATTCACAATCACGCCGTTGGCATCTGCAATTCCCACAACAATCATTGATGCCCGCGCCAAGTATCTAGCCGTTGCCCCGCCCATGGAACCGAACCCCTGGATCACCACCCGTGATCCAGCATGGGGGCGCTGAATTTTATCCAAGGCCGTCAATACGGATTCGGCAACTCCCAACCCACCAACCAGCTCATCCAGACCAATCCCATCCACTGTGATGGTGAATGCCTGGCTGAGCCGTTCTATGGCTTCTTCACAATTCTCAAGCAATGGGTAGATGGCCTGAACGGAGCTTTCAAGGCCTAGCTCGCTCAGCACCTCATCGATGAGCTTCTGCTGCAACCCCAGATCTTCGCCCATGGTCCAGTGAGCTTTGATTAAGGCACTGACGCCTTGTAAGTATCTCTTGAGCACGCCACGCATGTGCACGTCATGCGGATCGCAATCAATGCCGCCCTTCGCCCCACCAAGCGGAACGTAAGCGCTGTCCGGACGGTAGTGCAGGCTCTCTTTAAGGGTCATCCCCTGAGCAAGGCCGCGAACTTCCTCCAAGGTGCAGCCTTTGCGCATGCGAAGCCCGCCACTACAGACGCCCCGGACCAATCTGTCAATCACCAGGAAGCCCTTATAGCCGGTTACCGGATCGGTCCATGTCACTTCCATCAGCGGCGGGCGCGGTGTTGGGCGCATTTCATCCTGGACACTGACCGGCATGAGATGGCTCCTCGCTTTTGAGAACATTCTTACTGAATGATTAGTCAGTATTCACGTAGCAGAGAAGCTTGTCAAGAGCCCTATTTTTCAGGCGCCACCGCACTCAACGCGGACTGGTCCACAGCCAGTTCCCAGGCAACTTGGCGAACCAGCCAGGCACGCAAATCTGCGCGACTGATGGGCTCCTTATGGACCACCATCCGCACGGCGAGCCCATCCAGGAAAGAAGTCAAGCGCGTAGCTGCCTCAAGGGAATTACTGGACTGGAAGACCCCGTCCGAAACCCCCGCATCAATGACGCTGGAAATCGCCTTATTCCATTGCCGATGAAGGTCTACCAAAACCTCCGCCAACGCCACGTCCCGCATGGCGGCGGACCATGCATCAACCCAAATCTGCCACCCCCTAGCCTGCCCTGTTGGGGCATACCACTCCAAGGCCGCCATGAGGAGTTCGGCAGGAGAGCCAGAACCTCGCATGATCCGCCCTAGTTTGAGCAGGTCCCTTTCCGCTGCGTAAGTCAGTGCATCAATCAGCAGCCTTTCCTTGGTCTCGAAGTGATAAATGATCAGTGCAGAACTAACGTCCATAGCGTCAGCCACATCAGCAATCCGAACTGCCTGCATTCCCTTTTCTCGAATTTGCTTGACAGTCTCTGCCAGTACCTCAACCCGGCGCGCTTGGGCATTCATCCTCTTCATAACCGAAACCCTATCCCGTACAACGAAAATACTGGTGGCGAACAAAAAGTTACACACAAGCCGTTGACATTGGCTGTGACACACGGCACAGTCTACTTATTAGCTGTATGGCCAGTCAGTAATTATGGTCTTCTTTCAAGAATGAAGGGCGAAGTCTCACATGGCAAAACATCGACTCACAACTCTGGCAGCGGTGGTAGCTGCCGCCAGCTTGGCACTGACGGCTTGTGGCAGTTCAACACCAGCGGCCAACGACGGCGGACCCGCAGCTTTTGGTGAATGCCAGCTCTACGGCGATGCCGGGTCAATATCCCTCACACCGGTCACCCCGGACACGCTCACGGTTCAGACAAATCTGCCCTCACCCGGCTGGTGGAAGGGTATCTCTCCGGAAAAGATCACCGGAGGGTTTGAATATTGCCTGGCCGCTAATATTGCCCACCGTGCGGGCTTGAGTAAACTCAAAGTAGTCAATGCCTCTTTTGATGCCCTGGTTGCCGGACAGACCAAGGATTACGACATCGCCATGGCCCAGATCTCCATCACTGCCGAACGGGAAAAAGTGGTCCAGTTCTCCAAACCGTACTTTGATTCCAATGTTGCAATCTTGGCCAAAAAGGGTGCGGATGTGACAGCTGCGAACATGAAGGACAAGAAACTGGGCGTGGCCTTAGGAACAACAGCTGTGGAGTTTGTCCAGAAGAAGATCAACCCGAGCACACCGGCACGGGTCTTCCAAGAAACCGACGCCATGGTGACAGGTGTTGCTTCCGGCCAAATTGACGCCGCCCTTCAAGACACTGCCATCATGCTTGGTTTTGCCAGCGGTTCCTCCGGCGCCCTCGAAGTTATAGGACAGTACAAAACGGGTGAACAATACGGCGCCATTTATCCCAAAGGTTCAGAGAACGCGGCGGCCATGGATGCCGCCATCGAATCCATGTCCACGGACGGCACGCTTGAGAAGCTCTCAGCGGACTGGCTTGGACCCACGTTGGGTGGCGATCCGGCCAAGATTCCAGTGTTCCCCACCCCATGAGCACCACGAACCCCACCACGGCCGGTGACAGCCTGCAAAAGAGTAGTTTGCACGCACCCCCGCCCACCGTAACGCCCTTTACTATTGCCGCGGTTGCTGTGGTGGCATTGACCGCCGCGGTGTCTTATTACGCCCTGATATGGCTCTTTGCTTACATTTATCCCAACGGTGCGTCCGGGCTGTTCACGGCACTCTTTGTTGCGCTGTGGTTGGCGGCTCTCATTCCGCTGATTCCTGCGGTTCAGGCCATGGGTAGATCCCAAAAGGCCAACGCGCTCTTGCGTTCCCATGATGTAGTGGGCGCACGGCACCATGCCGCCCTCGGCCGGGAAGCAGCCTTGACGAGCATGGGCTATTCGGCAGCCATTTTGGTTCTCGCTACACTCGTTGCCTTTGTCAGCACCAAAGACGGTGCCATCGCCTCAACATTTTTGCGTCCAGCATTCATCGCACAGGCCTTCTCAGATGTTCTCGCTGCATTTTGGGTCAACGTACGTGTTGCCCTCGGAGCCGAGGTACTAGTCCTTGTCCTGGGCTTGGGTATTGCCATCATGCGCATGTTGCCAGGGCGCGCCGGACGGCCCCTGCGGGTGCTGGCAATTTTATATACGGACATCTTCCGCGCTATTCCCGGAATCATTGTCCTCTACCTTGTCGGCTTTGGTTTGTCCTTGGCTGAGGTGCCCTTCTTCAAGGATCTGCCACCGATCTGGTTGGCGATCTTTGCCCTCACCTTGACTTACAGCGCCTATGTAGCCGAGGTGTATAGGGCTGGGCTTGATTCAATTCATCGCAGCCAATGGGCTGCCGCCCGCTCCCTGGGGCTCTCATACCCTCAGGCCCTTCGCACCGTCATCATTCCCCAAGCGGTCCGGCGCGTCATCCCTCCGTTGCTGAACGATTTCATTGGTCTACAAAAGGACACCGCCCTGATTGGTGTCATGGGTGTCATTGATGCCTTCACCCAGTCCCGGCTGATTGGTTCTGCGGTGTTCAACCTGTCCCCCGTGACCGTGGTGGCGATCATCTTCGTTGTGGTAACTATCCCCCAGTCACGCTTTGTTGACCGGATGCTAGAAAAAGACCAGGCCCGCCAGCGCTCAGGATCAAGTTAGGATAACTATGCATTTTCTACAGATTCGCGATCTTCACAAGTCTTATGGTTCCCTGGAAATCCTCAAGGGGGTCACCCTGGATGTGGCACGGCATGAGGTGGTGTGCCTTATTGGCGCCTCCGGCTCCGGAAAGTCCACCTTGTTGCGCTGCATCAACGCCCTGGAACCCATTGATTCGGGCACAATCCTGGTCAACGGCGATCAGGTCACGGGACTGGGCGTGGACTTGAACGCACTGCGACGCAATGTGGGAATCGTCTTCCAGTCCTACAACTTGTTCCCCCACATGTCAGTGCTGAAGAACATCACCTTAGCCCCCACCATGGTGGGCGGCGTATCCAAGGAGGCTGCCGAGCAGCGGGCCTTGGAGCTACTGGAGAAGATAGGTCTGCGGAACAAGGCCGGCTCCTTCCCTGACGCGCTGTCCGGCGGCCAGCAGCAACGCGTGGCTATTGTCCGTGCCATGGCCATGGACCCCCAGGTATTGCTGCTCGATGAAATCACCGCTGCCCTAGACCCGGAACTTGTTGGCGATGTTTTGGAGATGATCAGGGAACTTGCCGTGGATGGGCTGACGATGCTCTTGGCCACTCATGAGATGGGTTTCGCCAGGGAAGTTGCCTCGCAGGTGTGCTTCTTGCACCAAGGGAAGATTCTTGAACGTGGAACACCCCAGCAGGTCTTTGAAAACCCGCAGGAGGAACGTACGCAGCAATTTCTTAGCCGTGTGATCCAAGCTGGCAGGCTCTAGAGAAACTAGCGACGCCGTTTGGCACCGGCGGCAGCCATACCTTGCACGATGTAACAGCGGGACACACAAATTTCCAAGTGTTATTGTGTGCCGCATACCGTAGAGAAATGACTTCCACAGCGAGCACCCCACGCGTCTCAAAACTGCCCAAGTGGGCGAGTTCCTTCGGCGTACAAATCATTGCCGGTCTTGTTGCCGGCCTAGTACTGGGCTTGATCGCCCGCCAGCTTGGCACTGATCCTGAGACCGAAAGCAACGGGCTCATGACGACGCTGGGCCTGATCGGCTCCAGCTACGTCTCCATTTTGAAGGCAGCTGTGGTTCCGCTGATCTTCACCGCCGTTGTCTCCTCGATCGCCAATCTGCGCCAGGTCACTAACGCCGCACGCTTGGCGTGGAACACCCTGCTGTGGTTCGCCATCACGGCTCTGATCGCAGTCACCATCGGCATTGCGCTGGGCACGCTTATCCAGCCTGGAGCAGGCACCGGAACAGCCACTCCCAAGGATTACACCGGCAAAACCGGTGACTGGTGGGCCTTCCTGATTGGCTTGTTCCCCTCCAATTTCCTGGGTCTGGGTGCTTCAACTAAGGCTTCTGACTCTGGCGACCTCGTTACCAGCGTGAACTTCAACGTCCTGCAGATCCTGGTCATTGCCATTGTCATCGGCATCGCAGCACTGAAGGTTGGCAAGGCAGCTGATCCATTCCTGAAACTTAACGGTTCAGCCCTGGCTGTTATTCAAAAGGTGCTGTGGTGGATCATTCGCTTGGCACCGATTGGCACCGTCGGCTTGATCGGAAACGCTGTAGCCTCTTACGGCTGGACCACCATTGGCTCACTGGGCAAGTTCACAGTAGCTATTTACCTGGGCCTGGCACTGGTGCTTTTTGTGGTCTACCCGATCCTGATCAAGTCACACGGGCTCTCCATCAAGCAGTACTTCTCAGGAGTTTGGCCTGCCGTGCAGCTGGGCTTCGTCTCACGCTCTTCCATTGGCACCTTGCCCCTGACCCAGCGCGTGACCGAGCGTAACTTGGGTGTTCCCCGCGCCTATGCTTCCTTCGCCGTGCCGCTGGGCGCCACCACCAAGATGGACGGTTGCGCCGCCATCTACCCGGCCATTGCAGCCATCTTCGTGGCACAGTTCTTCGGTATCCAGTTGGACCTGGGCCAGTACCTTCTCATCGTGCTGGTTTCCGTCCTCGGATCAGCAGCAACCGCAGGCACCACGGGCGCTGTCGTGATGCTCACCTTGACCCTGTCAACGCTGGGACTGCCACTGGCCGGCGTCGGACTTCTGCTGGCGGTTGACCCCATTTTGGATATGGGCCGCACCGCCGTCAACGTTGCAGGCCAAGCCCTGGTCCCCACCATCGTCTCCAAACGCCAGAACATCCTGGATGAGGCGCTGTACAACGCACCCCGCAATGGCAACCCGTTCGCTGATGACTCCGATGATCTGCTCCAGGATTTGACCGGCGCCACCACCGCGGCTGACACCGGCGTGGATGCCGATGAGGTTGATCCGAAGCGTCAGACGGCAAACGTCTAAGCCGCAAGCAAGCTCGCTGTTCGTGTACACATCCCGTTAGGGCCGGTCTGCTGACCTCGCCTTAGCGGGATGTTTGCGTGAGGGCGCTGTCACCTGTGGCAGTTCCCCACAGCACTGGCACGTATGATTCCTAACGCAACGAATTTTCAGCACCGAACTTTTAGGGACCAGCAATGATCATCGTCACCACAAACGACCTGCCCGGCTACAAGATTGATGCAGTCTTTGGTGAGGTCATGGGCCTCACCGTGCGCTCCCGCCACGTGGGCGCACAGTTCACCGCCAGCTTCCGCTCCTTGGGCGGGGGAGAACTGCCCGAAATGACCAAGGCCCTCTATGAAAGCCGCCAGGAAGTTGTGGCCCGCATGGTTACCGAAGCCCAGCAGAAGGGTGCCAACGCCATTGTTGCCACCCGCTTTGACACCTCGGAAATGGGCGGCACCTGGACAGAGGTCTGCGTCTACGGCACCGCAGTCTTTGCCATTCCGCTGGGCGCGGGCGAACCCGGCGCAACCGGCCAGTCGGTCTACCTTTCCCAGAACCCCCAGGGCTAAGAGCCGCCGGGCTAAGAGCTGCCGGGCTGAGAGCCGCCGGGCTGAGAGCTGCTGGGTCGGGAGGCTGGGTACCAACCGCGGCCGGCACCCAGCCTCCTCCACAGCGACTAAACCGCATCCTAGATGGCTACTTGCACTTAGTGCATCTTTGCACTTAGTGTAGCAATATGAGTTTTCCTGCATCGCATCCTCCCTCGGTAGCGGCACCGTCCCGGCGTGAGCTCAATAAGGCAGCCACCCGTGAAGCAATCGCACTAGCTGCACTAGATTTTCTTCGCAGCGGTGACTTGAACACTTTCACTGTGGATGACGTAGCTGAAGCTGCCGGAGTATCCCGGCGCACCTTCTTTAACTACTTCTCCTCTGTGGAAGCGGCCGTTGCAAGCTTCACCCAGAACTATCTGGATCAAGTCATTGTGGAATTGGAAGCCCGCCCGGCTGGCGAGCCGCTTCTGGAGTCCGCACAAATTGCGCTCTCCGCCCTAGGTAATGCCCACGATCTGGGCATACTGGCAGAAACTTTTGCACTCACCCAGGACCCTCAGCTCAGCCGTTTCCAACTTCAAGCGTGGGATGAATGCAGCACCAAGATCACCCAATTCGCCCGGGACAGGATGCCTGCAGGCACAGATGAGCTGTTCCTCTTCACCTTGGTAGGTGCTGTTATTGGCGGTGGGCGGGCCGCCTTCCTGGTCTGGTTTTTAGAACATGGAACCGATGTCACGCAAGCATCGTTGAGCGATCTACGCAACAAACTCCAGGCCGCTATTTCCCTTATTCGTCAAGGCTTCCCCAACTAGGTCTACCCGCTGGCGCAGTTTCTGCGCAGGCACTACATGAAAGAACGGATTGATCATGGCCCTTTGGCTTTATCGATTAGGGCGCTTAGCCGCCCGCCGCGCATGGCTGGTTATTGCCACTTGGGCGGTCATCATGGGTTTGGTGGGTGGCGCTGTTGCACTGTTCATGGGCCCCATGTCCAACAACTTCGAAATTCCTGGCACTGAAACCCAGCAGATGGCGGATAAACTCCAGGCGGAGCTACCGGAAGCCTCCGGGGGTACCGGGGCAGTGGTGTTCACCAGTGCTGACGGATTGCAGTTCACCTCCGCCCAGGAGAAGAACATCACCGCGGCCTTGCAGTCCGTGACCTCCGTTCCTAGCGTCAAGGGTGTCATTGACCCCTTCCTGGTGACGGCACAGAAGGAAGCTGGCGCAGCGCAACTAGCCGACGGCGCCAAGAAACTTGCCGCTGGAGAGGCCCAAGCTGCCGCCAAAAAGCCTGAACTGGACGCAGGCCTGAAGGGCGTTGCCGCAGCTAAGGCCAAACTAGATGCCGGCCAAGCCCAGCTCGATGCCCAAAAGGAGCAAATTGCGGCCCTTCCGGCCGGCTCCCCACAAGCCCAGGGGGCTGCCGCGCAGCTCGCCGCCGGTCAAGCCCAACTGGATGCGCAAAAAGCCCAGTGGCAGGCCGGCAAGGATAAAGTTGACGCCGGGCAAGCAGAGTACGACGCCGGGCAGGCCACCTTGGCTGCCAAGCGGGCCGAACTTTCGATCGGCCAGCGCAAGGCAGATGCGGCCGAGGGTATCCTTTTTGTTTCTGAAAACGGCAAGGCCGCCATTGGCCAGATTCAGTTCTCCGAGTCAATGAACGCTGTGACCCCAGCCAACCGGCAGCTGGTTCAGGACAAGCTCAACGTCCTGGAGACTGACGGCGTAACGGTGAACTACAGCAAGGAGATCGTCGAAGACGTCTCGGAGCTGTTTGGGATCTCCGAGGTGCTAGGTATTGCGGTTGCCGCTGCCGTGCTGTTGATCATGTTGGGTACTTTTGTTGCTGCAGGCCTGCCCCTGCTCATGGCTGTTGTGGGCGTAGGCATTGGTGTTGGCGGCACCATGGCCCTGACCACGGTTATTGAAATGTCCTCCATCTCCCCCATGCTGGCCTTGATGTTGGGGCTTGCGGTAGGCATTGATTACTCCTTGTTCATTGTGAACAGGCACCGCCAGCAGCTGTTGGCGGGCATGGACGTGCGGGAATCCATTGCCAAGGCCACAGGCACCTCAGGTAATGCAGTGACCTTCGCCGGTTTGACCGTGGTTATTGCCTTGGCAGCACTCTCGGTGACGGGATTGCCGTTCTTAGCCATCTTGGGCCTGGCCGCGGCGGCCACCGTGGCAGTTTCCGTGCTGATTGCCCTGACCCTGACACCTGCCCTGCTCTCACTGATTGGCACCCGGATCATTTCCAAAAAGGCGTGGGCTAAAAATACTGTTGCCACTGCCAAGCATGAGGCCACGTTGGTGGGCTTGACTAAGACTGAGCAGGGCGCCGCCGATGAAGCCGCGGACATTGCTCGCAGCGCGCGTGGCTGGGGTGGCCTTGTCACCAGGCATCCCCTGATCTCACTCATCACCGCTGTCTTAGCACTAGTAGTCATCGCGATCCCGGCTACCGGTCTGCGTTTGGCCCTGCCCGACGGCGGCTCCGAGCCTGTCGATTCCAGCGCCTACCAGGCGTACTCCATTACGGGCAAGAACTTTGGTGAGGGCATGAACGGGCCCATCATCGTAGTAGCTTCACTCCCGGCAGGGCTGGATGAAGCACAAGCTACCGTACTGAATTTGGATGTTGCTGATCAGTTGCGTTCTGTTCCCAACGTCATCGCGGCAGTTCCAGTCACGCTCAGCGCGGATAACCGCACTGCTGTGTACCAGGCCATCCCGAAGGAAGGACCAGCCAGTGAAAGCACGGTCCAGGTTGTTCATGATCTGCGCAGCGAAGGCGCCACCATCTTGGCTGATCATGATGTGAGCATTGGATTGACGGGCCAAACAGCTGCCAATGTTGATGTCTCCGAGAAATTGGGTGCGGCGCTTCCGCCCTACCTGGCCATTGTTGTGGGACTGTCCTTGATCCTGTTGATCCTGGTCTTCCGCTCCATCCTGGTGCCGTTGCTGGCAACGGCCGGCTTCTTGCTCTCACTGGTGGCAGCCTTTGGCGGCGTCGTAGCCGTCTACCAGTGGGGCTGGCTCGGTGGGATCTTCGATGTGCCCAACCCAGCTGCGGTTCTGAGCTTTTTGCCCATCATCTTGATAGGTGTGCTGTTTGGACTGGCTATGGACTACCAGGTGTTCATCTCCTCAGGAATGCGGGAAGCGTACGCCCATGGACAGGATGCCAAGCAGGCTGTGCGCACCGGGTTCAAACATGCGGCACCCGTTGTCACCGCCGCAGCGATCATCATGGTCAGCGTGTTCTCCGGCTTCATTTTCAGCCACCTGACCATGGTGCGCCCCCTCGGCTTTGCCTTGGCGTTTGGTGTTCTCATTGACGCGTTCGTGGTCCGTATGACCATTGTTCCTGCGGCCATGCACCTGATGGGCAAGTCGGCATGGTGGATCCCGAAGTGGCTGGATAAAATCCTGCCTGACGTTGACGTTGAGGGTGCCAAACTTGCCAACCTGACCGTTACCTCGGATGCCTCAGAGCTGGAACCGGCGCCAGCCAACGGCTAGGACCGCACGCCGGCGGGCAAAAATTGCCTCCTGAAAATCGAGTACGCAGCTGTTGGCCAGCCAAAGAGGCCCACCAGCTGCGTACTCGATTGCGTTTCTGCACAATGGCCCAGTGCCACCAACCGCAGCCACCAACCGCAGCCGTGCAACCACAGCCCGTGCAACCGCAGTGCGCACTGCACTAGAGTGGTGATCTACGGCACATTCATGCGGGATTAGCGCGGCCGTTACCACCCACACGCAGGCAATGGAGAAGTAAATGTCCCCCCTACGCCACCTTGTTGAGGACCTGCCCGCCATGCGTGCGCTGGTGCGTGAATCCTGGTTACGTTCTCTGAAGACCCTGACCACGCCGGCCGGGCTCACCCCGCCGCTGGTGTGGGAAAGCCGTGAACTGCTCGAAATCCGCCAAGATCACCCCTTGGCCTCGATCATGCCCGTCATCACCAAGCTGCTGGTAGAGCCCAGCCGCGACACCGGGCTGCTGGTGGCCGTGGGCGATGAGCATGGCCGGCTCCTCTGGGTGGAGGGTGACTCGAGTGCCCGGCGCAACGGCGAAATCATTAACTTTGCCACGGGGGCCGACTGGTCTGAGACGGTGGTGGGAACCAGCGCTCCTGGCACCGCCCTGGTGCTGGGAAAGAGTGTGCAAATCACCGGCCAAGAGCATTTCAGCTCCGCCGTCCATTCGTGGAGCTGCACAGCGGTTCCCGTGCACGATCCCGATTCCGGCTCCCTGCTGGGAGTTGTGGACATTACGGGCGGCGCCGAGGCCGTGGGCACCAATACCCTCTCCCTGGTCCAAGCCACCGTGGCTGCCGCAGAATCCCAGCTGCGGATCGAACGGCTGGAACAACGTGCCGCCATCAGGGACACCGGCACCCGCACCACCAACACGCCCAGCACCACCAAGCCTCTGTACCGGGATAGCTTGCAAATTTTAGGGCGCGATCAGGGCCTGTTGCACGTGGCCGGCCAGGCTGTAATTCTCAGCGAGCGGCACACCGAAATCCTGACCATGCTGGCCCTGCACCCCGGCGGGCTCACTGCCGAAGAACTCACCGGCAAGATCTATCCTGCCGGCTCATCCCTGAGTAGTATCCGGGCGGAAATGGTGCGGCTGCGCAAACTCCTGCTGTCCGCCGCACCCAGCCTTGTCCCGGAATCTCGCCCCTACAGGCTGCCGCGCGCGCTCGTGGTGGACGCCGAGCAGGTCCGTCATTATCTTGACCGTGGCGCGCACCGCCTGGCCCTGAAAATATACCCGGGCGAGCTCATGCCCCGCTCCCTGGCGCCCGCCATTGAGGCGCTCCGGAGCAGGTTGGCGATCCACGTGCGTGAGGCCATTCTCACCGATGCCAGCCTGGAAACTCTGCTGGGTTACCTCCAGCTTCGCGAAGCCGCGGACGACGTCGATGCCTGGCGCACAGCACTGCGTCTGCTGCCGCCGCGCTCACCCAAGCGCTCCGCCGTGGTGGCTCATCTTGAGGCGCTGGAGGCATTGGAGGGCTAAGTTGCGAGGACGCCCCGTCTCTCCAACGCCGCCCCAAGCCACAGCCGCCAACTCTTAGCTGTTCACCGCGTCTGCTTCTGTGAGCGAGAGTGAGGCTTTGTTCAGCGTTCCATCCAGCTTTTTTACCAACCCCTCGCACCCGTGTGATCTAGCTCATGCAACGTAGTTGCAACGTGGCTCCCCGTACGCTTCTGGTCAAGGACACCGATGTCCCCCACCGCGAAGGAGTTTGCACCATGGCTGTTTATGCACAACCCGGTACCGAGGGTTCAGTAGTAACGTTCAAGGACCGCTATGAAAACTGGATCGGCGGGGAATGGGTTGCCCCCGTCAAGGGCGAATACTTCGAGAACATCACCCCCGTGACCGGCAAGGTCTTTTGTGAAGTGGCCCGCGGCACGGCCGAGGACATTGAGCTGGCTCTGGATGCAGCGCACAAGGTGGCACCAAGCTGGGGCGCCACCTCCGCCACGGAGCGGGCAGCCATCTTGAACAGGGTGGCTGACAGGATTGATGAGAATGTGGAACTGCTCGCCGTTGCAGAATCGTGGGATAACGGCAAGGCAGTGCGTGAAACCCTCAACGCTGACATCCCGCTGGCCGCCGATCACTTCCGCTACTTCGCCTCCGTGGTCCGCGCCCAAGAAGGCCGCCTGACCCAGATCGATGAGAACACCACCGCCTACCACTTCCACGAGCCGCTCGGTGTGGTGGGCCAGATCATCCCCTGGAACTTCCCCATCCTGATGGCCGTCTGGAAGCTGGCCCCGGCACTCGCTGCGGGCAACGCCGTGGTACTGAAACCGGCAGAACAAACCCCCGCCTCCATCCTGGTGTTGATGGAACTGCTCGCAGACATCCTGCCCGCCGGCGTCATCAACGTAGTCAATGGCTTCGGGGTGGAAGCCGGCAAGCCGCTGGCCTCCTCCAAGCGCATCCGTAAGATCGCGTTCACGGGTGAGACCACCACGGGCAGGCTCGTCAGCCAGTACGCCAGCCAGAACCTGATCCCTGTCACGCTGGAGCTGGGCGGCAAGAGCCCCAACATCTTCTTCGATGACGTCATGGAGAAGGATGACGCCTTCTACGACAAGACACTTGAAGGTTTCACCATGTACGCCTTCAACCAGGGCGAAGTCTGCACCTGCCCCTCGCGCGCACTGGTCCAGAGCTCCATGTATGAGGCCTTCATGGCCGACGCCGTAGCCCGCACCGAAGCCATCATCCAGGGCAACCCCTTGGACACGGACACCCAGATCGGCGCGCAGGCTTCCAATGACCAGATGGAGAAAATCCTCTCCTACATGGACATCGGCAAGCAGGAAGGCGCCAAGGTCCTCACCGGCGGCGAGCGCAACATCCTGCCAGGGGACCTTGCCGGCGGCTACTACGTCAAGCCCACCATCTTTGAGGGCACCAATGACATGCGCATCTTCCAGGAGGAGATCTTTGGCCCAGTGCTGGCGGTGACCAGCTTTGATGACTATGCCGACGCCCTGCACATTGCCAACGACACCCTCTATGGTCTGGGCGCTGGCGTCTGGTCCCGCAACGGCAATGTTGCCTACCGTGCCGGCCGGGAGATCCAGGCCGGGCGCGTGTGGGTCAACAACTACCACGCGTACCCTGCCGGTGCCGCGTTTGGCGGGTACAAGTCCTCCGGTATAGGACGTGAGAACCACGCCATGATGCTCGATCACTACCAACAGACCAAGAACCTGCTGGTCAGCTACAGCGAAGACAAGCTCGGCTTCTTCTAACCCTCCCCGCACGCTATCCCAGCAATGGCGTGTTTCCTAGGAACGCTATCGCTGTAATGGTTGGTTTTTTGGGATCCCTATCCCAGCAATGCCAAGCACGACGCCGGGCACCTCCCGCAGGTGCCCGGCGCACCCAGCCACCATGCCCCACCCACAGAAAAGAGATCCTCATGTCTACGATGCAAGCAGCAGTTGTCACCGAATTTGGCGCACCTCTGCGTATTGAGCAGTACCCTCTTCCCACTCCCGGCCCGGGGCAGGCACTGGTCAAGCTGATCGCCACCGGCGTCTGCCACACCGACCTCCACGCGGCTGAGGGAGACTGGCCCGTACAGCCCAGCCCGCCTTTTGTCCCCGGCCACGAGGGTGTGGGCGATGTTGTGGCAATTGGTGAGGGTGTCACCTCCCTCGCGGTGGGTGACCGGGTGGGCAATGCCTGGCTGTGGACGGCATGCGGGGATTGTGAATACTGCCGCACAGGGTGGGAGACCCTGTGCGAATCACAGGAAAACGGCGGCTACAGTGTGGACGGCTCGTTTGGCGAGTACATGCTGGTTGATGCTGACTTTGCGCCCCGCATTCCCGACGGACTTGACCCTGTGGAGATCGCTCCAGTGCTGTGTGCCGGCGTCACCGTGTACAAAGGCCTGAAGATGACCGAGGCCCGTCCTGGCCAGTGGGTTGTCATCTCAGGAATTGGCGGGCTCGGGCACATTGCGGTCCAGTACGCCGTAGCCATGGGGCTGCGCGTGGCCGCCGTGGACATTGCCGAGGACAAGCTCGCCCTGGCCCGCAAACACGGTGCCGAAATCACCGTCAACGCCGCCAACGAGGATCCGGTTGCGGCCATTCAGCGCGAAACCGGAGGCGTTCACGGCGTGCTGGTGACCGCAGTTCACCCGGCGGCATTTGGCCAAGCGATCGGCATGACCCGCCGCGGCGGCACCATCGTCTTCAACGGCCTTCCCCCGGGTGACTTCCCGGCACCCATCTTCGAGGTGGTACTCAAGGGTCTAACGATCCGCGGGTCCATTGTTGGCACTCGCCAGGACATGGAAGAAGCAATCGACTTCTACGCCCGCGGCCTGATCCACCCCACAGTCGCCACCCGGAGCTTGGGAGAAATCAACGAGGTCCTCGAGGAAATGCGTGCGGGAAAGATTGACGGCCGCGTGGTCATCAAGTACTAAAAAATATCCTGGTTCCGGGCCGCTGCTCCCATTGCGTCCCGGCACCAGGATCCACCCCTCATCCCCTTCAGCGCAGGAGCATTTCCATGGACGCCACACCCGAAACCTTGGCTGCCGCCATCACCATCGACGGCGAGAGAGCCTCACGCGTGGCCATGTCCGGCACCGCCGTGGAACTGCTGCAAAAACTGTGGCTGAAGCACGGCCCCTTGATGTTCCATCAATCCGGTGGCTGCTGCGATGGCTCCTCCCCCATGTGTTACCCGGCAGGTGAGTTCATCACGGCTGAGGCTGACATTTTACTGGGACTCTTTGAGGTGCCCGGCTGTGGGCCACTTGAATTTTGGATGTCCAAGGAACAATTCAACTACTGGTCACACACTCATCTGAGCATTGATGTGGTGGCCGGGCGTGGCAGCGGCTTCTCCGTGGAAGCCCCTGAAGGCAAACGATTCTTGATTCGCTCCCGCCTCGTGGACGGTTTCCGTCCCGCCAGCTGAACGGGCGACGGCGGCTGAACTGGCGACGGCGGCAGCTACTTCCGCCGGTTCCGGCTTTGCCGGCTCTTTTGCACAATGACTGCTACTACTGCCACCATGATGGCTCCTGCCATGGCGATTTCCATCTACGCCCCCTGTTTCCTTGTTGTGAAGCCTCGCGGCACCTGGATCCCTGCGGTGTCCATCCTCCAGCTTAGGTGAGTTGCTCCGGCGCTGTGGTTCCCCTCCGTGAACACTTCCATACTCGGGAGGGGGTTGGGCAGGTTTTAGGGCAGGGCGGGATCGTCAATGATGCCCTGTACAAGGGCGCCATATTGCTGGATGAGCACTTCATCGGCCATTTCATCCGGGTGCAGGAGCCCCAAGACCCGGATTCCGGCCCCCAACCCCATGACAATGCAGACCACTAATTGGGACTTATAGCGGGTGGGTGAGGTATCCCCGATCCGTTGCGCAATCCAGCGGACATACCGTTCACGTAAATCGCGCTGACCGGCTTCATGATCCGGGGCGTCCTGGACTAAGAGAGCCACCATGGCCCAAGGCTCGGACTCTTCAGTCTGGCGCCGCAACAAGATCCGCCGCACCAGGGAAAAACCCAACGGCTCCTCTAGACCCGGTTGTAAATCTGAACTCGGCACCTGGGGGGCGGCCGCCGCATAGAGTTTGGCCTTGCTCCCCATCACTTTCATCACCATGGCAGGGGAATATCCTGCGAGCGCCGCAACATCTTTAACCGTGACGGCGGAGTAGCCCCGTTGGCCGAAGAGCTTTCTGGCAGCTTCGATGATGGCCTCGCGTGTACTGGGACGGCCCATCAGGGACGCACCGAGGCATTTCCTGACAGTAAGGCGGGCGGCTTACCGGCGGCCGGCAGGCACAAATCAATAGTTGCTGAGCGTGCTGTGAGCAGCACGGACAGTGACGTGCTGGTCTGCACTTGGGGGTCCAGTCCGGTCAGAATATAGCGGCCAACCGGTGGCAGCGGAACCTCGTAGAGGCCTTCATCGTTACTGAACGTGGACATCACAAACTCCCCTGTGGTCTTGGTCAATGTCACCATGGCACCTGCCAGTGGCACAGCACCATCGCTCACCCTACCGGAGAGCATCAGCCGGTGCGCTAAGTGAATGTCATGCCAGCTGGTTGGATCTGCAAACTCCAAAACCTGCGAACTCGGAGTCCAGCCATCAGCGCTGGAAACCAGCAGATAGCGGCCGGAATCGGGCAGGATCAAGGAATAGCGCCCTTCATTGTCCGCACGGCTCCAATCCGCAGGTTCCCCGTTAGTGTGCAGCGCATTGACCACGGCCTGCTTGATCGGCCTCAAATGCGGGCCGGTGACGGTGCCGTTGACAAGAATTTCGTTCTCAGTGGCGGGCTCAGTGACGCGCTCGGTGACGGGTTTACTACTGACGGCCCTGGGATCCGGCGCGTATATCCCGCTCACGGTACCCGGTGTCATTCCCGGGGCGGTCTGGACACGCGGAATGAACACGGCCACGGCAATGGAGAGCAAGGCGGCGATGGCCGCATACCAGAACACTGTCTTGAAGGCGTCCTCGGTGGGCAGCGCCAAGGGGCCCACATGAACCACCGCTGAGGTCAACACAACACCGACGACGGCGGACATGGTGGAAGTACCCACGGCGCGCAGTAGGGAGTTCAAACCGTTGGCGGACGCCGTCTCGGTGATGGGTACCGAGCGCATGATCAAGGTTGGCATCGCGGCGTAGGCAATGGCCGTTCCCATGCTGACGAACGTGGCGCCCAGAACCACCATCCACACTTCCCCTGTGAGGAACACCCGTGCCACATAGGAAACTGCCAGCACCAGGCCACCCACTATGAGGGTGATTTTGGCTCCGTAGCGTTTGGTGATGAGCGCGGAGATGGGTGCCAGGGCCACCATGGCAAGCCCGGAGGGCACCATGCACAGGCCTGCAATAACAATGCTGAGCCCAAAACCATAGCCGCCAACATTGGGCAGTTGGAGTTGCTGGGTAGTGCTGAGCATGTTCGCATACATGGAGAAGCCCACCAGGATGGAGGCGATGTTGGTCAGCAGGACTGGTTTCCGTGCGGAGGTGCGCAAATCCACCATGGGCTGGCCGACCTTGAGCTCATACGGGAACCAGAAGGCGAGGAGGACGGCCGTTCCCAAGAACAGCAGAATCACCGGCTCGCTGCTCCATCCCCAATGCCCACCCTTGGAGATGGCGAGCAGCAATGATGTCAGTGCGGCCGTGAGCAAGAGAGCACCGACGGCGTCGAACTTTCCTTTGGTGCGTAGGGAAGATTCCGGCACCACCATGATGACGGCGATGATCAGCAATACGCCCACCACGGCAGAAACCCAGAAAATTGCCTGCCAGCCAAAGGATTGGTAGATCAGCCCGGCCAGCGGCAGGCCCAACGCACTACCAATACCCAAGGTAGCGCTCATCAACGCCACCGCGGAGGCCACCTTTTCGCGTGGGAGCTCATCACGCATGATGCTGATGCCTACGGGGATCAAGGAAGCGGCGAGCCCTTGGAACGCGCGGCCCACCAACAGTGTGAGCAGGCTACCGCCCGCGGCTGCAATGACAGAGCCAATCACCATGGTGATCATGGCGATCACCATCATGCGGCGCTTGCCGTACATATCCGCCAGACGGGAAATGATGGGCGTGGCAATGGCGCTTGTCAGCAACGTGATGGTGACCAGCCAGGAGGTGTTTTCCGGGGAGGTGTTCAAGATTCGAGGGAAGTCCGGCAGCAGCGGCACCACCATGGTCTGCTGCAGCGCCACCACGGTACCCGCCAGGCACAAGATGGTGATGACAAGGGAGGTGCGCTTTGGCTTGGCGGTTCTCTGGTTCCCTTGAGGGACTCGCAATTGCACTGGCAGGTACTTCCTCTTGCGTTGAAAATGAATACGGTGAACGCTCGTTCACTCCTTTAGTGAATCACCGTTCACCACCTCACGTCAAGATCTTTCTGCCCCAAAAGTTAGCAAAGAGAGGAACCCCACTTAGGCTGGGAGCATGACATTGCAGCTGATCCTCGCCTCCGCTTCTGCCGCCCGCACCAAACTGCTCACCGACGCCGGCATTACCCACACCGTCCAGGTTTCTGACACCGATGAGGATGCGTTGACTGCCGCCGCCGGCCCCATCACCCCCGCGGAGACCGCACTCCTACTGGCCCGGGCCAAGGCCGAATCCGTCGCTGCCACCGCCCCGTCCGGGTCACTGGTGATTGGCTGCGATTCCGTCTTTGAGCTCGACGGCGTCCCGTACGGCAAACCCTGGCAGCCCACAGTTGCCCGGGAACGTTGGCAGTTGATGCGCGGGCGCTCGGGAGTTCTCCACACCGGACATTGGCTCATTTCTTTAGGCAACACCGCCACGGACTGCACCGAAACTCCCGTTGGATACGGAGAGCTCACCAGCGCTGCGGTCACCTTTGAAGACGTCTCCGATGCTGAAATTGACGCCTATGTTGCCACTGGCGAGCCCTTGCACGTTGCGGGCGCGTTCACCATCGATGGCCTGGCAGGCGCGTTCATCACCAGCGTGGAGGGCGATCCCCACACGGTGGTGGGGCTGTCGATTTCAACGCTGCGCCGCCTGTTGGCCAAACATGGAGTAGCCATTACGGATTTCTGGGGCAGCTAGGTCCGCGCCCGCAGGCCCCATGAGCCTAAGAAACCACTTGACGGGGAAGAAAGTACTTTCGTATAGTTGAGCCAGAAGCAAGGCTCATGAATATGAAAGGGACGCTCATGTCAGCCCAGAACAGCTCCCCCTCCGCCGAGGAAGCCCGCGAACTTCTCGCCCGGGCCGAAGGAATCGGCACCACTGCCACGAACGCAGCAGGCTGGCCCGCCGCCATGGTTTTCAACTCTCTGGCAATTCTTGGCTCCATGCTCATGATTGGCCTGCACATAGTGGCCCACACAGGCTATGGCGCACCTTTACTTGCTGTGACAGTGGGCATCTGGGCTGCCATCAACGCCACCACCTGGCCACTCATGCAGCGCACCACAAAAACAGGCTTTAGTAGGCGATTCCTGACATCGATGTTCGGATACATGGGCCTCTACGTCATCGCACTGCTGGTGGGCGTCTTCGTCTTCCCGCACGGCAGCCTCGCCTACTACATTCCGGCCGCCGCTGCCTTAGCCGCACTTGGCCTGGCCGCCGCATTCAGGGAGCTGCGGGCATGAACGGGTCACCGGCACAAAAGGCAGGTGGCCAGAAGGCAAGTAAGCAGGAAGCGGGAAGCGTGCCAGCACATGAAGAAGCCCCACTTCATCCCCGCCATGAGCTCAGCGAGGTCCTACACCAGCCTGTCAGGTTTTCCATTGCCGCGGCCCTGTCCAGGACAGAGACCATGGACTTCAAGGACCTACGCAACACCATCCAAGTTAGCGATTCGGTCCTGAGCAAGCAGCTCTCCGCATTGGAGAAGGCCGGATTTGTGGAGATCAAGAAGGCGTTCGTGGGCAAGTTTCCACGCACATCAGTGAAACTCACAGCAGCAGGAACGCAGGCGTGGGAACACCACCTGGCTACGCTGCGCCTTATTGCCGGAGAGTAACCAAGGCAATAATTGTAGGAATCCCACAAAAGAAGTCGCGCCCACACGCATAAAGGGCATGATGTGTGAGGAAAATCCACATATGCACGCTAGGCTCTCTTGAGAATAGAAGGAGTCCGTCAGTGAGCATTTCACCATCTGCCCCGGCAAAAAAGCTGAGCAAAGTACTGATCGCCAATCGCGGCGAAATTGCCGTCCGCATCATCCGGGCGGCCCGCGATGAAGGCATCGCTTCCGTTGCCGTCTACGCCGAACCGGACAGGGAAGCACTGCACGTGCGGATGGCTGACGAGGCGTTTGCCCTGGGCGGCACCACCGCAGCGGACTCCTACCTGGTGATGGAGAAGATCATCGACGCCGCACGCCGCTCGGGAGCCGACTCCGTGCACCCCGGTTACGGCTTCCTGGCCGAAAATGCCGAGTTCGCCCAGCTGGTCATTGACGCAGGCATGACTTGGATTGGCCCCTCCCCCGAGGCCATCGCTGCCCTGGGAGATAAGGTCCAGGCCCGCCACATCGCCGAAAAAGTGGGCGCCCCGCTGGTTCCTGGCACCAAGAACCCGGTGCAATCCACCCAGGAAGTTCTGGACTTCGCCGACGAATTTGGCCTTCCCCTGGCCATCAAAGCAGCCTTTGGCGGTGGCGGCCGAGGTATCAAAGTGGTCCGCACCCGTGAGGAAATACCCGAACTGTACGAATCAGCCGTCCGCGAGGCTGTGGCAGCCTTTGGACGTGGCGAGTGCTTTGTAGAACGCTTCATGGACTCCCCGCGCCACGTGGAAACCCAATGTCTGGCAGATGCTGCAGGCAATGTGGTGGTAATTTCAACACGCGATTGCTCACTGCAGCGCCGCAACCAGAAGCTTGTTGAAGAAGCCCCGGCACCGTTCCTCACCGAGGAGCAGAACAAGCGCCTCTACGAATCCTCCAAGGCCATCTTGAAGGAAGCCAAGTACCTAGGCGCCGGCACCTGCGAGTTCCTGGTTGCCACCGACGGCACCATCTCCTTCCTGGAGGTCAACACGCGCCTGCAGGTGGAGCACACTGTCTCCGAAGAGGTCACCGGCATTGACCTGGTCCGTGAACAGTTCCGCCTGGCTTGCGGTGAGCTACTCGGCTACGGGGACCCCGAAATCCGTGGCCACTCCATCGAATTCCGCATCAACGGCGAGGACCCGGGCCGGGGCTTCATGCCCGCACCGGGCACCGTCACCACCATGGAGCTGCCTACCGGCCCCGGCGTCCGCGTCGATTCCGGGATCACCGCCGGCGAGATCATTGGTGGGAACTTCGATTCCATGCTCGCCAAGCTCATCGTCACCGGCGCCACCCGCGAACAAGCCCTGCAACGCTCCAGCCGCGCGTTGGCGGAAATGCAGATCGGCGGCCTACCCACAGTGCTGCCCTTCCACCGTGCTGTGGTGGTGGACCCGGCGTTCGCCCCCACCGACGGCTCCGCGTTCACCACGCACACCCGTTGGATCGAGACCGAGTTCAACAACACCATCCCGGCCTTTGACTTAGCAGGTGCCGCCGGTTCCGCGGACGGTTCCGCGGACGGCTCCGGCACGCGCCAAAGCGTCACCGTTGAGGTGGGTGGCAAACGGCTTGAGGTGACGCTGCCTGCCTCGTTCCAGGTGGCCAATGGAACAAGTAACGGCGGGAAGAAGGCAAAGAAAGCCGGACGCAACCGCACCTCCGGCCCGGCGGCTGCCAACGGCAACGCTCTGACCTCCCCCATGCAGGGAACCATTGTGAAGGTGGCCGTGGCCGACGGCGATGTGGTGGCCGAGGGCGATCTGATCGTGGTTCTGGAGGCCATGAAGATGGAGCAGCCCCTCACAGCTCACCGCGCCGGAACCGTCACGGGCCTCAGCGCAGCAGCAGGAGACACAGTCTCGGCCGGTGCAGTGCTGGCAACCATCGAGGACTAGTCCCCACCCGCCCACAGCCAACAGCTCAAACGAACAAAAGGCCTCGATGGGCTTGACCAACATTGGTCAAGCCCATCGAGGCCCTTTTGTCAGAGAACCTGCTCTAGTGAACTAGCTTGTAGCCCACACCTCGAACTGTCTTGATCCACCGAGGATCCCGGGGGTTATCACCTAATTTTCGGCGCAAATTTGCAACATGAACCTCAATGGTGCGCTCGTCAGCATCGCTGATGTAAGTTCCCGCATCGTATTCTTCACCGCGGAGCCAGCGGACCAGATCCGATTTAGTGCGTACCGCCCGCCCACTGTCCACAATGGCGCGGAGCAGATCAAACTCGGTGCGTGTCAGCTCAAGTTCCGTCCCGTCCACTTCCGCCGTACGGTCCCTACTATTGAGCACCAGTCCGTTCACAGAGAGAGCGGCCGTGGATACTGGGGCGGTTTCCATCGCGTTCACCGGTAGCACAGCGTTCACCGGTAGCACAGCGCTCACAGGCTGCGCTGCGTTGACAGGTGCAGGCTGTGATTGCGGCATTTTCATTTGAGCCAGCACCGGGACATTCTCTACGGCGGCAGCGGCCACCGGCGCCTCGCCTGCGGAGCGCGGGCGTCGCATCATGGCACTAATTCTGGCCCGTAGTTCACGGGGCCTAAACGGTTTTGTCAGGTAATCATCGGCGCCGGTTTCCAAGCCCATCAACGTGTCCATTTCATCGGCACGCCCCGTGAGCATGATGATGTAAGCATCGCTGAAGAGGCGGATTCGCCGGGCTACTTCAAACCCGTCAATGTCTGGTAAGCCCAGATCCAGCGTCACAATTGCAGGCTTCTTATCCCGAACCAGCCGCACGCCATCAGCTCCGTTGCTGGCTGCATGAACCTCAAAACCTGACTGACCCAGAATGACGCTGATCAGTTCCCGAATGTCCTGGTCATCTTCTACAATTACAGCCACACGTGGACTGTCCATTTTTCCCCTACCACATCACTTTGAGAACTAGAACATGACGCCACAGATGGCGTCCTGCGAGCCCACAGACCCGTTTATACATCAAGTATGACATCATCTTAAGCTGTGACACTTTGGTTCTTCCCGTTCCGGACAGCAATTGCATGAGAGCGCCGCCACATTGGTCCGGAGCAACTCTCACCTCTACACGGGAAGTGATAAAAAAATTTAGCGGAAGTAATTGTGCCTGACACCCACCCGAATCAGCTCCTTGGCAATCTCTTCTACCGGCGAACCCTGCGTGGGCGGGTGATCTTTGCCCAGCTCCCGTTCTTTCTCACGGTAGCCTTGGCCGGCATTTTGATTGCCGCTCTATACCCGGGCCTCTGGGGCAACCCACGTCTGCTGATCGGCTTGACTATCAACGCTCTCCTGGCGGTAGCTTGTTTCGTAGTCCCGTGGGATAAACTGCATCCGTCCTCCATTGTGGTAATTCCCTACCTCGATTTCATCGTGGTGGCATTCTTCCGTGAAGGCAGCCAGACACTGCTTTCGTCAGCCGGACTACTAGGATTGTTTCCAGTTTTTTGGCTATGCGCTTCTGGAATTGCCCCTAAAACGGCCGTAGTTTCCAGTACCGTAGCAAGCTTGTCAATTGTCTGGGTTTCGGTCTTCATCTCCGGAAACGTCACTGCTGTGGCCTTGGCTAAACCGCTGCTTTTCCCCCTCATAATTTTGCTCTTCGCCATCACTGTGGTTGTCATAACCTCCAACATGGAGCACCAGCGCAACACCCTTCTGATCAGGGACAAGCAACTCCGGGAAGCACTGGCGGAGAGCCAGCACCGCGAGCGTCTTATGGAGACTGTGGTGGACACGGTGGGCGTGGGCGTACTGGTGGTGGATGCTGACGGCAATGATCAGCTGATGAACGCAGCGCAACGGCACATCCACTCCTTGGGCAGCCCTGTGGACAATGCCGATCCTAATGAGAGTGAGCTTCTGGTCTTTAGCCCGGACCGAGAACCGCTGGCGCCAGAATCACGCCCTGTGCGCCGTGCCATCAATGGAGAAACGTTCACCAACTTCCAGATCTGGATCGGCACTGGTGAAGAGGCCCGGGCACTGTCCACCACGGCGCGCATGATCCGCCACGGCGATGGAGCCAGCGAAGGTTCCGTTATTGCTTTCCACGATGTCACTGACATGGTCAAGGCGATGAACGCCAAGAATGACTTCGTGGCCAATGTTTCCCATGAATTCCGCACTCCGCTGACGGCCATCCAGTCATACATTTCCTTAGTCCTTGAAGAACCGGACATGGACCCACAGGATGTAGCCCGCTTCTTGGGCATTGCCGAAAGAAATGCTGACCGTCTTAGCGGACTGGTGGCAGATTTGCTCACCAACTCAGCGATCACTGTGGAGCGCGCACCGGCCAACGTCGCCCAGCTGCTCTCAGATTGCCTTGCCTCTGCTGCACCATCCGCCGCGGCCAATAATGTGATCTTGGAGCAGCAATGCCAGGAACCGCTGGTGGCATTTCTCGACGGCGTACGGATCAGTCAGGTGCTAGATAATTTGGTCTCGAACGCCATCAAGTATTCACCCCATGGTGGCACCCTTACGGTGAAGGTGTGGACGTATGGCACTGACTTGCACTGCGAGGTCAGTGATCAGGGGTTGGGTATGAGCGAGTCGGAGCAAGCGAGCCTGTTCCAAAAGTTCTACCGCGCAGGCACCGCTGTGGAACGTGGCATCCCCGGGATAGGCCTGGGTTTGACGATCTCTAAGACCATCATTGAAACGCATGGCGGCACCTTGTCCGTTCTGAGTCACCTAGGAAAAGGGACCACCATGAAGATTGTCATCCCTGCGTGCGTGCTGGGCGCACACTTCGTGAGCGTTTAGCACTCACCAAACGCTGAAATTGTATTGCCCGTACTGCACCGTCTTATAGACAGGGTCTCCAGCTTGGCTGCCATTCATGGGCAGGATTCGCAAGGAGTACTGACCAAAGAAGGCGGCGTTGGAGACACTAGTTCCGGCCTGGTTATAGGACCGCGGGGGGAAAATCAGTGTTGCTCCAAGGTTCGAGGTAGTAAATTCCGTACCGTACTTGGGAGTAGAGCCGGAGAGCACAAGAGTCACCACATAGCTGGTAGCTTCACTGGGTGTCCAGCTGAGTTTCAGAACATTGTCATTGGGCCGGGAGGCTGGGGGCTCCGATCTGAGAACCAAAGCGCCCAAAGGCGGCTGAATGTTGGCGGCACCGTAGTCGCAACCAAAATTGTTTTTCCCGAAGTAGCGCATGGTTCTATAGCTCGGATCCCCCACAGCCCCCGTTGCGGTATTGACCGGCTGGATACGCAGCAAGTAGATGCCGTAGGAGGAGTTGGTGTTTCCCAGTGTAAAAATAGCGTTTTTGGCCGTGACAGTTTGGGTCTGTAGGAAAACTGTCTGAGAAGTCTGGGACTTCAGCGTCACCATATAGCTGATATTGCTGGTTCGTTTCCCTTCCCAGCTAACATCCACACGTCCCGAACTTCCGGAGCTCTCACAACTCATGGTGCCGGCATCAACCATTGCCGGCAATGTCCTGATGGCAGGGTTGACCACAATGGTCCCGGTGCCATCATCTACCGCTGGCGGCTGGCTGGGTGCGGAGGGCAAAGCCGAGGGCGTGGGAGAGACTGAAGGAACGGCCGACGGCGTGGGAGACGGAGCGGGCGCCGCACCAGCGGTGATGTCAATGGTGGCCGTGGCGCTTTGGTTCCAGTTTGCTACCGCAATGCCGCCCGCTCCCAGACCCAGAGTCAGGACAAAGGCAACGCCGGCAACCCTCATTCCGGGCAGCTTAGACACGCGCCGGTTCTTCTCATCCGGACCACTGGCTTGGCCAAGAACATCTAGCTGATGGGGGTTCATTGAGTTCTTCTTTTCCTTCTTTGCCTTCTCAGTGAAATCACCACGTACGTACCTGCACTAAGGATTACCAGCCACGGCCAAGGGCTGCGGCTGGTAGTGACAACATTACTTTGTCCCCATTGCGCTAGCTCCCACAGGGGCCCCAGGTCCGCTTCCTCCTGAATGAAAAGTTGAGTGGTACCCGCGGCGGCGTTAGCGCTGTCCCCGGGGCGTCCGCTGACCGGGACCCTGCCTATGGAAGCCCCGGCGCCGAGGGCTTCCTCTTGCGTTGCGCAGGCAGATACAGCTTGTCCCCCGCCCGGCTCCTGCAAAAGGAAAATGGCATCAAGGAGGCTCTCTTGGTGACGGGTGGAATTCGGCGCGTTGATGTTCAACGCCAGGCTGAGCTCAATACGCAGGGATTCACCACTGGCAATTTTCCAGCCTTCAATTATGGTGGTGCAGGCTCCGGATCTGGCAGGAACAGCTGCGCTGGAGATCCAACGGTGCGAACGTGCCTCGAGTTGCAAATAGCTGGCTATGGCAGAATCTTTTCCCGAGCCCGTATTAGCTACCGCGAGAGCAAAATTGTTGGCCTGGCTGCTGGTATTGCGAACCCAAATAACACCGGTTCGTGATTCGCCAGGGACATAGCCTCTGTGCGGTTCAAGCACTGTGAGGGACTTTTCCGTCCTGTAATGGATGCCGTCACCGCTAAGCTCCAGCAGTGGCTCAGGCCTATTAGCAACCTGAGCAGGTGCAGTCAGTGCTGGAGCGGCCTGAGCTGGTGCAGCTACGGACAAAGCAACCATCACCACCACGGCGGCTGTCCGAATCCCGCGCCGCACCAGCAAGCCGGTGAAGACGCGCGTCTTGGCTCCCGTCACTGGCTGTGCCTGGGGTTACGCCCGGACCGCTTCTTTTCGAGAGCCCCGCGAACCATGCTCAGCGCCCCGAAACCAATGAATGCTGCAGCGAGAATGGGGATAATGCTGTCCCGTTCTTGGCCCACACTGTTGGCGATGAAACCCACCACCGGAATGGCGTAGAACAGCTTGCCCTTGACCTGAACTCCCAGGACTGGGTTGGGGTCCGGAAGAGAATTGTTATCGCCTTGGGTTCGAACCTCGCGTTCACCGGACTGGCTAGCTCCAATGGAGATGATGCGGTGTGAGATGACCCCGGGCTTGCCTGATTCAATCTGGTAGGTGATGACATCACCTACCCGCAACGCCTCAAACGGCGTGGGCTTGACTACCAGAAAGGTTCCGGGAGCATATTTCGGGGCCATGGAACTGGTCAGCACTGAGTAGGTCTGTGATCCTGTGGCCAGGGGAATGACAATCATTGCTAGGGCGGCCATGGCCACGGTCAGCAGCAGCACGTAGCTCAGTGCCTGGCCCAGGAGGGGTAGCACGCCGCGACGGCCTTGTTCTGCGGCAGCCGCGTCATTACGGGGCGCAAGATCAATGGCAGAGTGGCTGATGACAGACATGGCGAGTCCCTTTTAGAGTTGGTTGACGAGGATCGGGATGGTGACCTGGGCGCTTTGCCCACTCAGGGAAGCGGGCATGGTGGCGGCAAGGCTGACTTGGAAACAGAACACTCCGGAACCATTTTTGATGATGTCAACTATTGGTGTTTCGGAGTCTTGGACCCCGTCATAAAGTGTTGCTTGGCGGCACTGGGACAGTGAACTCGCGGTAGCGGTTTTGACGCTCAGATACGGTGCCAAGGATGATCCAGCGGTGTTGCCAATGGTGGGAGTGGAGGTACTGGCCCGGACGGTAAAAACTCCGCCGGCATCAGTAATATTTTTCACTTCTACCCCCGCATAGCTACTCTGCCCCGGGATGATGACGCCCATGGCGGTACTGCTCAGTGAAAGCGTTGCTGCGGTGCCGTTGGGCAACGTCATGTCAGTAACTTTACTGGTGTTGGTATCAGTCAAGCTGATCCTGAAATCGGCGGCCTGCACAGTACCGGCGTTGGAGCTAACCGCCTTGTTCCACAGTGCATAGCTCCCCTGGACGGTGAACATTGCCAGCATGACAGCAATCAGCACAAGGCCGGTTACTTTCAATGCGTTGATGCTCTTCATGGCTGCTTCCATCGGCAGGGGTTGGTGGTGGGGGGGGGGGGGGGGCCCCCCCCCCCCCCCCGGGGGGGGGGGGGGGGGTTGTTGGTGGGTTTGGCGGGGGGGGGGGGGGCGGCCCCGCTGCACCAACCCCGCGGGGGGACTGAG